>CBIHOX010000233.1:0-6857 GCA_966211685.1 uncultured Pseudoduganella sp.
GCCACTGCTGAGGCGTCGGTGCGTCGCAAGGGCGAGCCGCAGCCGGCCGAGCGCGTCGCGCGCCCCCGGGCCAACAGGCCCCTCGCTGGGCGGGGCGGGTTGGCCGCCCCGCCCATGCGAACTTGCGCGAAGCGGTGCTATTTCACGCCGCCGCCGAGCGCCTTGTACAGGTCGATCGCGCTGGTGGCCCGCAACAGGCGCGCCTGCACCAGCGACTGTTCGGCGCTGAACAGTTCGCGCTGGGCGTCGAGCACGTCGAGCGAGCTGGCCACGCCGTTTTCAAAGCGCAGGGTCAGCAGCTTCAGGCGCTCGGCCTGGGCTTCCTGGATGGCGCGCTGCGCCGCCACCTGGCTGCCCAGGTAGGTACGCGCCGCCAGCGCATCGGCCACTTCACGGAACGCCGCCTGGATCGCCTTTTCATAATCGGCCACCGCGATGTGCTTGCGGGTTTGCGCCAGCGACAGGTTGGCCTGGTTGCGGCCGGCGGCAAACACCGGCAGCACCAGTTGCGGCGTGAAGGACCAGGTGCCGCTGCCGCTGTCGAACAGGCCGCCGAACGACGGGCTGGCGCTGCCCAGCGCCGCGGTCAGGCTGATGCGGGGGAAGAACGCCGCGCGCGCCGCGCCGATGTTCGCGTTGGCCGCCTGCAGCCGCTGCTCGGCGGCGCGGATGTCGGGACGGCGCGCCAGCAAGTCGGACGGCAAGCCTTCCGGCAGCACGCTCATGGCGTCGATGGCGGTATCGGACAGCATGGCGCCGCCCTCGGCGGCGGGGACCGGCGCGCCCACCAGCAGCGCCAGCGCATTGGCGGCCTGCGCGCGCTGGCGCGCCAGCGTCAGCGCCGCCACGCGCGCGGTTTCCATCAGGGTTTCGTTGGAGCGCACGTCCAGCAGCGACGAGGCGCCCGCTTCGAGGCGCTGCCGCGTCAAGCCATAGGTCCTGGCGCGCGCCTCATAGGTGCGCTGCGCCAGCGCCGCCTGTTCAGCCAGCGCGCGTTCGGTGTAATACGCTTTCGCGGTTTCCGCCACCACCGTCAGTTGCGCGGCCAGCCGCGCTTCATCGGTGGCCAGGTACGACGCCAGCGCGGCGTCGGACAGGCTTTTCACGCGGCCGAAGAAGTCGAGCTCGAAGGCGGGAATCCCGATGCTGATATCGGCGCGCTGGCCCACGGCGGCCTTGCCGCTGGGCGAGAACGCGGCCGGCGTGCGCGCCCGCGATTCGCTGAGATTGGCGTTCACGTTCGGCACGCGGTCGGCCGACTGCACGTCGTACAGCGCGCGCGCTTCTTCCACCCGCAGCGCGGCGGTGCGCAAGTCGCGGTTGTGTTCCAGCGCCGACGCGATCAATGGCTGCAGGCGCGGGTCGGTGAAATAGTCGCGCCAGCCGGTATCGACGGCGGCGTGGCCTTGCGAAGCGGCGGCCGGCGCGGTTGCCGCCGTGCCGGCCATGCCGGCCACCGCGGGCAGGGCCGGGTAGGTGGCGGCCACCGGTGCGGCCGGGCGTTCAAGGCGCGGCGCCATCGAGCAGCCGGACAGCAGGGCCAACGAACCGGCGCAGGCCGCGCCCACCAGGAAGGGGATCAGATTCAGTCTCATTTTGCCGGGTTCTCCGGTAAATCCAGTTCATGCGCGGCGAGGCGCCGCTGGCGCTCGCTGCCTTTGAAAATGCGGCGGATCACGACGAAGAATACCGGGACCAGGAATACCGCCAGCACGGTTGCCGTGATCATGCCGCCCATCACGCCGGTGCCGATCGCGCGCTGGCTGGCCGAGCCGGCGCCGCTGGCGATCACCAGCGGCAGCACGCCGAGGATGAACGCCAGCGACGTCATGATGATGGGGCGGAACCGCAAATGCACGGCTTCCAGCGTGGCGTCCACCAGGCCTTTGCCCTGCGCCTGCAAGTCCTTGGCAAATTCGATGATCAGGATCGCGTTCTTTGCCGACAGGCCGATGATGGCGATCAGGCCGACCTTGAAGTAAACGTCGTTGGGCAGGCCGCGGATCGTCGCGCCGAGCAGCGCGCCCAGGATGCCGAGCGGCACCACCAACAGCACGGCAATCGGGATCGATTCGCTTTCATACAGAGCCGCCAGCACCAGGAACGCGGCCAGCATCGACAGCGCGAACAGGGCAGGGGCCTGCGAGCCGGAGGTTTTTTCTTCCAGCGACTGGCCGGTCCACTCGATGCCGAAGCCCGGCGGCAATTGCCGCGCCAGCCGTTCGACCTCGTCCATGGCTTCGCCGGTGCTGTAGCCGGGCGCCGCGTCGCCGCTCAGGCGGATCGCGGGATAGCCGTTGTAGCGCACCAGCTGCATGGCGCCCGTTACCCACTTCGAGGACGCGAACGACGCCAGCGGCACCATGGCGCCCGAAGCGTTCTTCACGTGCAGGCGCAGCAAGTCGTCCGGCTGCAGGCGGCGCAGCGCGTCGGCCTGCGCGATCACGCGCTGCTGGCGGCCGCTGGACGTGAAGTCGTTGACGTAGCTGGAGCCGAACGCCACCGACAGGGCATTGTTAATGTCGGCAAACGACACGCCCAGCGCATAGGCTTTTTCACGGTCGATGTCGAGCTGCAGTTGCGGCGCGTCTTCCAGCCCTTCCGGGCGCATGCCTTTCAGGACCGGGCTTTTCGACGCCAGTCCCAGCAACTGGTTGCGCGCCGCCACCAGCGCCGCGTGGCCCTGGCTGCTGCGGTCCTGCAGGCGCAGGGTCACGCCGGTGGCGTTGCCCAGTTCGCGGATCGGCGGCGGGCTGAGCGCGAAGATGCTGGCGTCGGGTATGCCGGCCAGGCCGCCGAACGCGCGCCCGGCCACCTTGTCGGCAGCGTCTTCCGGCCCGCGCTCCTTCCAGTCCTTGAGCGGCACGAACACCAGGCCGGCGTTCTGGCCATTGCCGGAAAAACTGAAGCCGGCCACGGCGATCGTGCGCGCCACGGCCTTTTGCTGGCGCAGGTAGGCATCGACCTTCGCCAGCACTTCCTCGGTGCGGCTCTTCGAGGCGCCGGCCGGCAACTGGACGTTGGCGATGATGTAGCCCTGGTCCTCGTTCGGCAAGAACGACGACGGCAGGCGCACGTACAGCCACGCCACCACGCCGCATACCAGCGCGAACACGACCATGTAGCGGCCGGTGCGGGTGAGGATGGTGGCGATCACGCGCTGGTAACCGGTGGCGGTGGCGGCGAAGCGGCGGTTGAACCAGCCGAAGAAGCCGCGCTTTTCATGGTGCCCGGCCGGGATGGGCTTCAACAGCGTGGCGCACAGCGCCGGCGTCAGGGTCAGCGCCATCAGGGCGGAAAACACCATCGACGACACCATCGACAGCGAGAACTGGCGGTAGATCGCGCCCACCGCGCCGCCGAAGAACGCCATCGGGATGAACACGGCGATCAAGACCAGCGTAATGCCGATGATGGCGCCCGTGATCTGGCCCATGGCCTTGCGCGTGGCCGCGCGCGGCGACAAGCCTTCCTCGCTCATGATGCGCTCGACGTTTTCCACCACCACGATGGCGTCGTCGACCAGGATACCGATCGCCAGCACCATGCCGAACATGGTCAGCACGTTGATGGAAAAACCGGCCAGCTGCATCACGGCGAACGTGCCCAGCAGCGCCACCGGCACCACGATGGTGGGAATCAGGGTATAGCGGAAGTTCTGCAGGAACAGGTACATCACGAGGAACACCAGCACCACGGCTTCGAGCAGGGTTTTCACCACTTCCTCGATCGAGATCTTCACGAACAGCGAGGTGTCGTACGGGATCGTGTACTGCAGGCCGGGCGGGAAGAATTTCGACAACTCATCCATCTTGGCCCGAACCAGGTTGGCGGTGGCCAGCGCATTGCCGGTCAGCGACTGCTGCACGGCGATGGCCACGAAGGGCTGGCCGTTCAGGCGCGCGCTGATGGCGTTGGACGCGCCGGCCATCTCGATGCGCGCCACGTCGGCCAGGCGCACGGTGGCGCCGCTGCCGGCGCCGCGCAGCACGATCCTGCCGAATTCCTCGGGCGACGTCATCTGCCCCTGTACCACCACGGGCGCGGACCAGGTCTGCGAGCGCGGCGCCGGCAAGTCGCCCAGCGTGCCGGCCGTCACCTGCGCGTTTTGCGCGCGGATCGCCCCCGTCACGTCGGCCATCGACAGCTTGTAGCCGACCAGCTTGTCCGGGTCGATCCAGATCCGCATCGCGCGCTCGGTGCCGAACAGCTGGGCCTGGCCCACGCCCGGCAGGCGCTTGATTTCATTGACCACGTTGCGGGCCAGGTAATCGCCGATCGCGGCGGTATCCATCGAGCCGTCGGTGGACGAGGCGCCGACGAACATCAGGATGTTGCTGCGCGCCTTGTTGACCTGCACGCCCTGTTGCGTGACCGCCTGCGGCAGGCGCGATTCGACCCGCTTGATGCGGTTTTGCACGTCCACTGCGGCCAGGTCGGGATTGGTGCCGGGCAGGAACGTCACGGTGATGCTGACGTTGCCATTGGCCTCGCTTTGCGATTCGACGTATTGCAGGCCGTCCGCGCCATTCATTTCCTGCTCGATCACGCTGGTGACGGCATCGTCCAGCACCTGGGCGGTGGCGCCCGGATAGGTGGCGGAAATCACGATGGACGGCGGCGCGATGGTCGGGTATTGCGCCACCGGCAGCGAGGTGATCGCCAGCATCCCGCCCAGCAGGATGAACAGCGCGATCACCCACGCGAAGACGGGGCGGTCGATAAAGAATTTGGCCATCTGGACTCCCGCTTATTTCGCTGCCGCCGCGGTGGCCGGCGCGGCGCCGGGGGCGGCTGGGGCGGGCGCGGAGGCCGCGGCAGCGGTGGCTGGTGCGGCGCCCGGCTGCGCCGGTGCGCTGACCTGGCCCGGCGCATTGCCGGCCGGCGGTCCCTGCCACGGCGCCGGCGTCACGGTGCCGCCCGGCTTGGTCTTCTGGAAACCTTCCACGATGATTTTCTCGCCACCCTTCAAGCCGGAACTGATGATCCAGCTGCCGTCCTGCGCGGCGTCGGCCTTCACCGGCTGCGACGTCACCTTGTTGTCGGCGCCCACCACCAGCACGGCGGCGCCTTCGGGGCCGCGCACCACGGCTTGCTGCGGCACCGCGATAGCCGATTCGTTGACGGCCTGTTCCAGGCGCGCGCGCACGTACATGCCGGGCAACAGCGTGCGGTCCGGGTTCGGGAATTCCGCCCGCATGGTGATGGCGCCCGTGCCTTCATCGACGGTGACGTCGGAGAACAGCAGCTTGCCGGCGCGCGCATAGGGCTGGCCATCCTCGGTCACCAGCGTGACCTTGGCCGCGCCATTGCCGGCGCCGCGCAACTTGCCGTCAGCCAGCGCCTTGCGCAGCCGCAGCACATCGGCAGCCGATTGCGTGATGGTCACGTAGATCGGATCCAGGGTCTGCACCACGGCCAGCGGCGTGGCTTCGCCCTGGCCCACCAGCGCGCCCTCGGTCACCAGCGCGCGGCCGACACGGCCGGAAATCGGCGCGGTCACGGTGGCGTAGCCCAGGGTCAGACCGGCGGTCTGGCGCGCCGCGCGCGCCGTGGCCAGGTCGGCGGTGGCCTGCTTTTGCGCCGTCACGGCGTCGTCATATTCCTGGTTGCTGACGGCTTGCGCGGCCAGCAACGGTTTATACCGTTTGACCTTCAGATCGGCCTGCGCCAGGTTGGCCTCGGCCTTGGCGACGGCGGCCTGGGCGCTGTCATACGATGCCTGGAATTGCGCTGGGTCGATGCGGAACAGGATGTCGCCGGCCTTGACGTCGGTGCCTTCCTTGTAGACGCGGGACAGTACGATGCCGGGCGTGCGCGCCCGCACCTGGGCAATGCGCGACGCTTCCAGCCGGCCCGGCAATTCCGCCGACAGGGTCAGGGCGGCGGGAGCGACCGTGTAGACAGCGACTTTGGGCGGTGGGGGCGGGGCGGCGGCGGCCTTTTCGTCTTTGTGGCCGCAGGCAGCCAGCAACGACAGGACGGCAACAGGGAGGCAGCGAGGGACTGGTCTCATGGGTGTCTCGGATTGGAGGTTGGATGCGGAGCGTCCCGGCGCCTGCGGCCGGAACGGTGTTGGGCATTGTATAACAGGGCCCCATGTAACGTTTTGTTATACGTTTCAACCTTGCAACATACAATCCAGAAACAAAAATACCCGGCGCGCGCTGGACGGGCCGGGTATTTTTATTGAAAAACAGACAATCAGCGCATCGCGGAAATGATTTGTTTCAGCTTGCCCGAATCGGCGCAAAACGCGCGGATGCCTTCGGCGAGTTTTTCCGTCGCCATCGCATCTTCATTGAGCATGAAGCGGAACGATTTCTCATCGACGCTCAACTGCACGATGCCGCCGGTGGCGCTGTCGGCGCCCAGCTTGCGCTCGACCGGGGCATCGGTGTCGGCCAGCTTTTGCAGCAAGTCGGGGCTGATGGTCAGCAAGTCGCAACCGGCCAGTTCCAGGATCTGGCTGGTGTTGCGGAAGCTGGCGCCCATGACCTCGGTCTTGTAGCCGAACTTGCGGTAGTAGTTGTAGATGCGCTTGACCGACTGCACGCCCGGATCTTCCGCGCCCACGTAGTCGATGCCGGTGCTTTTCTTGTACCAGTCGTAAATGCGGCCCACGAACGGCGAAATCAGTTGCACACCGGCTTCCGCGCACGCAATGGCTTGCGCCAGCGAGAACAGCAGGGTCAGGTTGCAGTGGATGCCTTCCTTTTCCAGGATTTCCGCCGCGCGGATGCCTTCCCAGGTCGAGGCGATCTTGATCAGCACGCGTTCGCGCGGGATGCCGGCTTTTTCGTACAGCGCGATCAGTTCGCGGCCCTTGGCCACGTTGCCTTCGGTATCGAACGACA
>CBIHOX010000234.1:0-6766 GCA_966211685.1 uncultured Pseudoduganella sp.
AAGATCGCGAAACAGACGTCGTCGCCCGGATTGGCGTGGGAAATGACGGGAGCGAGGGCTGAGACAGCCAGGCCTGCCAGGCTGGGTAAATTGCGTATGGATTTCATCTGAGAAGTTATATTTATCAAAACAATGCAAAAAATATAACATACTAGACGGAAATTATCTAAGTGTTAACAATATTTTTATTGCAATTATTGGCGCGAATGCCAGTGTCGGCCTGACTCAGGGGGGCCTAAGCTGGCACATATCAGGGAGACCGTAAAACGGGTCGGCATACCTAGGCGTGCCCTTGCTGGCGCAGCGCCTATGCCGGGCGGCAAGCCTTATCGCCGTGGATCGGGCGGCGCGCCCGACCCCGTATTGCCGCCGGCGCTTTCCGCAACCGGCTCGACCGGCTCCACTGGCGGGACCGGCGCCACGCTTGGCACGCGGGCCGATTGCGCGGACGGGACCGGCGGGCGCGGGCCGGCGGCGGCCATGGCGGGGGCATTGTAGGCGGCAATGGCGGCCGCCAGCGCCGGATCGGCCGCGTTGGGCGGGCGGGGTGTGTCGGCATGTTGTCCGGCTTGCCGCGCGGCCCGCGCCTCGGCTTCCACTTCTTCCTGCATCTGGCGCGCCACGGCGGCGGAGTCGAGCAATTGCTGCTGGTCCAGGCCGCCGCTGCCGCCCCTGGCGGCGTGCTGTTCGCGCGACAGGCGCTGTTCCGCCGCGCGCTGGGCCGCCGCCATGGCGGCGGCGCCTTGCGCTTCCGGCAGGGTGGCGTATTCCTGGCGCTCAGTGGCCAGGTATTCCGGCAAGCGGCTGGCGGCGGCAATCGCGGCGGCGTGGCGTTCCTGCTGGGCCGCCGCGCTCTGGTCGGTGGTGCGGGTGGTGGTTTGCAGCGTGGTTTCCGAGCGGCCGCGGTCGCTGGACGTGCGCTGCTCGTAGGGATCGACGGAACGCAGCGTATCGTTGGTCGTGGCCGCTTCGCGCGCATGGCGCTGTTCGGCTTCGCGGCGCTGGCCGGCCTGGTGCGCCTCCATGCCGTGCGCCAGCGCCTGGGTCAGCGCCCTGGCCTGGGCCGCGGACTGTTCCGCCAGCACGCCGGCCTGCGCCTGCCGCGCAACCGGCGCGGCGGCGCCAGGGCGGTTAGCGCTCAATTGCTGCAGCAGCGATGGCTGCACCGATTGCGCATGGTCCAATTCCTGGCGCAGGGCGGCGGCGCGCTGCTGCAAGTCGGTTTTTTGCTGCGTGGCCAGTTCGGCTTCCCGCTGCGCTTCCATGCGCTGCGCCAGCGCGCGGGCGGCCTGGTCTTCCTGTTGCGGCACGTCCAGCTGGCGCTGGGCTGCCAGACGGTCCGCCGCCAGCCGGTCGGCCTGGGTTTCCGCCCGAACGCCGGCCACCGCCTCGCGCGCCACCGCCAGTTGCCGTTGTCGCAGCAATTCCGCTTCGGATGCCGGCTGCATACCGGCGGCCATTTCGGGCGCGCCCGCCGGCTGGCCGGGCTTTGCCGCGTGGGTGGCGGCCAGCGCATCGGCCAGGGCGTCGGTCAGCGCCAGGCCGGCCAGCGCCGCGTTGGCGCCCGGGGCGGCAGGCGGGGCGGTGACCGGGGCCGGCGTGGGCGCGCTTTCCGCCTGGGCCACGGCTGTGCCGAGCGACTCGAATGTCGCGGCGGTGCGGGCCAGCAAGTCCAGTACGCCGTCGCGGTCGGCGGCAAAGGCCGCGCGCAAGCGCGGCGCATCGACGTTCAACAGATCGGCGCTGGAGGCCGGCGCCAGCGGATCGAGCGTGATGCCAAGGCCGGCCAGCGTGCTGCCGGCGACCGGGCCGCCGCGTCCCGCCGTGGCGCCCATTTGCTGCAATGCCTGCGCCAGCCGGTCAGCCAGCGCGCCGCCCTGGCGGTCCGGCACTGGCGGCAGCGTGTCGACGGCAGCGGGCGGCAACTGGTTGAACGACTGGGTCAGGTTGGTGGCCGCCACGTTGAGCAGCATGAGATCCGCCGCGGTCGGTGTGCTGGCTGCGCCGCCCTGCAATTGGTCGAGCTGGCGGCGCGTCAATCCCACGGTCGAGAGGAATTGTGCGAGGCTGGAAAAATCCACGGCGGACGCCGTACTGGTCCCGGCTGTGGCGGACGCGGGGGCGGTAACCGTCGACGGCGTCACCGGCTTGACGGTAGAAACCGCATCGGTGGCATGGGCATCGGTGGCACTATTTACGGGCTGCATGATGGCACCTTCAAAGCGTAATCTTCGGCCAGCATGCGCGTGGGCGGCCCGCGTGTCTGTGGGCTGGCCCACATTTTGCAAAGCGCAGTCAACGGTGCGCCGCCGCGCCGCGTTGTTGGGGCGATAATTGACGCTTTGAAATAAATCGGGAGTATTGCGTGACATCGATGCAAAGGCTGGCGCTGGCCGCCGGGTTGGCCATGGCGCTGCTGGGCGCGCCGCACGCGCACGCGCTGGGACAAAAACGCTTTGTCGGCTATGATCAGGCGCCGCCCGCCACCTTTGGCCTGGTGCGCGGCAGCGACGCCGCGCCGCTGTACACGGACGGCAGCGAACATCCGGCAGTGCAGCGCGCCGTGGCGGACTTGCAGGCCGACATCGAGCGCGTCAGTTCGCGCCGCCCCGCGCTTGGCAAAGGGACACCGTCCGGCGCCGACGTGGTCATCATCGGCACCCTGGGCAAGAACAGCGTGATCGACCGGCTGGTGCGCACCGGCGCGCTGGACGTGTCGTCCATCAAGGGCAAGTGGGAAGCGTGGCATGCGCAGGTCCTGGCGCGTCCGCTGCCCGGCGTCGAGCGCGCGCTGGTGATTGCAGGCAGCGACCGGCGCGGCACCATCTATGGCGTCTATGAATTGTCGGAACAGATCGGCGTATCGCCATGGCACTGGTGGGCCGACGTGCCGCCGCAGCGCCACCGCCAGCTGTACCTGGAAGAGGGCACGCGGGTCTCGGACGCGCCGGTGGTGCGCTACCGCGGCCTGGCGCTCGACGGCGAAGCGCCGGGCTTATCGGCCTGGTCCAGACAGGCCTTTGGCGGCTACAACGCGAAATTCTACGAACGCGTCTATGAATTGTTGCTGCGCCTGCGCGGCAACGTCTTGTGGCCGGCGTCGGCCGAGGCGGCTTTCCTGGCCGACGACAAGCAAAACGCGCAGCGCGCCGACGATTATGGCGTGGTGCTCGGCACCCCGCCTTCCGACAGCAAGGCCAAACGGCTGTGGAAAGGACCGCAACTGGTGGCGGCCTGCGGCAACGAGGGCAAGCCGCCGGCCGACGATGCGCTGCTGATGATGTGCGACGACGGCGCCGGCTACCTGCGCCGTCTGCCCACCCATGACGAGCGCAAGCGCAGCGGCGGCGCCGGCGTCGAATACCACATTGCCCGCGACGGCGCGCCGCGCTCGTGGCTCAGCGCGGCGCCGCTGCCCAAGCTGTGGGAACAGTTGCACCTGGCGTGGCGGCACGGCGCGGACCGCATGTGGATCGCGCACGTGGGATCGCTGAAACCGTTCGAAGTGCCGGCCGAATTTTTCCTGACCTATGCGTGGAACCCGGAAGCATGGCCGGCGGCGCGCCTGCCCGATTACCTGAAGCTGTGGGCCGGCCGCGAATTCGGGCCGCAATATGCGGAGGACGTGGCGGACATCGTCGGCAAGACCGCGCAATACAATGCGCGCCGCGCGCCGGAACTGTTGTCGCCCGGCGATTACAGTGTGCTCAACGGCGACGAGGGTGCGCGCGTGGTCGGCGAATACCGCGCGGTGTCGGGCAAGGCGGAAAAGATCGATGGCAACCTGCCATCCGAATTGCGCGACGCGTTTTACCAGCTGGTGCTGTATCCGGCGCAGGCCGGCGCGGTGGTGGTGGACATGCTGGTGTCGGCCGCGCAAAACCGCTTGCAGGCCGAGCAGGGCCGGGTGGCCGCCAATGACCTGGCCGGCAAGGTGCGCGACCTGTTTAAGCAGGATGGCGAGCTGGCGCGTGTGTACCACGAAGACATCAGCGGCGGCAAATGGAACCGCCTGATGTCGCAGGTGCACCTGGGCGGCGGTACCGCGCGCAACATGATGCCGGCCGTGGCGGAAGTGCAGCCCAGCCGCGCCGCCGACATGGGCGTGGCCATCGAAGGCGGCGCCGCCGTGTGGCCGGAAGCCGCCGGCGCGCAACTGGCGCTGCCGCGCATGGATGCGGGCGGCAAGCAGCAGCGCTACGTGGAAATCTTCAACCGCGGCCAGAATCCGTTCAAGTTCACGATCGCGGCCAGCGCGCCATGGATCAGCTTGAGCCGGTCGGGCGGCACGGTGGCCAAGTCGCAACGCGTGACGGTCGAGGTGCGCTGGGCCGACGTGCCGCCCCATGCGGACGTGGCGGCGCTGGCGATCCTCGGGCCGGACGGCGCCAAGGCCACGGTGCAGGTGCCGCTGCGCCCGCCCTCGGTGGGCGGCAAGCCGGCCTCCGGCAGTTACGTGGAATCGCAGGGCGCGGTGGTGGTGGAAGCCGAACACTATGCGCGCCTGATGGCGCCGGAAGGGCGGCAATGGTTGCGCATACCGGGACTGGGACGCACGCTGTCCGGCATGACGGCGCTGCCGGTGGTGGCGGCGCCGCCGGTCAAGGCACCGGCGCCGGCTGCGGGGACCACGTCCGCACCGGCTGCCGCGGTTGCGCCGGCGGCAGCGGGGACGGCAGCGGTGGCGGGTGGCGCGCCCGCGCCTGGGCCTGCGTCGGGGGCGGCTGCAGCTGCGTCCACAGCGGCAGGAGCAGCAGCCGGGATGGGACCGGCGGCAGGATCCGCGCCGGCCGCCACCGCGGGTACCGAAGCCGGGCCGCCATCGGCCACCGGGCCGGCGCCTCAGCCGGCGGCGGACAACGCGCCAGCCCTGGACGCGGTCCAGGCGGCGCTGCAAATGGTCGAGCAGGGCGCCGTGTTTTCCGCGGCGCCGGCGCCGCCGCTGCCGGCCGAATCTGCACCGGAAACACCGCCCGCGGCACCACCGGCGCCGAAGCTGGCCGATTTGCGGCTCGAATACGATATCCACCTGGCGACGGCAGGCAAGGTCATGGTCCAGTCCGTGCTCACGCCCACCCGCGCCTTCCTGCCCGGCCAGGCCTTGCGCTACGCGGTGTCCATCGATGACGAAGCGCCGCAACTCATCGATATACACGATCCCGCCCACGCCGCCGCCTGGGCCACGGCGTCCCAGGACAATGCGCTGGTGCTGGGCACCACGCACACGGTGGCGCGCCCCGGCGCCCATGTGTTGAAGTTCTGGTCGGTCGATCCCGGCATCGTGGTGCAGCGTCTGGTGGTCGACACCGGCAGCCTCAAGCCCACCTTGCTGGGGCCGGCGGAAAGCCCCAAGGCCCCTTGATGCTAAGTAAATTGCTGAGTGAATTGCTGAGTGAATTGCTGAGTGAATTGTAGAGGGGAAAGGCCGAATCGGCCTTCCCTGCGTTTGCGCCCGTGTCTCTGTTATGTGCCGCACGGTACACAACAAGCGATCGGCCTATTGTGTCTCAGGCAATGCAGCCTATTCACTACACGACGAGGAACCGATCATGGACAATATTTCTTCCAGCACCAACAAAGCCAGCGATACCGTAACGTCGATCGGCCGCGACCTTTCCAAGGAGTCGCACAACGCGATCGACCGCGCCGCCGACAAGGCCCAGCCCACCGCCGACCGCCTGGCCAGCTCGGCCCACGCCGCGGTCGACCGCGTCGCTGAGAAAGTGCAGCCGACCGCCGAGAAGCTTGCTTCGGCCGCCCACAGCGCCACCGACAAGCTGGCCCAGACCGCCAGCAAACTCGGCGACACCCTGAGCACCAATGGCGAAAAACTCAGCGCCGCCGCCTCCCGCTATGCGGAGCAGGGCCGTGGCTATGTGCGCAGCAGCCCCGGCATGTCGGTGCTGATCGCGATGGCGGCCGGTTATGGCCTGTCGAAACTGCTGAGCTCGCGCAAATAAGCGCAAGTAAGCGCAAGTAAGCATCAGCAGGCGCAAGCAGGCGCGACTTAGCGCTTTTCCGCCCATCAAACCGGTAACGTGCCGCGCCGTGCGCCCCAGGCAGCACGGCGGCACGGTCGCGCCATTACCGGTGCACTGAACTGAAAGGAAGTTAATGACCCGCCCCGACCCCGCCGCCAGTGCGCTCGACCTGGCCAATGCCGTTACCCACAATCCCAACAAGGCCGCTGAATATGGCGATGCATCGCGCACGCCGCCGGAAGGCGCGCAAGTGCCGGCCGAGCCGGGCGCCACCGCGGGCACGCAGTCCGAAGACCAGGTTTCTCCCAAAACCGGCGCAGCGCCGGCGCCCGGCGTCAATCCCAACGACGGTTCGCTGGAGCGCGTGCGCGCCGATTCGGCCGGCCAGCGCCTCACGACCAACCAGGGCGTGCCGGTGGCCGACAACCAGCATTCGCTGAAGGCCGGCCTGCGCGGTCCGACCTTGATGGAAGACTTCATCCTGCGTGAAAAAATCACGCACTTCGACCATGAGCGCATTCCCGAGCGCATCGTGCATGCGCGCGGCTCGGCGGCCCATGGCTATTTCGAGTCGTACGAGGATTTGAGCAGCGTGACGCGCGCCGCGCCGTTCGCGAAAGCCGGCAAGCGCACGCCGGTGTTCGTGCGCTTTTCCACCGTGGCCGGCGAGCGCGGTTCGGCCGATACCGTGCGCGACGTGCGCGGCTTCGCCGTCAAGTTTTATACCGATGAAGGCAACTGGGACCTGGTCGGCAACAACATCCCGGTGTTCTTCATCCAGGATG
>CBIHOX010000235.1:0-6483 GCA_966211685.1 uncultured Pseudoduganella sp.
GACCACATCTACCGCCAGGCCATCACCAGCGCCGGCACCGGCTGCATGGCGGCGCTGGATGCCCAGCGCTACCTGGAAGGCCAGGAGTAAACCGGGATTTGAGCAGGGAGTCACGAGCATGGCGGGATTGAAGGATTTTGCGGACCTGAAAGCCTTTGGCAAGCAGTTGAAGGAACAGGGCGAAGCGCGCGCCGCCGCCGAGGCGGAGCGCAAGAAGCAGGAAAAAGTCGCGGCGCAGGAAGCCAATGTTTTCCGCAACAGCCTGTCGGGCGTGCAGAAAATGCAGCCGACCGACCGCTACGTCCACCAGAGCCGCCCTGCCGTCTCCGCCGCCCCCCTGGCGGCGGGGGGCCAGCAACGGCCGTTGTCACCGGACGCGCAGAAAGCCCCCCACGCGGCCCTGCTGCGCGCGGCGCGGTCGGACTTGTTCGGCGTCGAACACTACCTCGAAGAAGACCCGGAATTGAATTACGTGGCGCCCGGCGTGGGTCCGGACGTCATGAAGAAAATGCGCAAGGGCCACTGGCCGATCCAGGATGAACTGGACTTGCACAACATGAACCGCGACCAGGCGCGCGATGCGCTGGGCGAGTTCCTCACCAAGGCCATGCAGCGCAACCACCGCTGCGTATGCGTGATCCACGGCCGCGGCTTCGGTTCGCGCGGCCAGGAGCCGGTGCTCAAATCCATGGTGCACAGCTGGCTGGTGCAAAAAGGCGTGGTGGCGTTTTGCCAGGCGCGCTCGCACGATGGCGGCGAAGGCGCCCTGATTGTCCTGCTGCGCGCCGCGCTGATGCCGGAACGGCGCTGAGCGGCGCTTGCCCCGCCGGCCGGATCAGGCGAACCGGGGGCGTGTTGGCGCACGCCGGCGATCCCGCCGCCAGGCGGCTCATGCGAACTTCCATCGGCTTGCCGCGCGCCGCCCCGATGCCGGCGCGGCGCTGATTCACGCCGTTCAGAAGCGGTGGAAGATGCCGGCGCCGAAGAAGTTCACCGACGTCGCCGCCTTTCGGTTGCCGGCGTCGGTATACAGGTAAGTGCGGACCGACAGGCTGTGCTCCCAGCCCAGGCCGACCTGCCTGGTTTTCACCACGCCGTCCGGCTGCTTCTGGCCATAGCCGAACAGGAAGGTTTCCGCTCCCATCGTGTAATTGGCGCCCGTTACCCAGGCTTTGGTGACCGGGTTGCGCGCCAGCGTGGCGCCCTGGTCCTGGCGCTGGTACGACGCCACCAGTTTGAGCGCCGGGCTGGCCATCGCGGAACCGGCCACCGACCAGATTTTCGTCTCGGCCGCATTGCGCTCGGTCGCCAGCATGGCGGCGTAAGGCCCGGCCTTGTAGGTGGCTGAAACGGAATATGGATTGCTGTGCAGCGGCGCATTGGCCGGATATTGCGGCGCGGCCGCGGTGCCGCGCCCGATCAGCGCACTGTTGCCCAGCGCTTCCTTGCTGGCCACCGTCACGTTGATTTGCGCGCCTCCCACTTCCGGCGAATTGTAGAACACGGCATTGGACCAGCGGTTGGCCGACGAACCGGCCGGATCGAGCGGCTGGCTGGTATAACCGGCCACGGTCAGGTCGGTCTGGAAGCCCGCCGTGCTGGGCACGCCGCGCCACGGATCAAAGGCCGAGCTGGAATCCTGGTACGCGGTCAGGCCGCGGCCGATACGCACGGTGCCGAACCGGCCCTGCAGGCCGACCCTGCTCTGGCCCTGGAACAGGGGACGGCTGCCGCCTTCGATCGTGCCGACGTCGGGATCGGTGCGGATTTCCAGCTGGAAGATGGCCTTCAAGCCATCGCCCAGGTCTTCGCTGCCCCGGAAGCCCAGCCGGTTGTTGTCGCGCCGGCCGACCACGGTGGCGCCGCCGGTTTTTTTAGATACCCCCAGGTCGATATTGCCATAGATCGACACCGACGATTCCGCCTGTACGGCGCCGGCGCAGGCCGCCAGGGCCAGGGCGCCCAATATCCTCTTGTTCATGTTCCGCTCTTTCCAGGTGAAATACTGCGATCGAGACTCATGCGGCGCCAGGCCGGCAAGGCGCGGCGCCGCCCGTTACAGGAACGACGCCACCGGGCGTTTCAGCTTCATCCATTTTTCCGCGATGGCGTTCAGCGTGCCGTCATGCCGCGCTTTTTCGATGATCTGGTTGACCTTTTCCAGCAATTGCGGCTCGCCCTTGTTGACGCCGATGTGGCAGGGCGAATTCTTGATGATGAACTTGAAATCGAGCTTGTGCGTGGCCTGCTTTTCCGACACGGCGCCGGCCACCACGTTGCCGGTGGCGATCAATGGCACCTGGCCCGACAGGAAAGCCGCGATCGTGGCGTTGTTGTCGTCGAACCGCTTGATGGTGACGCCGGGCGGGACCAGCTTGCTCAGTTCCTGGTCTTCCACCGCGCCGCGCGTCACACCCACCACCTTGCCGGCCAGGTCTTCCGGCTTGCCGACCGCGACGCTGTCCGAACCATACAGGCCGCTGAAGAACGGTGCGTAGGCAATGCTGAAGTCGATGGCCTTTTCACGCTCCGGATTCTTGCCCAGGCTGGAGACCACCAGGTCGACTTTTTTCGCGTTCAGGTAGGGAATGCGGTTGGCGCTGGCCACCGGCACCAGTTCCACCGCCACGCCCAATTCCTTGGCCACCAGCCTGGCCACGTCGATGTCATACCCGGCCGGCTTCATGTCCGGTCCAACCGAACCGAACGGCGGGAAGTCTTGCGGCACCGCGACGCGCACCACCTTGTTTTTCAGGATATCGTCCAGCGCGGCGGCTTGGGCGGATGGGGGCGGCAGCGCGGCGGATGCGCCCATGGCCAGCGTCAACGCATACAGCATGGAACGGCGTTTCATACAGTTCTCCTTGACTTGTGGCAACTATTTTCAAGGATATGACACCCGCGAATAAAAAACCGCCGGCATACAAAAAAATGTCCGCTCTTCTTGCAATTTCCCGTAAAAAATTCGGCATTTTCGCCACACGGATCCGCCGGCTGCCGGATTCGCCCTGCCTTTGCGCCGGCTCCTCCAGTGGGACCGGGGCGCGGCAGCCGCCCGGGCTGCGCACGGCCGGCCTGTTATGGCAAACCGTACACGCTCCCCTCTTTCGGATAGCGGATCGTGTAGCGCACCCGGATTTTCATGGCCTCGCCCGGCGCCAGGGTCTTTTCCCACGCCACGACGCCCTGGCGGTGTTCCCAGTCCTTTTGCGTTGGCGGCGGCTCGAACGCAGTCTCCACCTTGACTTCGTCGGAGGTGCTGACCGGCGCGGCCTCAAGCACTTCGACCGTCACCGGCGCTTTGTGGCTGCTGGCGATGGTGTAGACGTCGGCCACATCCCGCTCGCCCTTGTGCGACAGGAATCCCGCGCTGCCGGTCTGCTGTCCGGCGCGGTCCACCGTCACGCGCACCAGTTCATCGCGCCCGAACGACCAGCGCAGCTTGTCGGCCGCCTGGCTGTTCCAGCTTGTGTTGCCGACATAGGCGCCGTCGCGGAACAGTTGCACGTCGCCGCCCAGCCAGACACCGGCCGGCCGTTCGGCTTCCGCCACCAGAAAGGCAGCCTTGTTGAGTTTCGGGACCACGCGGATGCGCTGCGCCACCGGCAGCGCGAGGCGCGACAGCGGCAGCGACACTTCCCTGCCGTCGGACGCCAGGTCGGCCTTGCCGGGCACGTCGAACTCCGTATCGAAGTTGCCCTGTGATTCCACTATCGGCGGCAAATAAGCATCGGTGGCGTTGGCGATCGCGCGCCCCATGGCGTGCACCGGTTGCGGCGCCGCCATCACCGGCGCCGGGGCCGGCGGCGGCGCGGGCGGCGCCGCACGGCGTTCGGATGGCGGCGCCGGCGGCTGGTACGACAGCCATTGCGGCTGCGGCTCCGGCGCCTGTGGCGACAAGCGCGGCTGCCCGGTCGACAGCTTCATCGCCACGCCCGACCAGTCTTCGCCGGTCTTTTGCGACACCACCGCCATGCGTTCCAGCTCAATGCGCGAGGTGTCCGTAGCGAGCGTGGCGCGGTAGGCCGGCTTCCATCCGGCGCCATTGACCTGGTACGACACGCGCAGCGTGCCGCCCTGGCGCGCCGCGACCGTGACGGTGATGCGGCGCTGGTCGCGCGCGCCGCTGCGCACGCGCTCCAATTCCTTTTGCAGCACGGCGAGCTTGCGGTCGATCTCGCGCACCTGCATCTGCGTGCGCTGCAATTGGCCAAACGTGTCGCGCGCGCCGTGGCGCACGGCGTCGATGGCGCCGGCGATGGCCTTGCCGTCGGCCGGCGCGGCCCGCTCGCCGGCTGCCGGCAGCTTTTCCAGGTAGCCTTTCACCACGTTGGCGGCCTGGACGTCGACCTCAAGCACGTCGCGGCTGTCGCGCAGCGCCTGGATTTTCTGTTCCAGTTCCGCTTCGCGCGCGCCCGGCGCGTCGGCGGCGCTGGTGTCGCGCGTGACGACCTGGCCCAGCTGAATGCCATTTGACGCCTGCACCCGTACCGTACGGGTATCGAAGTTGGCCGGCAATCCGGCGATCTCGACTTCCGTCATCCCTGGTTTGACCTGCACCACGCGTTCCACCGTGGCGCTGCCCGGATAGATGGTGACGGCGGCGATCGGGGCATCGGAGGCGGCGCTGGCCGCGCAGGGGTGAAGGCCGGAGACGGATAACAGTGCGATGGCGGCAGTGGCAGGTTTCATGGGCGAATGGGATTGACAAAAACGCATCTTGATAAACAACGCGGGTATTGTCAACAATCCATTTCCCTACCGGACAGCGTCCGCGCATGTTAACCTGTCGGTCTATACAACCTTGCAGACCGCCACCCGCTCATGAAGATCGTCCCCCACGTCAACCTGGTCACCATCATTGAAATCGGGGCGATACTGGTCGGGGCGTTTTCAGGGTTCGTGGAAGCACGCCGCAAGCGCATGGACATCGTCGGCGTCATCATCGTGGCCTTCATCACGGCATTCGGCGGCGGCACCATGCGCGACATCCTGCTCGACAAGCGCCCGCTGTTCTGGGTGCAGCACCAGGAATACACGATCCTGCTGTTCGTGGTGGCGCTGCTGGCCGCCCCCTTTTTCAAGCATATCCGCCACATCGTGTCGGAGCGCCTGATCGTGGTGGCCGACGCGGTGGGCCTGGGCCTGTTTGCCGTGGCCAGCGTGGCGCAGGCGCAGGCGGCCGGCATGCCGCTGTTCATTGCCGTCATGATGGGCGTGGTGACAGGCATCTTTGGCGGCGTGCTGCGCGACATCGTCTGCAACGAAGTGCCGATGGTGTTCCGCGACGGCAAGCCGTATGCGATTTGCGCATTCTTCGGCTGCTGGGTCTATATCGGCCTGCAATATGCGGGCGCATCGGAAGACTTTTCGCTGTGGACCAGCGCGGCGCTGATCACGCTGATGCGCCTGATCAGCTGGAAATTCGAAATCAACCTGGGACGGCCACGCTAGGCCGCCCCCCCGCCCGCGGGCTTATACCGCGTCCGGGCCGGTTTCGCCGGTACGGATACGGATCACCTGTTCCACGTTTTGCACGAAGATCTTGCCGTCGCCGATCTTGCCGGTGCGCGCCGCCTTGATGATGGCGTCCACCACCTGTTCGGCCACGCTGTCGTCGACCACCACTTCCACCCGCACCTTGGGCAGGAAATCCACTACGTATTCGGCGCCGCGGTACAGTTCCGTGTGGCCCTTCTGGCGGCCGAAGCCCTTCACTTCGGTGACGGTCAGGCCGGTGACGTTGACTTCCGCCAGCGCTTCGCGCACTTCATCGAGCTTGAAGGGTTTGATGACTGCGGTAATTTGTTTCATTGTTTTCCCCTAGAGTGACGCGCCTGGCACCAGGATGCCAGGCCCGCAAAATTAAGCGCCGCCGGTCACGCGAACTGCATCACGCAACATCGGGCACGTTCTTCAAATCGTTCATCCACACCACGGCTTCCGAGTCGCTCGGGGCGCGCCAGTCGCCGCGCGGCGACAGCGAACCGCCCGACCCGACTTTCGGCCCGTTCGGCACGCAACTGCGCTTGAACTGGCTGGTCAGGAAGAAGCGGCGCAGGAAGATCGCCAGGTTGGCCTTGATCTCCTTCATCCCGTACTGGTTGCGCACCACGTGCGCCTCGTTCGGCCAGTGGCCGGTATCGCGGTCGCTCCACGCGGCATGGGCCAGGAACGCCACTTTTGATGGCGCGAAGCCGAAACGCAACGTGTAGTATAAGTTGAAGTCCTGCAATTCGTATGGTCCGATGACGCTTTCCGTTATCTGCGCGGGCGCCCCATCGTCGGACTTGCCCGGCACCAGTTCCGGGCTGATCTCGGTATTGACCACGGCCAGCAGCACGGCCGAATCGACGTCGCCGAACTGCCTGCTCTCCGCCACCCAGCGCACCAGGTGCGAAATCAGCGTCTTCGGCACGCTGGCGTTGACGTTGTAGTGCGACATGTGGTCGCCCACGCCATAGGTGCACCAGCCCAGCGCCA
>CBIHOX010000236.1:0-6386 GCA_966211685.1 uncultured Pseudoduganella sp.
TGGCCGGACACCACCGACACCGCGCCGAATTCGCCCATGGCGCGGGCGTTACACAGGATCACGCCATACAGCAGGCCCCATTTGATGTTCGGCAGCGTCACGCGGAAGAAGGTTTGCCAGCCCGACGCGCCCAGCACGATGGCCGCTTCCTCTTCTTCGCTGCCCTGCGCCTGCATCAGCGGAATCAGTTCGCGCGCCACGAACGGGAACGTGACGAAGATAGTGGCCAGCACGATGCCCGGCACGGCAAACAGGATCTTGATGTCGTGCTCCTGCAGCCACGGACCGAACCAGCCCTGGGCGCCGAACAGCAGTACGTAGATCAGGCCGGAAATCACGGGCGAGACGGAAAACGGCAAGTCGATCAGGGTCAGCAGCAGGCTCTTGCCCTTGAATTCGAACTTGGCGATGCACCACGACGCGGCCACGCCAAACACCAGGTTCAGCGGCACGGCAATCGAGGCCGTGATCAGGGTCAGCTTGATGGCGGCCAGCGCATCGTCTTCGCGGATCGCAGCCAGGTAAGTGTCCCAGCCTTTTTTCAGCGCCTCGGTGAAGACCGCCACCAGCGGCACGAACAAGAACAGCGTCAGGAAGGTCAGCGCGACGGCAATCAGCACGCCCTTGACCCAGGCCGGCTCCAGCACATTGTTTTGCTGCGGCAGTTCGCCGCGGCGGGCCGGAACGGATACAGGTGCTCCACTCATGTCATTTCCCCTTGCCGGATTTGCCGCGGGCCCAGGCCTGCAGCAGGTTGATCGCCAACAGCAGCACGAACGAGATCACCAGCATCACCACGGCAATCGCGGTGGCGCCCGTGTAGTCGTACTGTTCCAGCTTGGTGATGATGAACAGCGGCGTGATTTCCGACACCATCGGCATATTGCCGGCAATGAAAATCACGGAACCGTATTCGCCGGTGGCGCGTGCAAACGCCAGGGCAAACCCGGTCAGCAGCGACGGCAGCACGGTCGGGAACACCACGCGGGTAAAGGTTTGCCACGCGCTGGCGCCCAGGCTGGCTGCGGCTTCCTCGAGCTCGCGCTCGGCGTCTTCCAGCACCGGCTGCACGGTGCGCACCACGAACGGCAAGCCGATGAAGGTCAGCGCCACCATCACGCCCAGCGGGGTGAACGCGATTTTCAGGCCGAACTTGCCTTCGATGATGGAACCGAACCAGCCATTGGCCGAATACAGCGCAGTCAGGGTAATGCCGGCCACGGCGGTCGGCAGCGCGAACGGCAAGTCCACCAGCGCGTCGACGATGCGCTTGCCGGGGAACTGGTAGCGCACCAGCACCCATGCCACGATGAAGCCGAATACGGCATTGATGGAGGCGCCGATCAGCGATGCGCCAAACGTCAGGCGGTACGACGCCACCACACGCTCGGACGTGACGGTGCGCACGAAATGTTCCCAGTCCATCGTGAACGTTTTCAGGAACACGGCCGACAGTGGAATCAGCACGATCAGGGTCAGGTACAGCAGCGTGAAGCCCAGCGACAGGTTAAAGCCTGGCATCACGCGGTACGGCGCCGGCCGCCTGGCCGGGTGCGTGACCGCTGCGCCGGCTGGCGCCGCTGCTTGCGTATAAGTTGCAGACATGGAAAAGCCCTTATTACAAATCCTTCTATGAGGGCGCCATAATCGCATGCGATCCGCATACCACCAACGAATGATTAATCATTTGCATAGTCGGTGGCGCTATATAAGCACCGCGCCATCGGGCATCATTTGGCGCTTTCCCCAGTAACGGCGCGGCTTGCACAGGAAAAGCAACAGGGCGGCGTGCCTTACGGCACGACCGCCCTGTTTATATGCATATAACGACTATATAGAAAGCCGCGAGTTCCCGGTCTTCAAGCAATCAGCTTGGCGGCCACGCCCATCAAGGTCATGGCCAGCATGGCGCGCAGGATGCGCTCCGGCACGGCGCGGGCAAACCAGGAACCGATCGTGATGCCCGGCACGGAACCGACCAGCAAGGTCACCAGCAGCATCCAGTCGATCGAGCCCAGCCACCAGTGGCCGAACGCGGCAATGGCGGTCAGCGGCACGGCGTAGGCGATATCGGTGCCCGCGACTTCGGCGGAACTCAGGCGGGGATACATCATGACCAGCAGGGTGGCGCCAATGGCGCCGGCGCCGATCGACGATACCGTCACCAAGGTGCCCAGCACGGCGCCGGCCACCACGGTGGCAATGTCGAGCGCGCGGCCTTGCAGCTGGCGCTCCGGGTGGGCCGTGATCCAGGCCAGCATTTTACGTTTGAACAGCAGCGCCACTACCGTCAGCATGACGGAACCGGCTATCGAATAACGGATGATCTGGCCGATTTCCTTGTCCAGTGCGCCAAACTGTTTCAGTGCAATGGCGGCCACCACGGCGGCCGGCAAGGCGCCGTAGCACAGCAGGCGCACGATATCCCAGCGCACGGTGCCGCGCACCCGGTGCGTGAAGGTGCCCGCGGTCTTGGTAATCGAAGCGAAGGCCAGGTCGGTGCCGACCGCCACGGAAGGGGAAACGCCGAACATCAGGGTTAGCAGCGGCGTCATCAGCGAACCGCCGCCCACGCCGGTCATGCCGACCAGCAGGCCTACCGCAAACCCTGAAACCACAAACGACATATCCATGCAATTCTCCCCAAGAGTTCGCTAGGGTAAGGCAGCTTGCATATTCGCCAAACAACAGAGTGCTTATTTGCTTATGCGGTGACGGCGTATTTGGATATGCGGAAAATGCACATGGCGTGAAAAAGGGGCCGCAGCCCCTTCGTCACGCCGCACTTGCTTACTTGTTCGGCTGCGGCGTCACGCGCAGGTACGGACGTTCGGCCTTGAAGCCTTTCGGGTATTTCTGTTTCAACACTTCCGGATCCTGCACGGTCAGCGGAATGATCACGTCATCGCCGTCTTTCCAGTTGCCCGGGGTGGCCACGGTATAGCCATCGGTCAGTTGCAACGCGTCGATCACGCGCAGCACTTCGTCGAAATTGCGGCCAGTGCTCATCGGGTAAGTGATGGACAGGCGGATTTTCTTGTTCGGGTCGATCACGAACAGCGTGCGCACGGTGGCCGTGGCCGACTGTTCCGGGTGGATCATGTCGTACAGGTTGGCGACTTTCTTGTCGGCGTCAGCGATGATCGGGAAACCCACCACGGTTTTCTGGGTCTCTTCGATATCCTTGATCCAGGCGGTATGCGATTCCACCGGGTCGACCGACAGCGCGATGGCCTTCACGTTGCGCTTGTCGAATTCCGGCTTCAGCTTGGCGGTCAAGCCCAGTTCCGTGGTGCACACGGGCGTGAAGTCAGCCGGATGGGAAAACAGGACCACCCACGAATTGCCAGCCCACTCGTGGAATTTGATGGGGCCGATGGAGGATTGCTGCTCGAAATCTGGGGCGGTATCGCCCAGGCGCAGGGTCATACGAATCTCCTGAAAAATGTAAACAATGGTCATGTTGCCGAATGCGCATTGTGCGCCTGATCTGGCCGCATTGGCAACATGGGTATCGCGTGACGCTGGCATGGGCTTGGCCGAAGGCCGGCGTCCATGCTGATGATGTGGCGCCCGCAACCAGGCCCGGCGCCCATCGTCTGGCATGTGGGGCCAGGCTTGAAGGCCCGGCGCCCAATTCCTGGCATGTGGGGCCCGGCCTGAAGGCCCGGCGCCCAATTGTTATTTGCCCGGCTGGTAGATCTGGTCGAACAGGCCGCCGTCGGCAAAGTGGGTCTGGTGCGCCTTGGCCCAGTCCCCGGAGACTTGCGCCAGCGTGAACAGTTTCACGTTCGGGAATTGCGCCGCATATTTCTTGGCTTCCTTTTCCACGGTCGGACGGTAGTAATTCTTGGCGATGATTTCCTGCGCTTCGTCGGTGTACAGGTAATTCAGGTAGGCTTCCGCGACCTTGCGGGTGCCGCGCTTGTCAGCCACCTTGTCGACCACGGCCACCGGCGGTTCCGCCAGGATCGAGACCGATGGCGCCACGATGTCGAACTTGTTCGGGCCCAGTTCCTTGATGGCCAGCAGCGCTTCATTTTCCCAGGCCAGCAGCACGTCGCCGATGCCGCGCTCGACGAACGTGGTGGTGGCGCCGCGGGCGCCGGAATCGAGCACCGGCACGTTCTTGTACAGCTTGCTCAGGTAATCCTTGGCCGAGGCCGGGGTGCCGCCCGGCAGGCGCAGCGCATAGCCATAGGCGGCCAGGTGGTTCCAGCGCGCTCCGCCCGACGTCTTCGGGTTGGGCGTGATCACGGACACGCCGGGTTTTACCAGGTCGCCCCAATCCTTGATGCCTTTCGGGTTGCCCTTGCGGACCAGGAACACGATGGTCGAGCTGTACGGGGTGCTGTTGTGGCCCAGGCGTTTTTGCCAATCCTTGGCCAGCAAGTTGCGCTCGGCAATGGCGTCGATGTCATACGCCAGCGCCAGGGTGACCACGTCGGCTTCCAGGCCATCGATGACAGCCCGGCCCTGCTTGCCGGAACCGCCGTGCGATTGCTTGATCTTCACGGTATCGCCGGTCTTGGCCTGGTAATACTTGGCAAATGCGGTATTGACGTCCTGGTACAGTTCCCGGGTGGGGTCGTACGATACGTTCAGCAGATTGTATTCGGCAGCCAGTGCCGGTGCGACCGGTGCAATTGCGGCAGCGGAAACAGCCAGTGCAGCGATAAGTTTCTTGTACAGCATCTTATTAACCCCGTTTTGGTTGAACTCTGGAAGCTCTAGATTACGGGTGGCGCTTATACTTGAGAACTAAGCATTTCAAGCATTCATATGCATTAAAGGCATAAACCGCTGAGGTAAGGCGCGTATGGCGGATGCATACCGCAATGCGCTGCAACAATGCGGCAGCGCTGGTACATCGCCCCTGTCAGGCGAAGTGCTGCGCCAGCACGGTGATCCAGACGGCTGCAGCCAGCAGGCCAGCCAGCAAGACCGCGGCGCTGCCGAAATCCTTGGCGTTTTTCGACAGGGGATGGCGTTCCAGCGATACGCGGTCGACCACGGCTTCGATGGCGGAATTGATCAGCTCGACAATCAGCATCAAGACGATCGCTCCCAGCATGGCCAGGCGCTCATAGGCCGAAACCGGCAGCGCAAAGGCGGCCACCACAGCGGCGGCCAGCAGCATCAATTCCTGGCGGAATGCATGCTCGGAGCGGATGGCGGTCTTCAATCCGTCATACGAATAAAACAGCGCGGACACGATGCGCTTGAAGCCGCTTTTACTCTTGAATTCACTGACAGGCTGGTTGGGTTGGGCCATAGAATTTTTCCAGATGATGCCGGCCTTCGGCCGGGCGTACGCAACTGACACGGTGCGCATTATGCACGCTTCATCGGGCACGCGCGTGCTGGAATTCCCATTTTTTTCACATCATGGTATAAATCACGTATTGAATACTGCATTGCACCAACCACATCATGAAAATCGAACCTGTCCCAGAACAAAAGACGACTATCCAGGTCATCGAGCGCATGATGGCCCTGCTCGACGCCCTGGCCAAATATCCGGACCCGGTGAGTTTGAAGGAACTCTCTAAAGTGTCCGGCCTGCACCCATCGACTGCGCACCGCATCCTCAACGACATGGTGATTACCCGCTTTGTCGACCGTATCGAACCGGGCACGTACCGCCTCGGCATGCGCCTGCTCGAACTGGGCAACGTGGTGAAAAGCCGCCTGTCGGTGCGCGAAGCCGCGCTGGACTTCATGCGCACCCTGCACAAGAAGACCCAGCAGACCATCAACCTGTCGGTGCGCCAGGGTGATGAAATCGTCTATATCGACCGTGCGTTTTCCGAGCGCTCCGGGATGCAGGTGGTGCGCGCGATCGGCGGGCGCGGTCCGCTGCACCTGACGTCCACCGGCAAGCTGTTCCTGTCGGTCGACGATCCGAAAGCCATCCGCGCCTACGCCACCCGCACCGGGCTGGCCGGCCACAACAAGAATTCCATCACGGACTTGGCCAAGCTCGAGCGTGAATTGAGCCTGGTGCGCGCGCGCGGCTATGCACGCGACAACGAGGAATTGGAACTGGGTGTGCGCTGCATGGCGGCCGGCATCCGCGACGATTCCGGCAAGCTGGTGGCCGGCCTGTCGATTTCCGCCCCGGCCGACCGCCTGCAGGATGAATGGCTGGAAGACCTGGTCAACACCGCCAACCAGATTTCCGCCACCCTGGGCTATACCCAGCAGGAATAACCCGCTTGCCCCGGGTGCCTGACCCCAAGGGGTGACATTTTTGTGCAAGATCAAACTTGTCACCCCCGGTGCCTGACCCCAGGGGGTGACATTTTTGTGCAAGATCAAACTTGTCACACCCCGGTGCCTGACCCCAGGGGGTGACATTTTTGTGCAAGATCAAACTTGTCACA
>CBIHOX010000237.1:0-6358 GCA_966211685.1 uncultured Pseudoduganella sp.
TGCTGGACATCCTGTTCACCTTCAACATCGTGCTGGCGCTGATCGTCATCCTGGTCAGCGTGTCGGCCAAGCGGCCGCTCGACTTCTCGGTGTTCCCGACCGTGATCCTGGCCACCACCCTGATGCGGCTGACGCTGAACGTGGCGTCGACGCGGGTGGTGCTGCTGCGCGGCCATGAGGGAACGGGGGCAGCCGGCCACGTGATCGAAGCGTTCGGCAACGTGGTCATCGGCGGCAATTACGTGGTCGGCCTGGTGGTGTTCGTGATCCTGATGATCATTAACTTCATCGTGGTGACCAAGGGCGCCGAGCGCATATCCGAAGTGTCGGCGCGCTTCACGCTGGACGCCTTGCCCGGCAAGCAGATGGCGATCGACGCCGACCTCAACGCCGGCCTGATCAACCAGGAAAAAGCCCAGGCGCGCCGCAAGGACGTGGCGATGGAAGCGGACTTTTACGGCGCGATGGACGGCGCCTCGAAGTTCGTGCGCGGCGACGCGGTGGCGTCGATCCTGATCCTGATCATCAACATCGTCGGCGGCGTGGCGATCGGTTCGCTGATGCACAACATGTCGTTCGGCGACGCCTTCCGCCAGTATGCGCTGTTGACCATCGGTGACGGCCTGGTGGCGCAAATCCCGGCGCTGCTGCTGTCGGCCGCTTCCGCGATCCTGGTGACCCGCATTTCCGACGCCGGCGATTTCGAGGAAACCGTCGGCCAGCAAGTGCTGTCGTCGCCTTCCGTGATCGGCAGCGCGGCCGGCCTGATGGTGATCCTGGCCGTGGTGCCGGGCATGCCTTGGCTGGTGTTCCTGACCTTCGCCGCCGTGCTGGGCTTTGTCGCCTGGAAATTGAGCCAGCGGGTGGCCGCGCCGGACAATACCGCCATGAAGGCCATCGAAGCCGCGCTCAAGGAAGAAAAGACGCCGGAGCTTGAATGGCAATCGCTGCCGGCGGTACAGCCGCTGCAACTGACGGTCGGCTACAAGCTGGTCGGCCTGATCGACAAGAACCATGGCGAACCGCTGACCAAGCGCATCCGCGGCGTACGCCAGAGTATTTCCGAACAAATGGGCCTGGTGCTGCCGCAAGTGGTGGTGCGCGACGACCTGGGCTTGAAGCCGTCGCAATACGCGGTGATGCTGTCGGGCGCGGTGGTGGCGCAGGCCGAAGTGTTCCCGGACCGCCTGATGGCGATCCCGTCGCCGACCGTGTACGGCAAGATCGACGGCATTCCCGGCGTCGAGCCGGCGTATGGCATGCCGGTGACGTGGATCGAGATGGGGGAGAAAGCCAATGCGCTGGGCCTCGGTTACCAGGTGGTGGAGGCGCCGTCGGCGATTGCCACCCATCTGTCGAAACTGATCCGCGAATACTTGCCGGAACTGTTCCGCCATGAAGACGTGCCGGCCATCCTGGAGCGCCTGACCGCGCTGTCGCCCAAGTTGGCGGGGCAGCTGGAAAAAGCGCTGACGCACACGCAATTGCTGCGTGTGTTCCGCGTGCTGTTGACGGAAAACGTGTCGCTCAAGGATATCGTGCCGATCGCCACCACCTTGCTCGATTCCTCGGAAACCACCAAGGACCCGATCCTGCTGGCGGCCGAGGTGCGCTGCGCGCTGCGGCGCCAGATCGTGTCGGGCCTGTTCGGGCAAAAAACCGAAATGCTGGCCTTTAACCTGGGCGGCGAGCTGGAAAACATGCTGCTGGGCTCGCTGAACCAGGCGCGCCAGAGCGGCAAGGTCGTGCTGGATAATTATCCGATCGACCCGCACCTGCTGGCCCAGCTGCAGGTCAATATGCCGGTGGCGCGCGAACAGATGAAGCAGCAGGCCACGCCGCCGCTGCTGCTGGTGCTGCCGCAGATCCGCCCGCTGCTGGCGCGTTATGCGCGCCTGTTCGCCCCCGGCCTGCACGTGCTGTCGTATAACGAAGTGCCGGAAAACCGCGAAGTATCGATCATCGGCACGGTGGGATGATGCCTGGCACGCCACGGTGAGTATCATCGCCCGCATATGGGTCGCGTGCGGGCTATTGTTGTAAAAATATATTGCCTATAGTGTGCACGCGGCGGCCGCGGCGCAACCCGGCTCCTAGAATGGCATGGTTGTTACAAGAACCATGCCGCCATGAGCTTCCCCACCTTCCTGTCCCGTTTGACTGTCTGCGCGATTGCCGTGGCCGCCATCCTGGCCGGCTGCGGCGGCGGCGAACCCGACCGTTCGGTCGGCGGCCTGCGGCTGCTCGGTGAACAGCGCATCCCCGGGCAAACCCTGTTCAAGGGAACGGTGGTGGGCGGCCTGTCCGGCATCGATTACGACGAGGCCAGCGGCAATTGGGTGCTGGCCAGCGGCGACCGTTCCGAGCACGGGCCGGCGCGGTATTACACGGCCCGCCTGCATTACGGTCTGGACGGGTTCACGGCGGTTGAATGGCGTGACGCCACCATGCTGCGCCAGGCCGACGGCAGCCTGTACCCTTCGCGCGCCCAGTTTGCGCAGCGCGGCGGGGAGGTGGCCGGTCCGGAAAGCATCCGCATCGACCCGCGCGACGGATCGCTGTGGTGGACCAGCGAGGGCGACCGCGCGTTGGGACTGCAGCCATTCGTGCGCCGCATGGCGGCCGATGGCGCCACCCTGGACACCCTGCCGACGCCGTACATGTTCAGCATGTCGGCCGCGCAGACCCACGGCGCGCGCATGAACCTCAGCTACGAAGCCTTGGCGTTCGGCCCTGGCGGCAAGTCCCTGTGGGTGGCGATGGAAGGGCCGGTGTATGCCGACGGCGCGCCGCCCACCGCGACGTCCGGAGCGCCGGCGCGCATTACCCGGTATGACCTGACCGGCGCGATGCAGGCGCAATACGCCTACCCGGTCGAGCCGGTGCCGGGCGCCACGCCCGCGTCCGGCGCGGCGGAGAACGGCGTCAGTGAAATCCTTGCCATCGACAGCCGGCGCCTGCTGGTGCTCGAACGCGCCGTGGTGCAGGCGGCGCCGGGACAGCCGCCCCAGTGCCACGCGCGCCTGTACGAAGCCGGCCTCGATGGCGCGACCGATGTCAGCCGGATGGCCTCGCTCGCGGGCGGCGCCTACAAGCCGCTGAAGAAACGCCTGGTGCTGGACCTGGCGACGCTGGGGATCCGCATCGATTGCCTGGAAGGCATGGCGTGGGGCCCGCGGCTGGCCAATGGCCACCATTCCATCGTGCTGGTGTCGGACGACCGTTTCGGCGCGGCCGGCACCGGCCGGGGCACGCAATTGTTGGCGCTGGAAGTGTTGCCGGAATAGCCGGCCAGGGGAACGCAGCCCGACAGGCGGGCCGGGGCCAGCCGGCCGGCGCGGCCAGGCTGCAGGGGTCAGGCGGATTCGGAAAACAAGTCTTTCGGCTGCTGCGGCTGCGACAGCAGCACCGCCACTTCCGCCATGGACTTGAAGACCGACTGCGTCAGCATGGCGGTCTGCACCCGGGTCGGGTTGTTGTATTCTTCGCGCACCGGCGCCAGTTCCCGCATCAGATGGCAGCGCACCAGCGCCAGCCCGTTGCGGCTGATGATGGCCGCCAGTTGCGGCAGCATTTCACGCATGTATTCCATGGCGGCATTCTGGTTGGCGCCGATTTCCAGCACCACGCCGTCGCCGGCCGGCTCCATCTGGATCAAGACCTTGCCGATGTCCGGCAGCGTCAATTCCAGGCGGATGGCAATGCGCGCGCGCTTGCGGCGCGGTTCGTCCGGCAATCCCGGATCGCGCGACACCACGCGCAGCACGAGTTTTTCCGCGCCCCATGCGTAGACCGCGAAGCGCCAGGATTCGAGTTCGGACACCAGTTGCGGCGTGGCGCGGCCATCGCGCACCGCGTTTTGCGCCTGGTCCGTCATGAAAATGCCGGAGGGCAGCTTGCGCCCGTTGGCCTGGTCCATCAGCGCGGCGCGCTGTTCGCCATAGGTGCGCACCATGACGGCCCACGACAGCGCCATGGTATTGGCGTCCGGCTGTTGCCATACCAGTTGGCGCGACATCTGCAGCTGGTCGGGGCGCAGCGCGGCCGGGTCGGCCATGTTGGCCGCCTGCGCATGCAGCACGTTGGCGAGGGTGTTGAGCCCCGTATGGGGCAGCATCGTGTCGGGCGCATCGACGATCGCACCCACTGCCGCGGGCAAGCCCGGTGGCAGGGAAAAGCTTGCCTCTTCGCCTGGTACGGTACCGACCGGCGGTATCACCTGGACCTGGCCAGGCTGTTCGCGGACGATCCGTTCCGGCACCGTCAGCGTGGCTGCGGGAGGTGACAGTCGGTCTATTGCCATGACGCGATTTTACGGGCAGTAAAAAAAGAAGCCAACCGTTACCCCGGTTGGCTCCTGTTGGCCGGGGCGGATCACCGCCCGGCGTATCGCTGCTACAACAATGATTGCGATTATTGCAGCAGGGACAGAACCAGCGAGGACTGGCTGTTGCTTTGCTTCAGCATTGCAGTGCCGGCTTGCAGCAGCATCTGGCTCGACATCATCGAAGCCGATTCCGTCGCGAAGTCCACGTCCATGATGCGGCCCGACGCGTTTTTCGTGTTGGTCGACATGTTCGACAAGTTGTTGTAGACGTGGTCCAGGCGGTTGGCCGCGGCGCCCAGCGACGAACGTACGTTCGATACGCCTTCGATGGCGGTCGACAGGGTGGTGATCATGTCGTTGGCCGCGTCGGCGGTGGCGATGCCGGTGCCGGTGCCGGTGCCCACGGTGCCGTCAGCGGAGAAGGTGTGGCCGCCGTTGGTTGCCAGCAGGTTGGTGTGCATGGTGCCCAGCAGGGTGGAAATGTCCACGCCCATCTGTTCGGTTTCAGCGGAGCCGATCTGGAAGTTGATCGCCACGTTGAATTTCGAGTCGGCTTTCGAGCTCAGCAGCGTGGTGCCGCCGAACGAGGTGTTCGACACGATGTTGGTCAATTCGTCGGTCAGCGCGTCGTATTCCGATTGCATGGCCGAACGGTCGACGTCGGTTGCGGAGCCGTCAGCGGACTGGGTCGCCAGGTCTTTCATGCGGACCAGGATCGACGTGGTCTCGTCCAGGGCGCCGTCGGCGGTCTGGATCATGGAAATCGAGTTCTGGGTATTGCGCATGGCCATGCCCATACCACTCGTTTGCGCTTTCAGACGGGTTGCGATCTGCAGGCCAGCCGCATCATCCATAGCCGAGTTGATGCGGTAGCCGGTGCTCAGGCGCGTCATCGACGTGGACAGGTTGCTTTGTGTCCGGGTGATCGAGTTTTGCGCGGACAGGGCTGCGTTGTTGGTATGAAGGCTCAGCATGAAAAACTCCTGGTGTAGGTGGGTTCGATTCAGAGCAGCGTTGCGTTATCTGCGCTCTCACAAGTACTAGACGACCGTTTCGGGGCGGGCATTAAGTTCTTAAGAGAAATTTTTGAAGTTTTTTTTGATTTTTTTGCGTTTAGGGACTTCACCCCCGTCCACACCTGCGTTTTGCACCTGTCAATGATGCCACAAAACAAAACAGCGCAGACGGGGGGCTGCGCTGTGTTGCTATTCGTTTACACGAGGGGGATCTTCTGTTTGGAGGCGGCAGTGGTTTCTGGCTCCCCTGATAACGCGGTCCCGTGGTTGCGGGCTCCCACTGTTAACACGGTCCCGTGGCTGCGACTTCCCTTATATGGCGGAACCTGACACCTTCGGTATCAGGCTCCGATGATTACATATTCGGATAGTTCGGGCCGCCGCCGCCTTCCGGCGTAACCCAGACGATGTTCTGGGTCGGGTCCTTGATATCGCAGGTCTTGCAGTGCACGCAATTTTGCGCATTGATCTGCAGGCGGTCTTTCCCTTCGTCGGTCTTGACGAATTCATACACGCCAGCCGGGCAGTAGCGCTGTTCCGGGCCGGCGAACTTGGCCAGGTTGACGTCCACCGGGATGTTGGCGTCTTTCAAGGTCAGGTGGATAGGCTGGTCTTCCGCGTGGTTGGTGTTGGAAATGAACACCGACGACAGGCGGTCGAAGGTCAGCTTGCCGTCCGGCTTGGGATAGTTGATCGGCTGATAATTCGATGCCGGCTTCAGGCATTCGTGGTCCGCATGCTTGTGGTGCAGGGTCCATGGCGCCTTGCCGCGGAAAATCAGCTGGTCGATACCGGTCATGATCGAGCCCAGCACCAGGCCGCGGCTGAGCCACTGTTTGACGTTGCGGGCCACGTACAATTCCTCGTGCAGCCACGATTGCTCGAATTTCACCGGGTACGACACCAGTTCGTCGTTGGCGCGATTGTCCTGCAGTGCTTCGAAGGCGGCTTCCGCGGCCAGCATGCCGGACTTGATGGCGGCGTGCGAACCCTTGATGCGGCTCATGTTCAGGAA
>CBIHOX010000238.1:0-6334 GCA_966211685.1 uncultured Pseudoduganella sp.
CGCGGCCGATGTCGCGCCTGATCCAGGACATGATCCGCAAGGCGCTGGCCGACGAACTGTTGTTCGGCCGCCTGGTGTCCGGCGGCAAGGTCACGGTGGACCTGGACGACAAGGACCAGGTCTTCCTGGAATTCCCGGAATCGGATGCGGCGCCGATGCCGCCGCCGGAAACCGTGGAAGTGGACTGAACCCGGGCGACGACGCAACAATCGCCCTAAGGTTAATGCCGTTCAGTTAATGCTGAACGGCATTTTTATTTCAGCGGACATGCACCCGTGAATCAAACATGTGGCTGCGGCGTTTCGCGCGCTTGTTCCTGCAGCCATGCGCAAAACCTGTCCAGCCGGTTGTTCGGCTGACGGCTCCGTTTCGCCACATAACCGTAACCGCTTTCGCGGAAACCGAACGGCGCCACCAGGCGGCCGGCGCGGATGTCGTCGCTCACCAGGTGCCAGGGGGCGATGCAGATACCCAGCCCTCCGACCGCGGCCTCCAGCGTAAAGTAATAGTGCTCGAATTCCTGGCCGGCTTTCCCTGGCAGCGCGATACCCATCGAGTCGCTCCACATCTGCCATGCATCCAGGCGAGTCTTCGTATGCAACAAGGGCTTGCCTGCGATGTGCTGTGGTTTCCTCAGGCTGATCTTTGCGGCGAGCGGCGGCGCCAGCACCGGGCCCAGGCGCTCGGGAAATAGCGGCAGCACCGCGTCGCTGTCGCCCGCACCAGCGTCGTCCACTGTAATGGTGAGGTCGTAGCGCTCGGGATCCATGCCGGGGGTTGGCTCCGTCGTGCTCAGCCTGATCTCTATGTCGGGATGCAATGCGTGGAAACCATAGAGGCGCGGGATCAGCCACTTGGCTGTGAAGGTGCTGAAACAGGAAATGTCCAGCGTTCCTTTGCCGTCTTCACGCACCGCGCGCACCGCGGTTTCGATTTGATCGAGCGCGGCGGAGAGGGCCGGCAGCAACGTCCTGGCTGCCGTCGTCAATTGCGGCTTGTTTTTCGACCCCGCGAACAGAGGCACGCCCAGCGCCAGTTCGAGCTGGCGAACCTGGCGGCTGATCGCGCCGGGAGTAACGGCGAGCTCGTCGGCCGCGGCGGTCATGCGGCCGAGCCTGGCGGCGGCTTCGAAGGCGCGCAATGCGTTCAGTGGTGGAAGGCGGCGTTTCATTATTTGAGTTTTTTGCACATAAAAGATCAATAAAATCGCTTTTTCCCCATCGATGCTTTTGCCAGAATGCAGAGAAATCCACGATGCGGATATCGTACCGTGGATAACGCGTCGGCGCCGCCGATGCGATTTCTTTTGTAGCCATTTTTGAGGAAAAGTTACATGCCATTCATTCGTACCAACGTGCATCGGGACACTGCTGCGCAACAACGCCAAAGCATCGTCGAGGGCATACACCGCGCTCTGGTGGAGACCATTGGCATGCCGCAGGATGAACTCTTCAACATGGTGAGCGACTATGGCCCGCACGATTTCCGGTGCAGCAGGACGTTTAATGGCATTGCGCGTTCGGAGCGCGTGGTTGTGGTTGAAATCACGCTGCGCCGCGGCCGCAGCGACGCGATGAAGCGCGAACTCTATGCCGCCATCGCGCGCAACCTCGAACAGGACGCGAACGTGGCGCCCAACGATGTGTTCATCTTCATGCACGAGAACGATTATTCCGACTGGTCCGTTGGCGGAGGGCGATTTGCGATGGCACTCGTGCAGCAGGTGGGCGCTGCTGCCTGAAGAAAATCATCCCGGCCCTGGTGGGGGCGGCTGTCGTGCTCTTGCTCCGGCGCGTAGCTGTGCGTTCGCGCCGGGCCGGGCCGCCGAGCTGCCGGAGCGTAAAGGATGCGCTAAAGCGCGTTGTCCGCTTCTTCGCGCAAGCGCCGCCACAAGGTCGTGCGGCTGATACCCAGGTAATCGGCTGCCGCGTCGCGCCGTCCGCCAAAGCGCGCCAGTACGTTGGTGGCGGTTTCGCGCGCGGGCGGTGGCCCGGCCGGCGACGCTGCCTGGCTTGCATTGAGCGGGGCCCTCCCGGCCTGCGCCGGACCTGGCGGCGCAGCCGCCTGCGTTCCCAGCTCCGGCGCCACCCCCAGCACGAACGCCGGCGTCAGCGCCTGCAGCGGCTCGGCCGCCAGGTACAAGGCCAGCCGCTCGCACAGGTTGCGCAATTCGCGCACGTTGCCGGGCCAGCCGTGGCGCAGCAACAGCGGCGCGCATGCTTGCAGTTCCGCGTGCAGGTTCGGGTGCGGGCGCGCACCCAGCGCGGCCAGCGCGTTTTTCAGCGACCATTCCGCCAGCAGGACAATATCGTCGCGCCGTTCGCGCAGTGGCGGCAGCGACAGGCGCAGCACGGCCAGGCGGTAAAACAGGTCGGCGCGGAAGCGGCCTTCGCGCACCCTTTGCTCCAGGTCGCAATGGGTGGCGCTGATGATGCGCACGTTGACCGGCACCGGCCGGGTTCCGCCGACCCGCACCACTTCGCGCTCTTCCAGCACGCGCAGCAGGCGGGTCTGCAAGGCCAGCGGCATTTCGCCGATTTCATCGAGGAACAGCGTGCCGCGGTTGGCCGCTTCGAACAAGCCGGCATGGCCGCCGCGCCGCGCGCCGGTAAACGCGCCTTCCTCGTGGCCGAACAATTCCGATTCCAGCAGCGATTCTGCGATGGCGCCGCAATTGACCGCCACGAAGGGCCGGTTGGCGCCCAGGGTGCGCGGGCTTTCGCGGTGGATGGCTTGCGCCACCAGTTCCTTGCCGCAGCCGGTCTCGCCCTGGATCAGCACCGTGGCCGGCGACTTGGCGTACAGCACCACGGCCTGGCGCAACTGTTCCATCGCGGCCGATTCGCCCTTCAAATCGTTCAAGCCATGCTTGGCGCGCAGCGTGTCGCCCCCGCTGCCGCCGCGCGCGCGGGCGCGGCTGGCTTCCCACGACGACAGCCGCGCGATTTCCAGCGCATCGTCGAAAGCCTGGCGGATCGACGCGGCCGAGTACACGAACACGCCGGTCAATCCGGCTTCCTCGGCCAAATCCGTGATCAGGCCCGCGCCCACGATGGCCTGGATGCCGTCCGCCTTCAATTCATTGATCTGCGCGCGCGCATCCTCTTCCGTCACATACGTGCGCTGCACGATTTCATGGCCGAAGGTGGCGGCAAACTCGGCCAGTTCGGCCATCGGCGCCTGGTAACTGACCACGGCAATGCGGTCCGTCATGCGCCGCGCGCGCGCCAGCGCCTGCATCACGTCAAAGCCGCTGGCCTTGGCGATTACCACCGGCACCGACAGCCGGCCTTTCAGGTAGGCCGCGTTGGAGCCGGCGGAAATCACCGCGTCGCAGCGCTCGGTGGCCAGCCGCTCGCGGATATGGCGCGCGGCTTCGTCGAAACCCAGGTTGATGGGTTCGATGGTGGCGAAGTTGTCGTATTCCAGCGTGATGTCGCGGAACAGTTCGGCCAGGCGCGAGACCGAAACGGTCCAGATTACCGGCTTGTCGTTGCTGTCGAAGGGCAGGGGCGTGGCGTGGCGCATGTTTCAATTATAGTTCAAGCGCGTTTCAGTGTTTCAAATTGAAACGCCGTGAAGCAGCTATATTTATGGACCCAGAGAAGGGCCAGGGCATAAGACGCTGATTTTGCGGTGTTTCACTGCCATGTTGATGAGTTGGCACGGGGTTTGCTGTAAGGAGCGCAAATTCAACGTACCTTCAACTCACCTGAAAGGGAAGTCATGACCCACTACTCCGCAGGCGCCGCGTTCCGCCAGGCCGTCAAGGAAGAATCGCCGCTGCAAGTGATCGGCGCGATCAACGCCAACCATGCGCTGCTGGCCAAGCGCGCCGGCTACCGCGCGATCTACCTGTCGGGCGGCGGCGTGGCGGCCGGTTCGCTGGGCTTGCCGGATCTCGGCATTTCCAACCTGGACGACGTGCTGACCGACGTGCGCCGCATCACCGACGTGTGCGACCTGCCGCTGCTGGTCGACATCGACACCGGCTTTGGCGCTTCGGCCTTCAACGTGGCGCGCACCGTGAAATCCATGATCAAGGCCGGCGCCGCCGCCGTGCACATCGAAGACCAGGTCGGCGCCAAGCGCTGCGGGCACCGCCCGGGCAAGGAAATCGTCACCAAGGGGGAAATGGTCGACCGCGTGAAAGCCGCGGTGGACGCCAAGACCGATCCCGACTTCGTCATCATGGCCCGCACCGACGCGCTGGCCGTGGAAGGCCTGGACGCCGCCATCGAGCGCGCCGTCGCGTGCGTGGAAGCAGGCGCCGACATGATCTTCCCGGAAGCCATCACCAGCCTGGACATGTACAAGGCGTTTGCCCAGGCCGTGAAGGTGCCGATCCTGGCCAACATCACGGAATTCGGCGCCACCCCGCTGTTTACCGTCGACGAATTGAAATCGGCCGACGTCGGCATCGCGCTGTACCCGCTGTCGGCGTTCCGCGCCATGAACAAGGCGGCGGAAAACGTCTATAACGCGATCCGTCGCGACGGCACGCAAAAGAACGTGGTCGACACCATGCAGACCCGCATGGAATTGTATGAGCGCATCAACTACCACAGCTTCGAGCAAAAGCTCGACGCCCTGTTTGCCGCGAAAAAGGCGTAACCGGCAAGCCCGACCGATTCCAGAGACTACAGAACACAGAGGAACCACCATGACCGACCAAGCTCCAACCTTCAAGCCCAAGAAATCCGTCGCCCTGTCGGGCGTGACCGCCGGGAATACCGCGCTGTGCTCCGTCGGCAAGACCGGCAACGACTTGCACTATCGCGGCTACGACATCCTGGACGTGGCCAACGTCTGCGAATTCGAGGAAATCGCTTACCTGCTGGTGCACGGCAAATTGCCGAACGTGGCGGAACTGAAAGGCTACAAGGCCAAGCTGAAATCGCTGCGCGGCTTGCCGCACGCCGTGAAGGCCGCGCTGGAAGCGCTGCCGGCGTCGGCGCACCCGATGGATGTGATGCGCACCGGTTGCTCGGTGCTGGGATGCACGCTGCCGGAAAAGGATGACCACAACGTGCCGGGCGCGCGCGACATCGCCGACCGCCTGATGGCGTCGTTCGGCTCCATGCTGCTGTACTGGTACCACTACAGCCACAATGGCAAGCGCATCGAGGTGGAAACCGACGACGACTCGATCGGCGGCCACTTCCTGCACCTGCTGCATGGCGAAAAGCCGTCCGACAGCTGGGTGCAGGCCATGCACGTGTCGCTGATCCTGTATGCGGAACACGAATTCAACGCCTCGACCTTCACCAGCCGCGTGATTGCCGGCACCGGTTCCGACATCTATTCGGCCGTGACGGGCGCGATCGGCGCGCTGCGCGGCCCGAAACACGGCGGCGCCAACGAATTCGCGTTTGAAATCCAGAAGCGCTATGAAAATCCGGACGAGGCGGAAGCCGATATCCGCCGCCGCGTGGAAAACAAGGAAGTCGTGATCGGCTTCGGCCACCCGGTCTACACGATTTCCGACCCGCGCAACGTGGTGATCAAGGAAGTGGCGCGCAAGCTGTCCGAGGAAGCCGGTTCCACCAAGATGTTCGACATTGCCGAGCGCCTGGAATCGGTGATGTGGGAAATCAAGAAGATGTTCCCGAACCTGGACTGGTTCTCCGCCGTGTCGTACCACATGATGGGCGTGCCGACCGCCATGTTCACGCCGCTGTTCGTGATTTCCCGCACGTCCGGCTGGGCCGCCCACATCATCGAGCAGCGCATCGACAACAAGATCATCCGTCCAAGCGCGAACTACGTGGGCCCGGACGACCTGCAATTCGTGCCGCTGAAGGAACGCAAATAACATGGGCGCCCCGATGAACACCCAATACCGCAAAGCCTTGCCGGGCACGCGGCTCGATTACTTCGATGCGCGCGCCGCGGTGGACGCCATCCGGCCCGGCGCCTGGGCGGGCCTGCCGTACACCTCGCGCGTGCTGGCGGAAAACCTGGTGCGCCGCTGCGATCCCTCTACCTTGACCGCCTCGCTCAAACAGCTGATCGAGCGCAAGCGCGACCTGGACTTCCCATGGTTCCCGGCGCGCGTGGTGTGCCACGACATCCTGGGCCAGACCGCACTGGTCGACCTGGCCGGCCTGCGCGACGCCATCGCGCAGCAGGGCGGCGATCCGGCCCAGGTCAATCCCGTGGTGCCGACCCAGCTGGTGGTCGACCATTCGCTGGCGGTGGAATGCGGCGGTTTCGATCCCGACGCGTTCGCCAAGAACCGCGCCATCGAAGACCGCCGCAACGAAGACCGTTTCGACTTCATCAACTGGACCAAGAAGGCGTTCCGCAACGTCGACGTGATCCCGCCGGGCAA
>CBIHOX010000239.1:0-6323 GCA_966211685.1 uncultured Pseudoduganella sp.
TCCGCTCGCGCATCAAGATCAAGTCGCTGAACTTCATGCGCGGCCGCACGTTCGTCAACAAGTTCCTCATCATCGACGAAGCGCAAAACCTGACGCCGAAGCAGATGAAGACCCTGGTGACGCGCGCCGGTCCCGGCACCAAGATCCTGTGCCTGGGTAACATCGCGCAGATCGACACGCCATACCTGACGGAAGGCTCCTCCGGCCTCACGTACGTGGTGGACCGCTTCAAGGGCTGGTCGCACAGCGGCCACGTGACCCTGGCCCGCGGCGAACGTTCACGCCTGGCCGACCACGCGTCCGACGTGTTGTAAGCCCTACCCAAAGCTGCCAAGCCAGCCCCGCGCATCGCAAGGTGCGCGGGGCTTTTTTACGCCAGACACCATGGGGCCAGGCGTGCATTCGTGCGTTCCCGCCGCCCCGCCCCTCTCTGGGGCGCTTCGGCAGGAGCGCCCGCCATACGATCGCCCCCCTGCGTTGGATTGCCCGCCCCTGACCGGCTAAGCCGCCCTTAACGCCTGCAGGCTGGCTCCGTGGCTGGACTGGCGCCAAACGCCATCCAGGTCAACAGCGCCGCCAGCGGTGGCTGTGGCGCGTGGGAAGTGGGCGGCAGGCGGCGGAAATGAATGCATGATTGCACGCCTGGCCCCATGGTGTGAATTTGCTTGACCTTCCCATGGTGGGAGGCATTACAGTGACGCTTTCCGTACTTTCCAGGAGCATTACCATGTATGAATTCGACGTGCAGGACATGACGTGTGGCGGGTGCGCGGCCAGTGTGACGCGGGCGGTGCAGCGGATCGACGCGGGGGCGAAGGTCGAAGTCGACCTGGGGGCGAAGAAGGTCAAGGTGGAATCGGGACGCACGCTCGAGGAAGTGCGTGGCGCGATTGCCGATGCGGGCTTCCCGGTGACCGGCGCGCGCTGATCCGGGCCGCTATAATGGGTCTGGCCGCTACCCTGACCAGACCCTATGCCTGCCGTTCCCGCCTTTGACATTCCAACTGTCCTCCTGATTGCCGCCGCGGGATTGTTTGCCGGCGTGCAGAACGCGCTGGCCGGCGGCGGCTCGTTCGTTACCTTCCCCACGCTGCTGCTGGCCGGGCTGGATCCGGTGGCCGCCAACATGACCTCCACCATTGCCATGTTCCCCAGCCAGGGCACGTCCGCCATTGCCGGGCGCAAGCTGGCCGGCGGCGTGGCGGGACTGACGTTTCGGCAACTGTTCATCATCAGTTTCGTTGGCGGCATCGCCGGCGCGTTGCTGTTGCTGGTGACGCCGCCCACCTTCTTCGCGAAACTGGTGCCGTGGCTGGTGCTGTTTGCCACCTCGGTATTTGCCTGGGGCAGTTTCCGCAGCCAGCCGCTGCACGCGGTGGAAGGCATGCCGACGTGGGCGCTCGCCATGATCCAGTCGTGCATTGCCGTCTATGGCGGCTATTTCGGCGGCGGCATCGGCTTTTTGATGCTGGCGGCGCTGACCATCGCGGGCCAGCAAATCCGCATGGCGACCGCCACCAAGAACATGCTGGCGATGGCGATGAATTGTTCCGCCGCGCTGGTGTTCGCCCTGTCCGACCGCATCAGCTGGCCCGCCGCGCTGGCCCTGTGCGTAGGCGGGGTTACAGGTGGCTTGTGCGGGTCCTGGCTGATCCACCGCATGCCTGAGCGCGCCATGCGGCTGTTCGTGGTCACGGTCGGCCTGGCGCTGACAGCGTGGATGTTCGTGCGCGCCTGAAGCGTTACGGCAACCGCGGCGGCGCCGTCCGGAACGCATAGTCCCTGCGGGCAGCATTGACGGCCCGCGCAGCCGCGCTTAAGCGGCGCTTGCGGCGCTGGCCACCACTCAATCCACCGCCGGCTCGTCCGCGCCCAGGGTCAGCAGGATCGGGCAATCCGGCCGCTGGTCGCCGCTGCAGCAATTGGCCAGCGACGCCAGCGTATCGCGCATTTCCGTCAATTCGCGGATGCGCGCATCGAGCTCGCCGACGTGGGCGCTGGCGATGCGCTTCACATCCGCGCTTTCACGCGCGCGGTCCTGCCAGAGCGCCAGCAAATCGCGGATCTGTTCCAGCGAGAAGCCCAGCTTGCGGGCGCGCCGGATAAAGCGCAGCGTATGCACATCGTCCGCGCCATAGATGCGGTAGCCCGACTCCGTGCGCGACGCCGCCTTCAACAGCGCGATGCTTTCGTAGTAGCGGATCATTTTCGCGCTGACGCCGGACGCCTGCGCAGCCTGGCCGATATTCATGGTTTTTCCTTGAGGAGGGTGGGCTTCCAGCGGCGCAGCAACAGGGCATTGGCTACCACGCTGACCGAGCTGGCCGCCATGGCGGCGCCGGCCACCATCGGGTTCAGCAGCCCGGCCGCCGCCAGCGGAATGCCGGCGAGGTTGTAAATGAAGGCCCAGAACAGATTCTGCCGGATCTTGCGCACCGTGCGGTGCGAAATATCGATGGCGCCCGCCACCAGCGCGGGATCGGGCCGCATCAACGTGATGCCTGCGGCATGCATGGCCGCATCCGCGCCGCCCGACATGGCGATGCCGACGTCGGCCGCCGCCAGCGCCGGCGCGTCGTTGATGCCGTCGCCCACCATTGCCACCACGCCGCCCTCCCGCTTCAATTCACCGATGCGGCGCGTCTTGTCGGCCGGCAGCAAGCCCGCCTCCACGTTTTGCACCGGCACCGCCTGCGCCACCAGGCGCGCCGCGCCGGCGTTGTCGCCGGTCAGCATGACGGTGGCGATGCCGCGCGCATGCAGGGCGCGGACCGCCGCGGCGGCAGTGGGTTTCACCGGGTCGGCAAAGGCCAGCAATCCCAGCAGCTCGTGACGGGCGCTGTCGGCCAGCCACGAGACAGTGTGCCCGCCCTGTTCCAGCTCGGCCGCGCGGGCCGCCAGCGGCGCCAGCGAAATATGATGTTCCTGCATCAGGCGCGCACTGCCCAGCAGCAGCGGCGTGCCATCCACGCTGGCCGACAGGCCGCGTCCCGGCATGGCAGTCACACCGCTGGCCGTTGGCGCCACGATGCCGCGCTGCGCGGCCGCATCGACCACGGCGCGCGCCAGCGCATGTTCACTGCCGCGCTGCAGGGCGGCGGCCAGCACCAGCAGGCGCTGGCGGTCGATGGCGTGCGGCTCCATGGCCGCCAGCACGGGTTTGCCGACCGTCAGCGTGCCGGTCTTGTCGAACACCACGGTGTCGATGCGCTGCGCCAGTTCCAGCGCCTGCATGTCCTTGACCAGGATGCCGTGGCGCGCCGCCGCGCCGGTGCCGGCCATGATCGCGGCCGGCGTGGCCAGGCCCAGCGCGCATGGACATGCGATCACCAGCACGGCCACCGCGTGCATCATCGCCATCTCCGGCTCCACGCCCATGTACCACCAGCCGCCATAGGTCAGCGCCGCCAGCGCCAGCACCACCGGCACGAAGACCGCGCTGACCTTGTCCACCAGGCGCTGCACGGGCGCCTTGGCGCCCTGCGCTTCCTCGACCAGCCGGATGATGCGCGCCAGAACGGTTTCCGCGCCAATCGCCGTGGTGCGCACCAGCAGCAAGCCTTCGCCATTGATGGCGCCGCCCGTGACCCGCTCGCCCTGCCCCCTCGCCACCGGCAGGCTTTCGCCGGTGATCAGGGCTTCGTCCACGTGGCTGGCGCCCTCCACCACCACGCCATCGACGGCAATGCGCTCGCCGGGCCGCACCACCACCACGTCGCCCACCGCCACCTGGGCGATCGGCATGTCGGTATCGACGCCGGCCGTGCGCACCCTGGCCGAATCCGGACGCAACGCCTGCAGCGCGCGGATGGCGGAAACCGCTTGCCGCTTGGCGCGCGCTTCCAGCCACTTGCCCAGCAATACCAGGGTAATGACCACCGCCGACGCTTCGAAATACAGGTGCGCGTGGGCATGTTCGTAACCCAGCACGGTTTCGGCGCGCCATACGTGGTAGACGCTGGTGCCATACGCCGCGCTGGTACCCAACGCGACCAGTAAATCCATGTTGCCGCCACCGGCCAGCAGCGCCTTGAAGCCGGCCTTGTAAAAGCGCGCACCCAGGATGAATTGCACCGGTGTGGCCAGCGCCAGCTGCGCCAGCGCCGACGCCTGCGGCGGCAACAGCAGCGTATAGCCGAACCAGTCGGCCACCATGGGCGCCATCAGCGGCAGCGACAGGATGGCCGACCACAGCACCGCCCATCCGCCGGCACCCTCCTTGCGCCATGGCGCGGCCGGCCGCGCCGGTTCCACGGCCCCGGCTGCCCCGCCGGCGGCCGGGGCGGGTCCCGCGGGTTCCGAGACGCCAAATCCCGCCTTGTCGAGCGCGGTCCGCATGGCATCCAGCGCCAATGGCACCGAGGACTCCACACGCGCCTGTTCCGTCGCCAGGTTGACGCTGGCGCTGGCCACGCCCGGCACCGTCGACAGTGCGCGTTCGACCCGCGACACGCACGACGCGCACGTCATGCCTTCGACGCCGAACGTCAACACATGGGATTGCTGTAATGGATGGTCTGCTTTCACGACGGGCTCCTGTGACACCTGTATCTTTAACCATCCAACCATGGGAAGGTCAAGCACTGTTGTACCACAGTTTTTGAGGGAAAGCGCCGGTGCGCCAGGATAGCGCACCGGATGTGGCCGCCATAGGATGGCGGCTTCCCCGCAGGCCTTCAGCAGTCCTGGCCAGACTTGTCCAGGCTTGCCGGGTCCTGCTCAGGCGGTCAGCGTACTTCGCAGTCGACCGTGTTCGACTTGGGCGCCTTGCTGGCGTCGCCCGGCTGCGTGCTCTGGTTGAATGCCGGCGGCGGCGCAAACTGGATACCAGGGTTTTGCGGCACGACAACAGGCGGCTGCACTATGCTGCCGGTAAAGCCGAACTGGCCCGCCGAGAATGCCTGGACACCGCCCCGGTTGCTGAGCTGGATGATACCGTCAATCACGTGCACGTACAGGCCCGGGGCCATGCCGGTCCCGGGCACGACAGGCCCCTGCGCCAGCTGCAGCGGGGCGATCGGTGGCGTATCGCCGAGCGCGGCGGTACTGGCGTTCAGGTAAGCCTGCAGCGATGCCAGTGCCCGGTCTTCACCTGGCACATAATCGACAATGAAGGTGGTGCCGCGGATGCCGATGGTGGCGGCCGGCGTCTTCAGCGCGAACTTTTCCTTGTTGCGCTTGCCCAGCAAACCGCTGACCGAGCGCATGCCGCCCTTGAGCAAATTGAAGCTGGCGCTGTCGCCATCAGGCTTGGCGTTATCGAACGCAAAGTTGTCGATGGTGAGCTGCGACGCCGGCTTCAGCGTGATTTCACTGTTGTCGATGAACTTCACCATGGCATAGGTGTTTTTCTCCGTCACCAGCGTATCGCCGCTTTCCACTTCCGACTTGAGCGACAGGATTTTCACGGCGCCGCTGGCTTTCTTGGCCAGCAGCGGCCCGCTCAGCTGGACCACCGTGCCGGCCACCTGGGCCGCCATTGCAAACGAGCAGCTGAGCCAGAATGCGATCAGCAGCAGGGCTTTAGTTGCAATACAGTTTTTTGGCAGGTTGTTCATTTTTTATCACTTCCTTGTCGGCTTCGGCGGATTTGTTTTCCTTGGTTTCTTCCTTTGCCGTTTTTTCTTCCGGCGTGGAAGATGTTGCTGCCGGACCTCCCGCCGGTGCGGCGGTGGGGGCCGGGTCCTTCTTGACGACTTCGGTTTGCGCAACCGGCGGCTGGGCGTCATTGATGGTGTTGATCACCTGCGCATTGGCCACTGCCACGGGTTTGTTGGGCTGTTCGACAGTCGGTGGCGAAATCACGACGCAGACCGGCAGCGACGGATTGACGAGGCATTGGTCCAGGGTCGGCGGCGTGGTGGGGGCCGGGGTTGGCGCCTGCGTTGGGGCTTGCGTTGGGGCTTGCGTTGGCGCTTGCGTTGGAGCCTGCGTTGGAGCCTGGGTTGGTGCTTGCGTTGGTGCTTGCGTTGGTGCTTGCGTTGGAGCCTGCGTCGGCGCTTGCGTTGGTGCTTGCGTTGGAGCCAGCGTCGGCGCTTGCGTTGGAGCCTGCGTCGGCGCCTGGGTCGGCGCCTCGGTCGGGGCCTGGGTTGGCGGCTGCGTTGGCGCTTCCGTCGGCGCGACCGTCGGTGCAACGGTAGGGGCGACCGTTGGGGCCTCCGTTGGGGCGACGGTGGGCGCCACAGTCGGAGCAACAGTCGGAGCAACAGTCGGAGCGACAGTTGGGGCAACGGTTGGGGCCACTGTCGGTGCAACGGTCGGCGCGACGGTTGGAGCCACTGTCGGTGCAACGGTCGGCGCAACAGTTGGAGCCACTGTCGGTG
>CBIHOX010000240.1:0-6253 GCA_966211685.1 uncultured Pseudoduganella sp.
CGGCCTGAAGGTCCTGCACCCAGTTAAAGTGTGGATGCCCGGCCTGAAGGCCCTGCACCCATTTGTTATTTTTTCTTTGGCGGGTTCACTGCTGCTTTCAGCGTGGCGCCAGCCGAGAATTTCGGGGTTTTCGACGCTGCGATCTTGATTGCTTCGCCGGTGGCAGGATTGCGGCCTTTGCGTGCGGCACGTTTGGCGACGGAGAAGGTGCCGAAGCCGGTGATGCCAACCGTATCGCCTTTTTTCAGGCGCTCGGTAATGATGGCAATCAGGGTGTTCACTGCATCGTTGGCGGCAGCGCCGGACAGTTCGGTGCGCTTAGCAAATTCTGCGATCAGTTCGCCTTTTTTCATTACTACCTCCTTGGTTAATAGAGCGCGCAGATTAGCACAGAATTATTGCCGGATGTGATTTTCCTTGCTGAGAATTTGTGGAAGAAACCCATACACCATATGGCTTGCGAGGATTTTGCACCACGCCGGCGCACACGCATGCTGCACCTTGGACGCACCCCGGGTTATGATCGACGGTAGCGAGGACACAGACATGGGCTTTTCCGATGAGATCCTGATGGCATATGCGGGCGGTGGCCTGGACCAGGCCACGCGCACGGCGATTGAATCCGCCATGGAGCGCGACGCCGTGCTGGCGCAGCGCGTGGCGGCGTACCAGGCGCTGGCGCAGCGCCAGGCGCAGCCCCGGCGCGCGGCCTTGCCGCGGCGCGGCGCCACCGTGGTGCAGCTGGCGGCCGTGCGCGCCACGCGCGCCGCGTCGCAGCAGGCCGCGCGCCGCGCGCGCAAGGTGCAGCAGTGGTCGTGGCTGGAGTGGAGCGCGCTGTTCGCGGCGCTGGCGCTGGGCGCCGTGGCCGGCAAATTCCTGCTGACCGACTGGCAGCCGGAAGCACAGGCGCCGGCCAGCGTCGGCTGGCGCGACGGCGCGCTGGTGGCGCAGGGCCGGCTGGCGCTGGCGCTGGACCAGGCCCCTGCCGGCGCGGCCGGCGTCTATGGCGGCACGGTGCGCATCGCATCGAGCTTCGTCGCCGGCGATGGCGCTTATTGCCGCAGTTTCACGGCCACCAGTGGGGGACAGGAAATGGCGGGCCTGGCGTGCAGGCATGGCGGCGCCTGGAAATTGCCGATCTGGATGCAGGTGCCCAGGACGGGACAGGCCGGTGCGGTGAAAGCGGGAATGGAATTGCCGGCGGCGGTGCAGGCCGTGATGGAACAGAAGAGCGAAGGACGGATGCTCGACGCGGCGGCCGAACACGATGCGATGCAAAAAGGGTGGCTGCGTTAAGACAGCAAGGAGGGGGCGGTGCCGCCGCCGCAAGGGCGCCGGCACCGTGCGGTGATTACACCGCCAGCAATTCCACGTCGAAAATCAGGGTGGCGTTGGGGGGAATCACGCCGCCGGCGCCGCGCGAGCCGTAACCCAGGTCGGCCGGGATGATCAGCTGGCGGGTGCCGCCGACTTTCATGCCCTGCACGCCTTCGTCCCAGCCGCGGATCACCATGCCGGCGCCCAGTGCGAATTCGAACGGGTCGTTGCGGTCTTTGCTGGAATCGAATTTCGGGCCTTTCGAGCCGTCGTCATTGCGCAGCCAGCCGGTGTAGTGCACGGTGACGTTCTGGCCGGCTTTCGCCTCGGCGCCGTCGCCGACTTTGATTTCATCGTATTGCAGGCCGGAGGCCGTGGTAATAATCGACATGATGTTCCTTTTGATAGACAGGTAAGCCATTCATTGTAGACGCTGCGCAGCAGATGTGCCATTTATGTCATGACCTAAGTCAATTTTAAGCATTTTCCCCGGTATGCCCCATGATTTATGTCGGCAATTGCCCGTCGTCCAGTCCGGTTTGCACTTAAAATAGGGTTTTGCTTTTACCGCGTTCCACACCGCGATTTCCGTCATGTTCCGCAGTCTTCGCCGTATCGTTTTATCCACCGTTTGCCTCGCCGCCGCGGCCAGTGCGCAAGCCAACGTCGTCGTCGTGCTCAATTCCCGCGACGCTACCGTCCAGTTGCTGGACCAGTCCACGTATAAAAGCCTGCAGACGTATTCGGTCGGCAAGGAGCCGCACCACCTGATGCCGACGCCGGACAACAAGTCCCTGATCGTCGCCAGCGCGGTCGGCAATGAACTGATCTTCCTGGACCCGAAGTCCGGGCAGATCCAGCGCCGCATCAAGGACGTGCTGGACCCGTACCAGATCGGTTTTTCGCCGGACCAGAAATGGTTTGTCGCCACCTCGCTGCGCCTGGACCGGGTCGACATCTATAAATACGACGGCAGCAACGTGACGCTGTCCAAGCGCATCCCCATGGCCAAACTGCCGAGCCATATCGCGTTCGACTCGAAAAGCACGATGGCTTTCATCACGCAGCAGGGCAGCGACCAGGTCAGCGGCATCGACTTGAAAACCCAGGAGGTCAAATGGACCATGCCGGTGGGCAAGCTGCCAGCCGGGATCGCCATGACGCCGGACGATAAATACCTCCTGGTCGGCATCATGGGCAGCGATTACGTGGAAGTGATCGACTGGCGCACGCAAAAGTCCGTCAAGCGCATCAAGGCCGGCGACGGCACCCACAATTTCCGCGCGCAGGGCGACAACCGCTATACCTATGTGTCGAACCGGGTGTCGAACACCATCAACATCATCGACCAGAAGACCTTGGAAAACGTCGGCACCATCGACGTGCCGGGCGGTCCGGACTGCATGGAAATCACCGACGACGGCAAGACCATGTGGGTGACGCTGCGCTGGATCAAGAAAGTCGCCGTGATCGACCTGCCCAGCCGCAAGGTCATCAAGCTGATTCCTGTCGGCCGTTCGCCGCACGGCGTGTTCTTCGCCAATTCGGCGCCCCGCATGTGAGGTTGCCCATGCGTGGCATGGCAACCGGCGGCGGCGCCGTCCTGATCCGAGGCGCCCTGGCTGGCGCCTTGCTGGCGACAGCGGCCGCCCCGGCCGCCCTGGCCACTCCAGCCACCCCGGCCGGCGCCGGTAACGCCGCCTGCAAAGGCACGATCTACCTCACCTTCGATACCGGCAGCCAGTCGCAGGCCGACTTGATTGCCGAAGTGCTGAACCGCCAGCACGTCAAGGCCACGTTCTTCCTGGCCAGTGAAAAAACCGTGCGCGGCGATTATTCGCTGGACCCGGCCTGGGCGCCGTACTGGAAAGCCCGGGTGGCCGAAGGCCATGCGTTCGGTTCCCACACGTTCGACCATGTCTACTGGGTCAAGGACTTGCCGGGCGGGCGCATGCGCGTCAAGCCGCAATTCGGCGCCCAGGCCGGCAAGGTGCAGGACTGGAGCGCGCAACAGTATTGCGATGAAATCCGCCGTTCCGACACCCGGTTTGCCGAATTGACGGGACGCCGCCTGGACCGCATCTGGCGCGCGCCGGGCGGGAAAACCTCGCCCAATACGCTGGCGGCGGCAAAAAGCTGCGGTTATGCGCATGCCGGCTGGGCGCCGGCCGGCTTTTCCGGCGATGAAACACCGAGCGAGGCCTGGCCCAACAAGGTGTTGCTGGAGCGCGCGCTGAACGGCTTGCGCGGCGGCGACATCTTCATGGCCCACATGGGCATCTGGTCGCGCAAGGATCCGTGGGCGCCGGCCAACCTGGAGCCGCTGATCACCGGCTTGAAGCAGAAAGGCTTTTGTTTCGCTACACTGCTCGACCATCCTGATTTCAAGACCAACCCATGATGCAACTGTTTATCGACTGGCTGGGAACGGCGCAGGGCTGGCTGTTCGAGACCGTGGTGCAGCCGCTGCTGTTCCACCTGGGCTGGGGCGACATTACCGAAGAAGCGTTCGAAGGCACGGAATGGCTGCTGATCGGCATTTGCGAACTCGTGGTGCTGTATCTCGTGCTGCGCCCGCTCGAAGCGCTGATCCCGGTACATGCCTTCACCGACAAGCGCGCGCGCTGGAATGACTTTATCTACACGGTGCTGCAGCGGGTCGGCGTGCTGCCGGTACTGATCTTTTTCACGCTGGACCCGGCGCTGGACGCGCTGATGGGCTGGCTGCGCCTGGAAAACGTTCAGCCCCTGAGCCTGGAAGCGCTGTTTCCGGACATATCGCCGCTGGCCAGCTTCGCGCTGTACCTGCTGATCCTCGATTTCGTCGATTACTGGTACCACCGCGCCTCGCACCACTTCAACTGGTGGTGGGGCCTGCACAGCCTGCACCACAGCCAGCAAAACATGAACCTGTGGAGCGACGACCGCAACCACCTGCTGGACGACCTGTTGCGCGACACCGTGATGGGCCTGGTGGCGATCGGCATCGGCGTGCCGCCGGCCCAGTACGTGCTGCTGGTGTCGGCCTCGCGCATGGTGCAAAGCCTGCAGCACGCCAACGTGCGCATCCATTTCGGCCGCGTCGGCGAGCGCCTGCTCGTGTCGCCGCGTTTCCACCGCACCCACCACGCGATCGGCATCGGCCATGAATCGCACGGCAAGGGCACGCTGGGCGGCTGTAACTTCGCGGTGCTGTTCCCCATCTGGGATATCCTGTTCGGCACCGCCAACTTCGCCACGGAGTTCGCCCGCACCGGCGTGCGCGACCAGTTGCCGCGCACGGCGCCGGATGGCACCGTCACGCCGGGACGCGATTACGGCGACGGCTTCTGGCGCCAGCAATGGCTGGGATTAAAGCGCATGATTGAATTTTTCGGCAAAACCCCTACCTAAAGATAATGAAAGCTGTCCTGACCGCTTATGGCCGCGCACTGCGTTCGCAGGTGCGCGGCAAGATGCTGCTGTTGTCCATCATACCGACCGTGCTGTCCGTGGCGCTGTGGGCCGTGATCCTGTTTTTCAGCTGGGAACCGGCGTTCGACTATGTGCAGGGCCAGTTCTTCGAACATGAACTGTACCGCTACAGCAGCAGCTGGCTGGCCACGCTGGGCCTGACCGCGGTGAAGAACATCATCGTGCCGCTGGCGATGATCCTGGCGCTGGTGCCGCTGATGATCCTGACCGCGCTGGTCTTCATCAACGTGGCGGCCATGCCGGCCATCACGCGCCACGTGGGCGGCCAGCATTACCCCAAGCTCGAAATGAAGAAGGGCGGCAGCCTGGTCGGCAGCATCGCCATGGCGCTGGGCGGCTTTTGCATCTTTGCCGTGATCTGGCTGCTGACCTTGCCGCTGTACGCATTCCCGCCCGCCGCGCTGGCGTGGCAGGTGCTGCTGTGGGGCTGGCTGACCGCGCGCGTCATGGCGTACGACGCGCTGGCCGACTATGCCAGCGCCGACGAGCTGCAGGCGCTGCGGCGCGAACACCGCTGGCCGCTGGTGGCGATCGGCGTCGTATCCGGCGCCGCCGGCGCGATTCCCGGCGTAGTGTGGCTGGTCGGCACCGCGGCCGCCGTGATGCTGTTCCCGTTCCTGGCGGCCGTGTCGATCTGGCTGTACGTGCTGATCTTCATCTTTACCGGCCTGTGGTTCCAGTATTATTGCCTTGAAGCGCTGGCGCGCCAGAGGGGGGAAGCGGCATGACTATCGGCTTGATCATCATTGGCGACGAAATCCTGTCCGGCAAACGGGTCGACCAGCATTTCCCCAAAGTGGTGCAATTGCTGGCGGCGCGCGGCCTGCAACTGGGCTGGGCGGAATTCCTCGGCGATGACCGCGATCGCATCACCGCCACGCTCAAGCGCACCTTTGCCAGCGGCGATATCGTATTTTCCTGCGGCGGCATCGGCGCGACGCCGGACGACCATACGCGCCAGGCCGCAGCCGCCGCGCTCGGCTTGCCGCTGCTGTTGCACGAAGGCGCCAAGGAAAGCATCCAGCAGCGCGTGCGCCAGATCGCCGCGGAAAAGGGCGAGGTGGCAGATCTCGATTCGGCGGAAAACCTGCAGCGCTTGCAGATGGCCGAATTCCCGCAAGGCTCGGCGCTTATTCCGAATCCTTATAACAACGTGGCAGGTTTCGCGCACGGCACGCATTACTTTGTGCCCGGCTTTCCCGTGATGGCGTGGCCGATGATCGAATGGGTGCTCGACACGCACTATGCGGACCTGTTCAACCGTGAGCCGCGCGCTGAGCAATCGGTGCTAGTGTACGAAGCAGCGGAAGCCGCGTTGACTCCGCTGATGCTGGCGCTGGAAGCAGCCTGGCCGCGCATCAAAGTCTTCAGCCTGCCCAGCGTGGGCGACGCCAGGACGCGGCGCCATATCGAGCTTGGCGTGAAAGGCGATCCGGCCCAGTGCGAGGCAGCGTTTGCCCAC
>CBIHOX010000241.1:0-6160 GCA_966211685.1 uncultured Pseudoduganella sp.
CGCCGCGGCCCGGCAGGTCGGTACGCACCATCAGGAACGCCAGCGCGCCGCCCAGCGGCACGGCGATCAGGGTCAGGCCGGCCGCCAGCAGCGCGCCGTTCTTGAAAGCCAGGATGAAGTCCGGGTCTTCAAAGATGAAGCGGTAGGCGTCCAGGCCGGTTTCCTTGTCGGGCATGAAGAATGGCGCGGACAGGAAGCTCTGGTAAAAGATCAGCAGCAGCGGCAGGAAGATGGCCACCACGGTCAGGGTCACCACCAGGCCGCGCGGCCAGTTCAGCGACCGGCGGCCGTTGCCGGGTAAAGTCATGGTTTGCATGTTCGGGTCCTTTCAGCCATGCGGATTCGGCGTCGCAAGCAATAGAGGATTACTTCTTGCCTGCGGTTTCTTTCCACTGCTTCAGGAACGCCATGCGCTTTTGCGGGCCCAGGAATTGCAGCAGGATCGGGTGCACCGGCACCGGGCGGATATTGTCTTTGCCGACCTGCTTGACCAGGTCGGCCGAGGTGGTTTCACCGGTCACGTCGGAACGGATCGCATACAGTTTGGAATCGTTGGCGATCACCACCTGGCCGCGGTGCGACAGCATGTAGTCGAGCCACAGCTTGGCGGCGTTGACGTTTTTCGCGGCCTTGTTGATGAACACCACGCGCGACATCACCAGCGTGTAGTCTTTCGGCAGCACCACGCCGATCGACGGATCGCTCTTGGCGCGCACCAGCGCGTACGACCCGAGCACGTTGTAGCCGATCAGGTTCTCGCCGGACGAGATGCGTTCCATCATGGTGCCGGTCGACGATTGCACGCGCACGCGGGCCGTACCGAAGGCGTTTTCCAGGTCCACGAATTTCGGGAATTCCTTGGCGTCCTGGGTCATGAACATGAAGCCCACGCCGGACTTTTCAATGTCGTAGGTGGTGACCTTGTCGGCGAATTTCGGCTGCTTGATCAGGTTGACGAAGTCGGCGTGGGTCTGCGGCACTTCCTTGGCGTCCACCAGGCGCTTGTTGTAGACGAAGGCGGCCGGCTCGAACGTGGTGCCGTAGGCCTTGTCGTCCCAGATCGCCCACGAAGGCAGCTTGGCGCTTTCCGCGGATTTGTATTGCAGCGCATGGCCGTCGGACGCCAGGCGGATCTGCAAGTCCATGGCGGACGACCACATCACGTCGGCGGTATTGCCGCCGGCCGCCGCCTCGGAAATGAAGCGGTTGTACACCTCGGTGGAATTCATGTCGTTGTATTCGACCGTGATGCCCGGATACAGCGCGGAAAAGTCCTTGATCAGCGGCTGCGTGGCCTTGCTGTCGGTGGCGCCATAGATCACCAGCTTTCCTTCCTTTTTCGCGCCGTCGATGATTTTCTGGTAGTCGGCGGGGTAGCCGGCAGGCACCTGCGCAAAAGCTACGGACGTGCAGAGGACGGCCGCAACGGCCAGGGTCGTTTTAAACATGGTGATCTCCGATTGTTGGTTGTGTTGGTTGTTCAGCGCACCAGGCCGAATTCCCGGGCGCGTTTGCCGTAGTCGTCCACGGCTTTCCTGACATAGGCGGTGAGCGCATCGCCTGTCAGGGCAAAGGGGTATAGTCCGGAAGCCGCGCGCAATTGCGCGAATTCCCTGCTGGCCAGCATGTGTTCGAAGCGCCGCACCCACGCCTGGTAGTCGGCGTCGGCCACCTGCGGCCCCATCCAGATGCCACGGATCACCGGCCACACCACGTCGATGCCCTGCTCCTTCGCGGTCGGCACGGCGGCCAGCACGCCGGGCAGACGTTCGTTCGACAGCACCGCCAGCACGCGGGTCTTGTCGGGCGTGGCGTTCAGCGTCGCTTCCGACGCATCGCCCGACACCACCTGCACATAGTTGGCGTGCATCGCGGTGAAGGCTTCGCCGCCGCCTTCGAGCGCCACGAAGCGCAGCGCTTTCGGGTCGATGCCGGCGGCTCTCGCCACCAGCGCCATTTTCAGCCAGTCCTGGCTGCCGATGGTGCCGGACACGCCGATCAGCACCTGTTCCGGATGCTTTTTCAGCGCGGCCAGCAGGTCGGCCAGCGTCTTGTACGGCGAATCGGCACGCACAGCGATCATGCCGTAGTCGGTGCCCAGCGCCGCCACCCAGCGCACGTCGGAGGCCGTCGCCTTGCCGAACTTGCCCTGCGCGATGTTGAGCAGCGAGCCGCCTGAAAACACCACCAGCGTGTCCGGCTCCGCGCGCCGCTGCGACACCAGCTGGTGCCAGGCGACGGCGCCGATGCCGCCCGGGACGTAGCTGATGTGCATGCCGCGCCGGCCGCGCTGTTCATCCTGCGGCAGCGATTGCAAGCCTTTTTGCGCCAGCTTGCACGTCAAGTCCATGGCGCCGCCGGGCTTGGACGGCACGATGCATTCGACTTGCTCGCCGGCCTTGCCGGCGGAAGCCACGCCGGTCCCCGCCAGCGCCCTGGCCGGGACGGCGGCGGTGGCCAGCAGTGCGATCAGGGCGGAGCGGCGTTCCATGGCGATGGGATCAGAAGCGGTGCTGGATGCCGCCGATCAGGCCGCGCTGGTTGGTGTCGAAGCCGGCGTCGTCGCGCGACAGGCCGGTCAGCTGGCCATTCTTGGCTTTCGCATACGCGGTGGCCACGTACAGGTCGGTGCGCTTGGACAGCGCATAGCGCACGCGCGCCACGTACAGGGTCGGGTCGGCGTCCTTGCCGGCGGCCACGTTCTTCACGTCGATGTGGTAGATCGCGCCGGTCAAGGTCACGTTCGGCTGCACCTTGTAGGCGACGCCGCCCCAGGTGGTGGTGGCTTTCACGTCGGCCGTGGCGGCCTTGCCGGACACGGTCTTGAAGTCGCGCACCACGCCCCAGACTTTCCACGGGCCGGTTTCATAGCTGGCGCCCACGTGCCAGACCGTGTTTTCATCGCGGTTGCCGGTGGCCGGCACCACGTTGCCGTTGATGCGCTCCCACGTCGCCATCACGCCCAGGCCGTTGGCGCTGTACGCCACGTTGCCGGCGATCTTGCGGCTGTCGGCCGCGCCGGTGGTCTGTTCACCGAGGCCGATGGTGGCGCCGTACTTCAGGTTGCCGCTGCTGCCGGAGTATTTCACCAGGTTGTCGAAGCCGGTGGTGAAGCCGTATTTCGACGGGCCGGTGGCCGGGCCGCTGGTGGCCCACGAATACGATGGCGCGAAGCCCATCGGGTCGTAGGCAATCACGGTGTCATAGACAGTGGTGAAGGAACGGCCCAGCACCACCCTGCCCCAGCTGCCTTCCAGGCCGACGTTGGCCTGGCGGCGGAACAGCGCGGTGTCCATGTTGCCGGTATCGAGCAGGATGCCGCCTTCCAGCTGGAACACGGCTTTCAGGCCGCCGCCCAGGTCTTCGCTGCCGCGGAACCCCCAGCGCGACGTATTCATGCCGCCCGATACTACACGCGTGACGCCATTGCCGTTGGCTGCCGCATGCGATACGTTTTCCACCCCGGCGTCGATCAGGCCGTACACCTGCACATTGCTTTCAGCCTGCGCGGCGCCCGCTGCAAGGGCGAGGATGGCGAGGGTAATTGCGGACTTCTTCATGGACGTCTCCTATAGATATAATTGTTCGAAATAGTGCTGATAAGTAAATATCAGGACTCCACTATAGGTCGCGCTTCCTTTCATTTCCCTTTCACTGGCCGGGCAGTGCGGGCTGTTTGCAACAGTACCAGAAAAATATTGTACTTTTATCCCGGTCCCGCGAAGATGCACGCCCAGGAGAGAACACAACATGCGCATCCTGCTCGTAGAAGACCACATAGAACTGCAACGCTCGCTGGCCAAGGCGTTGCGCGACGCCCACCTGACCGTCGAATGCGCGGACAACGGCGCCGATGCCGACGCCCTGTTGCACACGCAGGATTACGCGCTGGTGATCCTGGATTTGACCCTGCCAAAAATGGATGGGCTGGACGTGTTGAAACGCTTGCGCGCCCGTGGCGGCGCGCGCGGCAAGACGCCGGTGCTGATCCTGACCGCGCGCGGCGGCCTGGAGGAACGGGTGCAGGGCTTGAACCTGGGCGCCGACGATTACCTGGCCAAGCCGTTCGAACTGGCCGAACTGGAAGCCCGCGTGAAAGCCCTGCTGCGCCGCAGCATGGGCAACGAGGCGGTGGTGCACACCTGCGGCGCGCTGAGTTTCGATACCGTGACCCGCATGTTCAGCTACCACGGCAACGCGCTGGCGCTGACGCCGCGCGAACACGCGGTGCTGGAAGCGCTGATCTCACGCAGCGGGCGCGCCGTGTCGAAGGAAAAGCTGTTCGACGAAGTGTTCGCGCTGGAAGACGACGCCAACCTCGACGCCATCGACCTGTACATCCACCGCGTGCGCAAGAAACTCGAAAGCACGCAGCCCGGCGCCGCCGCCATCACCACCTTGCGCGGCATCGGCTACCTGTTGCAGCCGCGCCCCGGCGGCTGAGCGGATCGCCATGGAACCGAGCAGCGCGCCCCATACCGCGCCCGGGCCGGACGCCGGCACACATGTGGCGCCCGATAAGGTACCCGATAAGGTACCCGATGCGGCACCCGATACGGCCACCGATGCGGTCCCCGATGCGGGCGCCGCCGCCGCGGGGCGCCCCGGAGCCGGACCGGCCATCCCGGCCGCGCTGACCAAGGCCGCCGCGCCGCTGGGCAGCCTGCGCAAGCAGCTGCTGCGCTGGCTCTTGATCCCGCTGGTGGTGCTAATGGCGGTCAACGCGGTGTCGGTCTACCGCAACGCGCTCGACGCGGCCGACATGGCGTACGACCGCTCGCTGCTGGCCTCCACCCGCGCGCTGGCCGAGCGCGTATCGATCCAGGACGGCAACGTGGTGGTGGACGTGCCATACGTGGCGCTCGACAGTTTTGAAACCGATACCCTGGGCCGCATCTACTACAAGGTCACGGGCCTGCATGGCGAGACCGTGTCCGGCTTTGGCGACTTGCCGCCGGTGCCGGCCAACGTGCCGCGCTCGGAAGCGTATCCGGCGCTGGTGCGTTTTTACCATGCGGACTACAACGGCCAGCCGGTGCGCATCGCCGCGCTGGTGCAGCCGGTGTATGACGACAGCATGCGCGGCATGGCGCTGATCCAGGTGGCGGAAACCACCGATGCGCGGCGCGGCCTGTCGATCCAGATCTTGCGCGACACGCTGGTATGGCAGGCGCTGGTGGTGGTGGCCGCCGCCCTGCTCGTGTGGTTCGCGGTGCGCCTGGTGTTGCGGCCGCTGATGCGGCTGAAGACCGAAGTGGAAATGCGCGGCGCATCGGATTTGCACGACGTCGACCCGGCGCTCGTGCACCGCGAAGTACGGCCGCTGGTGGAAGCCATGAATGGCTCGATGTCGCGCATCCGCAGCCTGATCGCCTCGCAACGGCGCTTCATTGCCGACGCCTCGCACCAGTTGCGCACCCCGCTGACGGTGTTGAAGACCCAGTCGGAACTGGCGCTGCGTGAAATCGGCCGCACCGAACGTCCCCCTGACCGCGAAGCGCTGCGGGCCATGGTGTCCGGCATCGCGTCCACCACCGACGCCGCGGTGCACCTGGCCAACCGCCTGCTGATGCTGGCTCGCATCGAACACAGCGGCGACGTGGCGCCGGTGCCGGTCGGCTTGCGCGAACTGGCGCAAAACGTGGCGCTGCAACTGGCCGTGACGGCGGTCGACCGGCAAATCGACCTGGCGCTGGAAGCGGACCACGAAGCCATCGTGCGTGGCCAGCCGCTGCTGTTGCAGGAAATGGTGTCGAACCTGGTCGACAATGCGCTGCGCTATACGCCCTCCGGCGGCAGCGTCACCGTGCGCGTGCTGCCCGACGGCGGCAAGCTGCTGCTGGAAGTCGAAGACAGCGGCGCCGGCATTCCCGAGAGCGAACGCGAGCGCGTGTTTTCCCCGTTTTACCGCGCCGCCGCCTCGATGCAAGTCAACCCCGGCGGCGCCGGCCTGGGCCTGGCCATCGTGCGCGATATTGCCGTGCTGCACGGCGGCACCGTATCGCTGTCCGACGGCGCCGGCGGCAAGGGGCTAAAAGTCACCGTCGCCTTCCCCAACTGACCCGCCCCTTCCCCGCTTGCCTTGATTACCTTGGTGGTTACCGTGGTACCTTGGTGGTACCTTGGTGCCTGGCCCCTTTCGCACTATCGTTCGCCCGCC
>CBIHOX010000242.1:0-6042 GCA_966211685.1 uncultured Pseudoduganella sp.
TGCCGGTGAATTCCTTGATGTCGACGCGGTTGGCGGTGGCCACCGGCGAGGTTTCCGACAGGCCGTAGCCTTCGATGATCGGCGTGCCCGTCATCTTCAGCCAGCGGTCCGCCACGGCCTGCTGCACGGCCATGCCGCCGCCATTGCAGATCTTGTAGGACGAAAAGTCCAGCTTGGCGAAGTCCGGGTTGTTGAGCAGCGCGTTGTACAGCGTATTCACGGCCGGGAACACCGACACGCGGTATTTCGCCAACTCCTTGACGAAGCCGGGAATATCGCGCGGGTTCGGGATCAACAGGTTCATGCCGCCGATACGCATGCTCATGAAGCACGAAATCGTCAGCGAATAAATGTGGTACAGCGGCAGCGCGCCGACGAACACCATTTGCTCGCTGCTTTGCTTGAATTGCAGCCACGCCTCGTTTTGCAGCACGTTGGAAATGATGTTCTTGTGCAGCAGCACGGCGCCCTTCGAGACGCCCGTGGTGCCGCCCGTGTATTGCAGGAACGCGATGTCGTCATGCGTCTGCTTCACGGGTTTCAACGCCAGGCGTGCGCCTTCGGCCAGCATCTGCTTGAACGAGACCGCCTTCGGCAGCGAATATGCCGGCACCATCTTCTTCACGTTGCGCACCACGAAGTTGACGATCAAGCCTTTCAGGCCGCCCAGCAGGTCGCCCATGCTGCCCACGATCACGTGCTTGACCTTGGTCTGGCCCAGCACCTGCTGCACCGTGGTGGCGAAGTTCTCCAGCACGATGATGGCTTCCGCGCCCGAGTCGTTCAACTGGTGCGCCAGTTCGCGCGGCGTATACAGTGGATTGACGTTCACCACCACGTAGCCGGCGCGCATGATGCCGGCCATCGCGACCGGGTATTGCAGCACGTTCGGCAGCATGATCGCCACGCGCGCGCCTTTTTGCAGCCCCTTGTTTTGCAGCCAGGCGCCGACGTGCTGCGACAACGTATCGACGTCGCGGTACGTCAGCTTCTTGTCCATGCACGCATACGCATCCCGGTCGGCATAGTTACGGAAAGATTCCTCCAGCAATTGCGTCACTGAGCTGTATTGCGTATTGTCGATCTCCGCCGGCACGCCTTCGGGATAGGATTTCAACCAGATCTTGTCCATCTATAGCCTCGTCTTGGATGTGTAATGTCATGTGCGGTCAAGCCGCTTTTTTCTTCTCGCCCTCGTCGCGCAGCGCGCGCCGCAAGATCTTGCCGACGTTGGTCTTTGGCAGCTCATCGCGGAATTCTATATATTTCGGCTTCTTGTAGCCGGTCAGGTTGTCCTTGCAAAACGCCATCAGGGTTTCCACCGTCAGGTTCGGATCCTTGCGCACCACGAATACCTTGACGGCTTCGCCCGAGTGTTCGTCCGGCACGCCGATGCACGCGCATTCCAGCACGCCCGGGTGCGACGCCACCACGCCTTCGACTTCGTTCGGATACACGTTGAACCCCGACACCAACACCATGTCTTTCTTGCGGTCGACGATCTTCACGTAGCCGCGCGCATCCATCACCCCCACGTCGCCGGACTTGAAGAAACCGTCCGCGGTCATGACTTTCGCGGTTTCTTCCGGGCGGTTCCAGTAGCCGGCCATCACTTGCGGGCCGCGGATCGCGATTTCGCCCGGTTGGCCCAGTGGCACTTCATTGCCGTCGTCGTCCAGGATGGCGATGTCGGTCGAGCAGATCGGCAAGCCGATGGTGCCGGTGAATTCCGTGCTGTCGCCGCGGTTGCAGGTGGCGGTCGGCGCGGTCTCCGACAGGCCATAGCCTTCGATGATCGGCACGCCGGTGGCCTTCAGCCATTTGTCGTTGACGGCCTGCTGCACGGCCATGCCGCCGCCATTGCAGATCTTCAGGCCGGAGAAGTCCAGCTTGGCAAAGTCTGGATGGTTGACCAGCGCGTTGTACAGCGTGTTCACGGCCGGCAGCATGCTGAACTTGTACTTGCCGAGTTCCTTGATGAAGCCGCCGATATCGCGCGGGTTCGGGATCAGGATGTTCAGCGCGCCCATGCGCGTGCCCCACATGGCGCACGCGGTCAGCGCAAAGATGTGGTACAGCGGCAGCGCGCAGACGATGGTCAATTGTTCGACTTGCGGCGGCTTTTGCAGGCCCGGCTGGGCCCACGCTTCGTTTTGCAGCAGGTTGGCCACGATGTTCCGGTGCGTCAGGGTCGCGCCTTTCGACACGCCCGTGGTGCCGCCCGTGTATTGCAGGAATGCCACGTCAGTGGCCTTCAAGTCGACTTGCGCCAACTTCATGGCGGCGCCCTGCGCCAGCGCGGCCTTGAAGCGCACGGCGTTCGGCAGCGAAAACGCCGGCACCATTTTCTTCACGTTGCGCACCACGAAATTGACGAGCATGCCTTTCAGGCCGCCCAGCAATTCGCCCATGCTGGCCACGACGATGTGCTTGACCTTGGTGCGCGGCAAAACCTGCTCCAGGGTGGTGGCGAAATTTTCCAGGATGAGGATGGCTTCGGCGCCGGAATCGTTGAGCTGGTGTTCCAGTTCACGCGGCGTATAGAGGGGATTGACGTTGACGACCGTGTAGCCGGCGCGGAGGATGGCGGCGATCGCGACCGGATATTGCAGCACGTTGGGCATCATGATGGCCACGCGCGCGCCTTTTTTCAGGCCCCGGCCTTGCAGCCACGCGCCCAGCTGGCGCGACATCCGGTCCACATCCGCATACGTCAGGTACTTGTCCATGCACACGTAGGCGTTGCGGTTCGCGTATTTCTGGAACGATTCTTCCAGCAGATGCACCAGCGACCGGTATTGGTCTGGATCGATCTCCGCAGGAACGCCGGGGGGATAGGACTGCAGCCAAATTTTTTCCATCCTGTGCCTCGTCTCTCAGTGATTTTTATATGTGACGCGCGGCGCACAGTGCCGGCGTTGAAAGCTGCTGCAAGCGAAAAATAGTACGCTCGTACACAAATACTATGATGATGCTATCGGGCTGCCGCCCGGTATGCAAGCAGTTTTGTATTTTTTGAACGCCTCCTCTACGGGAAAACCAACGCTTGCGGCGGCACGGTTCCTGCTGCTTTGCAGCAAGCCGGACCGCCTGTCTGCTGCTCAATTACTGCGCGTTACTGCACAGGCAAAGCTATCGATTGCGTAGCCACCGTATTGGCGGCATCGGCTCCCGCTGGCGGTTGAGGCTGGGCCAGTTGCAACAGCTGAGCTTGACGCTCTGCCTGGCTCAGGTTTTTCATGCGCTGCACTGCAGCATAGAAGCGCGGGAAGGATTTTTCCTGCGCCAGCAGGGCACGGAACCCGGGCAGGAAATCATTATAGGTTGCAACGGAGGCAAGGTGGGCATTGTTTAAGTGTTCCGCGAAATACCGGTCATAGCCGGCATATCCACCCCACGCGCCATTGCGCAGCGTTTGGTATTCCGCTTTCAGCGAGGCAAAGATGCGGGCTTTCTCTTCGCGCTTCTTTTTATCGCTGACTTTGCGCGCGTAATTGTTGGCCAACAACTGCCGGTGCCTGACCAGCAATTCGAGGAAATCCTGGCGCCGCACGTTGTAGCGCTCATAGCCTTCGCGCATGGCTTCGTTGCCATACAATTCCAGCCACTTGTGCACGCCGGCTTCTTCCACCGCCGACGCAAACGCTTCATTGAAACGCGAATCGCCTTCCGCATACACGACCTGGTGCGCCAGTTCATGGAACACCATGCGCGCCAGTTCCACATCGGAATAGTTAATGAACGAAGACAGCAGCGGATCGCTGAACCAGCCCAGCGTCGAATACGCGGGCACGCCCCCGACCTGCACGTCATTGCCTTCCTTGCGCAATTCATCGGCGTAGCTTTCCGCGTCATCCTTGCTGTAATAGCCGCGGTAGCTGACGCAGCCGGCAATCGGAAAACACCACTGGATGGGACGCAGCGACAATTCCGGCGTGGCCACCACGTTCCACAGCACGTAGGGACGCTTCAGCGCGGCGTAGTTTTTGTAACTGGCATTATCAGGCAAGCCCAGTTCCTTGACCGCGAACCGGCGGATCAGCAGCGCCTTTTCCAGGCGCGCCTTGAGCTTGGGATCGGTGGTGGGATCGCCCAGCCAGTCTTCAATCGGCCGCGCGTCGGACCAGAGCGCATACTGTCCCTGGGCCGCCTGGAAGTAATACTTGAATTGTGCACAACCCGCGAGCATCAGTGCGCAAGCGCCCGCTGCGACCCAGAACCTGGCACGCTTTAATTGACGGGCAACTTTGCGCATTTCTCACCTTCAAGAAACTTTCTCTACCTGAACCAGTGTATCGTAAAACGTCGGCGCGCGGCCCATGTCCGTGAGGCGCTGGCTGGTGACTTCATTGGCGTTCTTGCCATCTCCTGCCAGCTTTTTCCACCAGATCGACAGCCCCACCACTAGGCCGGCGCGGGCTTTGTCGGTCACGCGGGCCTTGCACGAGAAACTGCCGCGATCGTTGTATATACGCACCATATCGCCGGCCGCGATACCACGTTCGGCCGCATCCATTGGATGAATGTCCAGATGCGGCTCGCCTTCGGTGGCGCGCAGGCTGGACACATTGACAAAGGTCGAGTTCAGGAAGTTGCGCGCCGGCGGTGAAATCATGGCAAGCGGATAGCGTTTTGCCAGTTCCGGATTGCTGGCCGCGGATTCATACGGCGCGATATACGTGGGCAGCGGATCGAGGCCCTCGGCCTGCATCGCGGCCGAATACAGCTCGCATTTGCCCGATGGCGTCGGGAAGCCGCCCTGCGCGAACGGCGCGGCCGGCATGTTCAACTTCTGCCAGCCGGTGCGCTTCAGTGACTCCCAGTCAAAATGCACGGCCCGCGCATCCTGCGCATTGAACGCCTGCGCCGCCAATTCCTCGTCGGTCTCGCGGAAGCAGGGATCGTCCATGCCCATGCGCGCGGCCAGCAGGCGGAAGATTTCCGTATTGGGCTTGGCTTCGCCCATCGGCGCGATGGCCGCGTTATTGGCCATCATGTACAAATGGCCATACGACGTGTGGGTATCGACGTGTTCCAGCTGCGTGGTGGCGGGCAGCACGATGTCGGCATAGTCGGCGGTGTCGGTCTGGAAGTGTTCCAGCACCACGGTGAACAAATCCTCGCGCGCAAAGCCTTGCGCCACCTTGCCGGACTCCGGGGCAACCGCGACCGGGTTGCTGTTGTAGACGATGACGGCTTCCACCTGCGGGCCGAATTCCGGCGACGAGGGTTTCAGCAGGTCGTCGCCGATGGTGGACATGTTGATGGTGCGCGGCGTGCGGCCGGCCAGCAGGTCCGGGCGCTGCAGCCGGGGCTTGTTGGTCGGGAACGAGCCGGACGACGACAGCTGCACGCCGCCGGCCGGATGGCGCCAGGCGCCCACCAGCGCCGGCAGGCATGCGATGTTACGCACCGCCATGCCGCCGCCCCGGACGCGCTGCACGCCGTAATTCACGCGGATGGCGACCGGTTCACCCGCCTTCGCCATGCCGCCGTACAGGCGCGCCAGCTGCACCACTTCGTCTTCCGTGATGCCGCACACCTGCGCGGTGCGCGCCGGCGTCCATTCCGCCAGGCGCTGCTTCAATTCCTCGAAACCGATGGTGTAATCGGCAAGGTAACCGTGGTCCAGCAAATCCTCCGCCACCAGCACGTGCATCAGGCCCAGCGCCAGCGCCGCATCGGTGCCGGGCAGCAGCGCGATGTGCTGATGGCATTTTTCCGCCGTCAGCGAGCGGTAGGGATCGATGGCGATGAGCTTGGCCCCATTGCGCTTGGCGGCCTGGGCGCGGGTCCAGAAATGCAGGTTCGAGGCGATCGGGTTGCCGCCCCAGATGATGATCAGTTTGGCATTCTGGAATTGCTCCAGGTCGGTGCCGATCGACGCGCCCACCGTGTAGCGGTAACCGGTGGCGCCGGCCATCGCGCAAATCGTGCGGTCCAGCAGCGACGCCCCCAACTGGTGGAAGAAGCGCTGCGCCATCGATTCGCCCTGCACCAGGCCCATGGTGCCGGCATAGCTGTACGGCAGGATGGCTTCCG
>CBIHOX010000243.1:0-5908 GCA_966211685.1 uncultured Pseudoduganella sp.
GCGCGATGAGTTTTTTCAGGCCCAGGGTGCCGGCCAGCGAGCACACTTCGTGCGAGATGCCTTCCATCAGGCAGCCGTCGCCCAGGAATGCGTACGTGTAGTGGTCGACGATCTCGAAGCCCGGCTTGTTGAATTCATTGGCCAGCAGCCATTCCGCCAGCGCCATGCCGACCGCATTGGCGATACCCTGGCCCAGCGGGCCGGTGGTGGTTTCCACGCCGGGGGTGATGTCGACTTCCGGGTGGCCCGGGGTCTTCGAGTGCATCTGGCGGAAGGCCTGGATGTCATCCATCGTGACGGCGTAGCCCGCCAGGTGCAGCAGCGCATAGTGCAGCATCGAGCCGTGGCCATTCGACAGCAGGAAACGGTCGCGGTTCACCCATTTCGGATTGGCCGGGTTATGACGGTGGTGGCCGCTCCACAGCGCCACCGCGATCTCAGCCATGCCCATCGGCATGCCTGGGTGACCGGAATTTGCTTTTTGTACAGCGTCCATTGCCAGTGCGCGGATTGCATTGGCCATCTGAGTGGTAGGGAGCGTAGTCGTCATTATGAATGAGTGCGGAAGGTTGGAAATCTGTGCAACGAGGCCGGGCTTACATGCAAGCCAGCTGGCAATAACCAAGTATTTTACCAGAGGCAGGGGCCGAGGCTTAAAATTGCGCGTCAATCGTTATTGCCGAGCCAACTTATGCCCCGCTTCCACTGCCCACAGCCCCTGTCCATCGGCCTGCACCTCGACTTGCCCGCCGCGGTCGCCCACCACGTCAACGTGGTGCGGCTGGCGCCGGGCGACGCCGTGACGCTGTTCAATGGCGACGGCGGCGAATACACGGCCGTGCTGGACACGGTGGAAAAGCGCCGCGCCAGCGCCACCATCAAGGCGTTCACACCGCGCGAGGCGGAATTGCCGTACTCGATCACCCTGGCGCAAGGCTTGCCGGAAGGTTCGAAAATGGACTGGATCCTGGAAAAAGCCGTGGAACTGGGCGTGGCGGCGGTCCAGCCGCTGGCAGCGCGGCGCTGCGTGGTGAAGCTGGCCGGCGAGCGCGCCGATAAAAAGCTGTCGCACTGGCAAGGCGTGCTGGTGGCGGCCAGCGAACAGTGCGGCCGCAACCGGGTAGCGCACCTGGCGCCCGTCATGGAGTTCCGCGACTGGATCGGCCAGCAGGACCTGCACCGCCGCATCCTGCTGACTCCGCGCGCCACGCAATCGCTGGCCGACTGGGCGCGCCACCAGCCGCCGCAGGCGCTGGCCATCATGGTCGGGCCGGAAGGCGGGTTTTCCGATGAAGAAGAACAGGCCGCGCTGGCGCACGGCGCGTTGGCGCTGTCGATGGGACCGCGCGTGCTGCGCACGGAAACCGCGGCGCTGTGCGCGGTGTCGGCGTTGAACGCCGTCTGGGGCGGCATGTAGAAAACGGCTATGTCACTTGGAATCGTGGAATTGCTCGCATAGACGACCGTAGGGCGGATTAGGCGGAACGCCGTAATCCGCCGTTGTATGCGTGCCGGTATGCATGCAATGGCGGATTACGCCGGCTTCGCCGGCTAATCCGCCCTACGGCAATTGTCCACGACTGCCGATGACATTGCCAAAAAAATTGCCGCTCCGGCTTGCGCGGGAGCGGCAATCTGGTTGCAGCGTGGTTGCCGGGCCCGAAGGCCCGGTACGCCAGCCAGCTAATTAAAACTTGTAGTTGGCCTTGATGGTGAAGTAACGGCCACGCGCATTGTGCAGCGCCGAGTTGTAGCCCGCGGTGCCGTACGATGGATCGTATGGCGCCTTGGTGTTCAACACGTTGGCGATGTTGAAGTTGATCACGGTATTCTTGATACCGGTGAATGCATAGGCCAGGTCCAGCGTGGTCCATGCCTTCACTTTGCAATCCGGGTAGTAGGTGGTGTACTTCGGATTGGTCGTGATCACGTCGCCGTAGTAGCAGCCGACCGGGTCGTTCAGGCCCACGTTGCCATCGTCCTGCGTGGTGTACGCGTTACGGTAGCTGATCGACGATACGTAGTTGACGGTCGCGGTCAGGCTGTGGGTTGCAATGCTCCAGGTCGAGGACAGCGTTGCACGCATGCGCGGGATTTCACCGACGCTGGTGGTGTCGTTGTAGTAGCCGCCGTTGGTGCCCACCAGGTCGATCATAGGATCGCCTTCAGCCTGCGCTTTCTTGTAGTGCAGGGTGTACGACGCGATCAGGCGCGAATCCAGCTTGCCATAGGCGCCCAGCGTGTTGCGCAGCGCAACGTCCAGGTCGATACCGCTGGTGCGGGTGCCGCCGGCATTGATGTAAGGCGTTTCAATGCTGATCAGCGGGCCCGAGTTCGGGATCAGGTTGCCGCTGGCGTCGCGCAGCCAGGTACCCTGGTTCTGGTCACGCTTGACGCGGTAGGCCAGCTTCGGATCCTGGATCACGGCTACCGACGACATCAGGTCGGTTTCCTTGTCCTTGCGGATGTTGTAGTAATCGATCGAAACGTCGACGTTCTTCGCTGGCGAGAAGATCACGCCGGCCGTGAAGCTCTTCGACGTTTCCGGCACCAGGTCCTTGTTGGAAGCTGCCACGCCCGACAGGCTCTTCGAGCAGTCCGTGCTGTCCGCACCAGGCTTGCCGCAACGCAGTTTGTCGTTGAAGCCGTTCAGGAAGTACTGGGTGCCGCCGTCCACCATCTGCGTCAGCGACGGCGCGCGGAAGCCTTCCGAATACGTGCCGCGTACCGCGAATTCCGCGGTCGGGGTGTATTTCACGCCGACTTTAGGCGTGAAGCTGCCGGAGAAGCCGTCATATTTGTCGTAACGGCCGGCCGCTTCCACGTCCACGGTCTTCAGCACTGGCAGGCGCACTTCGGTGAACACGGAACGCACGTCGCGCTTGGCGTTCGAGAACGTGTTGACCAGGCCGATGATCTTGCCTTCCACGGTCAACTGGTCCGGCACGATGTTCATTTTTTCCTGCTTCAGCTCACCGCCTACCGCCAGGCCGATCGCGCCGCCAGGCAGCTGGCCGATTTCCGTCGATGCCTTGGCGTCGAACTGGGTGATGCTGGACTTGCCGTCCAGGGTGATGTCACGCGTCACACCAGGCTGCGCGGCAACCTGTTTCAGCGGCATGTTTTCCGTGTACAGCTTTTGCACCAGCGGCAGGTACAGGAAGCCGTTCGACAGCTGGTGGCGCTTCGATTCGTTGTACAGCAGGCCGGTATCCCAGTCCCAACCCATGGTCGAGCCTTTCAGGCCAGCCAGGAAGCGGGTCGCGGTGTTTTCGTTCGAGCTGCCGCCCTTGGCGTTGGTGAAGCGGTAGTTGACCGCCACCGGTACCGGCGATGCGGTGCCGTTGGTCGGGTTGTCCGGGTGGCCCACAGGCAGGACCGGCTGGAAGCTGATGCCGGCGCCTTCTTTCGGGAACACGGTGGTCTTGGAACGCGAGATGGTGCGCGACACGCCGCTGTATTCCAGTTCCGACTTGCTGTACGACGCTTCCGCGAAGGCGGTGATGTCGGCGTTGACCTTGAATTCGCCGCGCGCCAGCAGGTTGGTGCTCTGGCTCTTGCCTTGCGAATCTTCCAGTTGCCAGCCGTCGTAGTTACAGAATTGCTTGCCGATCAGCGGGTCCGACGCCAGCATTGGCGCCAGCGCGGTGGAACCGGTGCGGATCTGCGATGGGTCGCAGCTCAGGTCGGCGGAAACGTAACGGTTGAAGTTGCCGCTGCCCTTGGTGGCTTCGCGGTAGAACACAGGATAGTTGCTGACGCCGCTGTAGTAGCTGCTCAGGCGGCCGTCCATGATGCGCGACTCTTCCTTGTGGGTGGCCACCGCGTCATCCAGGCTGGCGCGCTGGCGGCGCGATACGTCGAACGCCACGAATGCGTTGAAGCGGTCGGCTTCCAGGTCGCCAAAGCCGTACGCGCCGTTGACATTTTCACGGCCGAAGTTGTTGTGGCCATCGGCGCTGTATTGCGCGGAAATTTCACCGCCTTTGTAATTGCTCTTGGTGATGAAGTTGATCACACCGGCAATCGCGTCGGAACCGTACACGGCGGAACCGCCATCCTTCAGGATTTCCACGCGCTCCAGGGCGGACAATGGAATCGAGTTCAAGTCGTACTGGGTCGACTGGCCGGCGTTCGGGTCGGCGTAGGCGGCCGGCGAAATGCGGCGGCCGTTGATCAGCACCAGGGTCGATGCGGAACCCAGGTTGCGCAGCGATGCGGTGGCCAGGCCTTTCGAGAAACCGCCGTCGCGGTTGTCGACTTGCTGGCTGGAACCCAGCGCTGGCAGCTTGGCCATCAGGTCGGCCACGCTGGTGGCGCCGGTCTTTTCAATGTCCTTGCGGCTCAACACCTGGATCGCCGCCGGGCTTTCCGTCAGCGTGCGCTTCAGGTTGGAACCGGTAATAACAACACGCTGTGGTTCGTCAGCGTCGGCGGCAAATGCCGCATAACTCATGCCTGCGCAACCAATCAGCGCAAGTGCCTGCACAATCAATTTCTTTTGCACGTATGACTCCGGATAGAAGTAGTAAGAATGGATTCGCGTCGGGTAGACGCCATCGGCCCCCCCTTTGCCTGTTCTCGTTCACGACGAAAACCCGGCAGCCCGACAGTATAACCATAGCAGCGATAAAATGTTGCAATATACAAATCCATCGTTGTCAATATTTAGCAAATCTTCATGTAAACCTGGCATTTGTTTGCGGTTTGTGGCTGGCGGGACACAGCGCTCCGGAGGTACAATAACCGGTTTAGCCCGATAACTACGGACCGGAAATCCTTATGCTGCGACTGAACGAAGTAAGACTGCCCCTCAACCACGCCGAACACGAATTGCCGGCCGCCATCCTGGCGCGCCTGGGGATCGATGCTTCCCAGATGAAAAGCTTCACTGTCTTCAAGCGCAGCTACGATGCGCGCAAGAAGGCCAACATCGTGCTGATCTACTCGGTGGACGTGGAAACCACGGACGACGCCGGCATCCTGAAACGCAACCAGCGCGATACGCATTTGATGCCGTCGCCGGACATGGAGTACAAATTCGTCGCCCACGGCGTCAATGCCGACGGCAGCCAGCCTCGTCCTGTCGTGATCGGCATGGGGCCGTGCGGCCTGTTTGCCGCGCTGATCCTGGCGCAAATGGGCCTGAAGCCGATCGTGCTGGAACGCGGCAAGACCGTGCGCGAGCGCACCAAGGATACCTTTGGCTTCTGGCGCAAGCGCGTGCTGAACCCCGAATCGAACGTGCAGTTTGGCGAAGGCGGCGCCGGCACGTTTTCAGACGGCAAACTGTACAGCCAGATCAAGGATCCGAAGCATTACGGCCGCAAGGTGCTGACGGAATTCGTCAAGGCCGGCGCCCCGGAGGAAATCGTCTACGTCAGCAAGCCGCACATCGGCACCTTCCGCCTGGTGAAAATGGTGGAAGCCATGCGCGAGGAAATCACTTCGCTGGGCGGTGAAATCCGCTTTGAACAGCGCGTGACGGACATCGACATCGAAGAAGCCAACGGCGAGCGCCACGTGCGCGGCCTGACCCTGGCCAGCGGCGAAAAACTCGCCACCAACCACGTGGTGCTGGCGATCGGCCACAGCGCGCGCGACACGTTTGAAATGCTGTACAACAAGGGCGTGTACATCGAAGCCAAGCCGTTCTCGATCGGGTTCCGCGTCGAACACCCGCAATCGCTGATCGACCAGTGCCGCTTCGGCCCGAACGCCGGCCACCCGATCCTCGGCGCGGCCGACTACAAGCTGGTGCACCATGCGTCGAACGGACGCGCGGTCTACAGCTTTTGCATGTGCCCCGGCGGCACCGTGGTGGCGGCCGCATCGGAGCCAGGCCGCGTGGTCACCAACGGCATGAGCCAGTATTCGCGCGCGGAACGCAACGCCAACAGCGCCATCG
>CBIHOX010000244.1:0-5902 GCA_966211685.1 uncultured Pseudoduganella sp.
GCATCTTGACGCGCTCGCCAATCAGGCGGCGGTCGGTTTCCAGCTGGGTTTCACCAGGGCCGCGCAAGCCGATACCGCCTTTTTGCCGCTCCAGGTGGGTCCAGCCGCGGATCAGGCGGGTGGCCAGGTGCTGCAGTTGCGCCAATTCCACCTGCAGCTTGCCCTCGTGGCTTTGCGCGCGCTGCGCGAAGATGTCGAGGATCAGGCTGGTGCGGTCCAGCACGCGGATATTCAGGCGCTTTTCCAGGTTGCGCTGCTGCGCGGGCGACAGCGCATGGTTGAAGATGACGATTTCCAGCTTCAAGTCTTGCACGGCAAAGCCGATTTCATCGGCCTTGCCGCTGCCGACGAAATACGCGGCATCCGGGCTGGAACGTTTGGCGGTAATGGTCGTCACCGGATCGGCGCCGGCCGAACGGGCAAGCAGCATCAATTCCTCGATGCTGGCGGCGAAATCGCCCTGACCGAAGTCGACGCCGACTAGTGCTGCGCGCATACGACGGCCAGGTGAGTTGGGAAGGGTAAAGCCAGGCGCAACGCTTATTCCGAATCGTTATCGATGTTCAGGTTGACAGCGCGGGCCGGTACAACGGTGGAGATCGCGTGCTTGTACACCATCTGCGTCACAGTGTTACGCAGCAGTACGACATATTGGTCGAAGGATTCGATGTGGCCTTGCAGTTTGATACCGTTGACCAGGTAGATCGAGACGGGAACGTGTTCCTTGCGCAGTGCATTCAGGAATGGGTCTTGTAACAATTGCCCTTTGTTGCTCATAACAGCTCCATTTATGTTGTTGTGTAAGATTTGGAGGCGACTCGCTGTATTTCAAGTGCCAAGCACCGACCTCTGCCTGTAGGTCGATGCTGCCAAGCTACTGTAACCTGTTTTTGCATTTTGTGCAGCGCACAGTACGCGGAAATTACCGGGAAAACGCGTGATTATTTCTCGCGGGTATCGAACGGATTCTTACCGGTACGGAATTCAATGCGCAGCGGGGTACCGACCAGGTTGAACGTATCGCGGAAATGCTTTTCCAGGTAGCGTTTGTACGGTTCGGCAATCGCATCCAGGGAATTGCCGTGGATGACAATGACCGGCGGATTCTGGCCGCCCTGGTGCGCATAGCGCATCTTCGGACGCATGCCGCCCTTGCGCTTGGGCTCCTGCTTTTCCACGGCTTCTTCCAGCGCGCGCGTGAGCTTTGGCGTCGGCAGTTTCGCCATCGCGGCGGCGTAGGCCTGGTCCACGGATTTCATCAGCGGGCCGATGCCCTGCCCGCGCAGCGCGGAAATAAAGTGCATCTTCGCGAAGCCGAGGAAATTCAGCTTGCGGTCCAGGTCGATCTTGATTTCATCGCGGTCGTCCGATTGCAGGCCATCCCATTTGTTCACGGCCACCACCAGCGCGCGGCCCGACTCCAGGATGAAGCCGGCAATGTGCGCATCCTGTTCGGAAATGTCTTGCTGCGCGTCCAGCATCAGGATCACGACATTGGCTTCCGAGATCGATTGCAGGGTCTTGATGACCGAGAATTTCTCGATGGCTTCGAACACCTTGCCGCGGCGGCGTATACCTGCCGTATCGATCAGCGTATATTGCTTGCCGTCGCGCTCGAACGGGATTTCAATCGAATCGCGCGTGGTGCCCGGCATGTCGAACGCAATCACGCGCTCTTCACCGAGCAGCGTATTGATCAGGGTCGACTTGCCGACGTTGGGACGGCCCACCAGCGCGATCTTGCAGCCGCGCTGCTCGGGCTCGAGTTCTTCCTCGTCGGCCGGGCGCTGCTGGAATGCGATGTCCAGCGATTCGTTGACCAGGTCCATCACGCCGTCGCCGTGCGCCGCCGAGATCACATACGGATCGCCCATGCCCAACTCGTAGAAATCCGCCACCACGGACGTGTAGCGCATACCCTCGGCCTTGTTCACCACCAGCATCACGGGGCGGTTGGATTTGCGCAGGAAGTCCACGATGGTCTTGTCGTGCGGGGTCAGGCCCTGGCGGCCGTCGACGAGGAAAATCACCACGTCGGCTTCCGCCACCGCCTGCTTGGTCTGCAAGGCCATCTGGAACATGATGCCTTCCTTGGCCACGGGTTCGAAGCCGCCCGTATCGACCACCAGGAAAGGCCGTTCGCCGACGCGCCCTTCGCCATAGTGGCGGTCGCGCGTCAAGCCAGGCATGTCCGCCACCAGCGCATCGCGCGAGCGGGTCAGACGGTTGAAAAGGGTCGATTTCCCGACATTGGGCCGCCCTACAAGTGCAATTACCGGTTTCATTTTTTACTCGGCCGCGATGGCGGCCACAGTCCCATTCTGGGTTTGGAAAATCAAATTCGAGCCAGCCACGACAGGCGTCGACCGGATGGCCGAACCGTCGGTGGCGACCCGACCTAACATGGCGCCGTCTTCACGCGACAGCAGGTGGACGTAACCCTCCAGGTCGCCCACCGCGACGGCGCGGCCGAACGATGCCGGGGTCGACAGGCGGCGGTTGGCCAGCTTGTCATTCTTCCACGCGCTCTGGCCGCCTTCGCGGGCAAACGCGCTGACGGCGCCGTCGGCGTCGGCGACAAACACGAAGCGCTGGTCGACGCCGACACCCACGTCGGACGAAGCCGGCTTGGTCCAGCGCGCCGTACCGGCCGCCAGATCGAAGCAGCCGACCTTGCCCTGGTACGTGACGGCGCAGATATCGTTTTCATAGACGTACGGCGTACCGGACACGTCCGAGACGCGTTCCAGCTCCGTCGCGCCGCGCGGTTCGGCCACCATGACTTCAAAGCGCGGCACGCCGGTGGCCAGGGTCAGCGCCAGCAGTTTGCCGCCCGGCTGGCCGATGTACACGTTGCTGCCGGCAATCACGATGCCGGGCGCATTGCGCAACGTCAGCGCCGGCGTGGTGCGCAATACCGACCAGCGCTTGGCGCCGGTGGCTGCTTCATACGCCGTCACGCGGTTGTCGCCGCTGCGCACCACCACCACGTCGCTGCCGGCGGCCGGCGACGACAGGATTTCACTGGTGGCCTGCACTTTCCACAACGGCTTGCCGGAGCCGTCCAACGCAATCACGTTACCCTTGACCCCGCCCACCACCACCAGGTTGCCGTCCGGGCTGACGCCGACGCCGGCCGTCAAATCCGAACCCGCCTTGACCTTCCACACTTCACGGCCGGTGGCCGCGTCCAGGCGCGCCACGTTACCGTCGGAATCGGCAACGAAGACGCTGTTGGCCGCGTAGGCCGGATTGAAGGTGTAGGCGCCGGCCTTGCCGAGCGAATACTTCCATGCGGTTTTCACGGCCATGCCGCCCTTGATCTCGACCAGGGCGGCCGGCTTGTCCTTCGGTTCGCTGGCAAACGGGTTCCACGAGCTCAGCGTGCTGCAACCCGTGGCCATGGCTGCCAGCAGGCTGACGCTGATAACTTTTCCGGTAATGCGCATAAATGTCCTTACTTAGGTTCGCGGCGGAGCTCGGCCGACAGCCACCTGCCCCGGCTGTAGGGCGGATCAGCGCGCCGCGCGTAATCCGCCATGCCAGCGCCACGGCAACGCCGCAGAATAACGTGATGACGTAATGTCGTGCTGCCTGGGGCTACCTCAGGCAGCCGCTTTCGGCTCAGCCGGCGCCGTGCCACCCACGGATTCCAGCTTGATCTGGATCAGTGCGCGGCCAGGATTCTTTTTGTCCGTGGCATTGAGCGCCGCCGTGTACGCGGTGCGCGCTTCGGCCAGCTTGTTTTGCGCAGCCAGGATGTCGCCCTTGCGGTCTGCCACGGCGCCGGCGAATTGCGCCGGCACTTCGGCGGCCAGCACCTTCAGCGCCTCGTCATAGGCTTTTTCATCGAGCAGCACGCCAGCCAGGCGCACGCGCGCCAGCGCCTTGTATTCCTCGTTGCCATGGTCGATGACCCACTGCAGCTGGGTCTTGGCGGTCTTCAGGTCGTTGGCGTCGAACGCATGCTTGGCGGCGGCCAGCGCGGCCATCGGCGCATACGCGGTATTGCCGAACTGGCTTTCGATGTCGGCCGTGGCGCGCTGGATCTTGGCATTGTCCTTGGCCTGCAGCGCATCCTGCTGTTCGTAATACAGGTTCGAGGCGCCCGACGCCTTGTCGCGCTGGTACCAGTTCCAGCCATTCCAGCCCGAATACGCGGCCAGGCCTGCGATCAGGATCCACGAGGTCAGGTTGCCGTACTGGTTCCACCATGCCTTCAGGGTGGCTATTTGTTCTTGTTCTTCGAGATCGTATGCCATGATTCTTCGTATCGAGGGTTAAAAGGTTAAACGAATCGGGCGCCCGGCCTGCAAAGCCGGGCATCCACATATCAAACGCATCAGTGTTTGCAGTGCTCGTCGTGCACGTGGAAGTGGTGGTGCTCTTCCCCGCCATCGGCGATCAGGTCGACGATGTGGTCGACCACCTCATCGAAGGCCACCGTCGCCTGCTGCTGTTCGCCTTCTTCAGCGCGCATGGCTTTCACGGCCGCCGTGTTGTTGGCCACTTCGTCTTCGCCGATGATGACGGCGAACGACGCGCCGCTGCCGTCGGCTTTCTTCATCTGCGACTTGAAGCTGCCGGGGCCGGTCAGCGCCGCGCAGTGCATGATCACGTCCAGGCCGGCGTCGCGCAGGCGCTCGCCCAGGATGAATGCCTGCAGTTGCGCCGCTTCGCCCTGGTGCACCAGGTAGACGTCGCACTGGTTGGCCGCGGCCGGCTCGCCATTGGCTTTCATCAGTTCGATCAGGCGCTCGATCCCCATGGCAAAGCCCACGGCCGGGGTCGGCTTACCGCCGAACGATTCGATCAGCGGATCGTAGCGGCCGCCCGCGCACACGGTTCCCTGCGCGCCCAGTTCATCGGTGACCCATTCGAACACGGTGCGGTTGTAGTAATCGAGGCCGCGCACCAGGCGGGTATTGATGGTGAATGGAATATTGTTGGCTTTCAGGATCTTCTGGACGCCCTCGAAGTGCGCCAGCGATGCTTCGCCCAGGTATTCCATCAGCTTGGGCGCCTTGTTGACCAGGTCTTGCATGGCCGGGTTCTTGGTGTCCAGGATGCGCAGCGGATTGGCGTGCAGGCGGCGCTTGGCTTCCTCGTCCAGCAAGTCGATGTTGGCTTCGAAATACTTGATCAGTTCCACGCGGTGCGCGGCGCGCTCGGCGGCGTCGCCGATCGAATTCAATTCCAGGCGGATCTTGTCCAGGCCCAGGTCATCCCACAGGCGGCGGCACATCATGATCATTTCAGCATCCACGTCCGGGCCGGTGAAGCCGACGGCTTCGCAGCCGAACTGGTGGAACTGGCGGTAGCGGCCGCGCTGCGGCTTTTCATGGCGGAACATCGGGCCCTTGTACCACATGCGCACCGGGCCGTTGTAGGCCAGGTTGTGCTCCAGCACCGAGCGCACGACGCCGGCCGTGCCTTCCGGACGCAGGGTCAGCTGGTCGCCATTCATGGCGTCCGTGAACGAATACATTTCTTTTTCAACGATGTCCGTCACCGCGCCGATGGCGCGCGCAAACAGGCGCGTCTCTTCGACGATCGGCGTGCGGATCTGCTGGAAGCCATAGCTTTGCACCACCGATTGCGCGGTGTTTTCAAACAATTCCCACAGGTGCGCGTCGGACGGCAGCAAGTCGTTCATGCCCTTGATGCCAACGATTTTTTCAGCTTTTTTATTTTCAGACATTTCTATTCTTTCAGGATGCCGGCTTCAGGCCGCCGGCTTGCCGTAATGCGTTTTCACGTAATTCAGGACGATCGCCTGGAACTCGCCGACGATGTTATCGCCGCGCAAGGTCGCGACTTTTTCGCCATCGACAAACACCGGCGCGGCCGGCGATTCGCCGGTGCCCGGCAGGCTGATGCCGATATTGGCGTGCTTCGATTC
>CBIHOX010000245.1:0-5746 GCA_966211685.1 uncultured Pseudoduganella sp.
GAGCCACTGTCGGTGCAACGGTCGGCGCAACAGTTGGAGCCACTGTCGGTGCAACAGTCGGCGCGACGGTTGGAGCCACAGTCGGTGCAACAGTCGGCGCGACGGTTGGGGCCACAGTCGGTGCAACAGTCGGCGCGACGGTTGGAGCCACAGTCGGTGCAACAGTCGGCGCGACGGTTGGAGCCACAGTCGGTGCAACGGTTGGCGCAACAGTCGGCGCTTCAGTCGGCGCTTCAGTCGGTGGTACCGTCGGCGCTTCCGTTGGCGGCACCGTAGGCGCCACGGTCGGGGCAACGGTTGGCGCGACAGTCGGTGCAACAGTTGGGGCGACAGTTGGGGCAACCGTTGGCGCGACTGTCGGTGCGACCGTGGGCGCCACCGTGGGGTTATTGTTGATGTCGGCGATCTGCGTCAGCTTGCCCTGCGCGGCCTGCACGGTGGTTCCTGTCACGCCGGAAATCGTCGAACCCGCGGCAAGTTTGATGAAACCGCTGACAGACTTTACCTGGGCCGTCGGGGTAAAGGTCAGCGCATCGGAACTGGACTGGCTTGAACCGGCCGTCAAGTCGATGTCGCCGCTGATGGTTTCCACGGTGCCGTCAATGGTCAGCGGGCTGTGCGCGGTGATCGTGATTTTACCGCTGTCGGTCTTCACCAGGCCGCTGCTGTCCACCACGGTCGCACCATGGTTATTGAGCGTCACGGCGCCACTGTTGCCATTGGCAACTTTCAGGCGGTATACGGTCAGCTGTCCCGCGTGGCTGGTCACGGGATTGGCCGCGTTGTTGACGTTGAGGATATTGATCGGATTGTCGCCGGACGTGGCCGTACTTTCCGCGCTCAGCAGCGACACCTCGGTTTCCAGTGCCCTGGCCGTGGCACCGATACTGCCGGTGGCGGTCATTTCCAGCGCATCGGCCATGATGGTGCCGTCACCCTGCAGGATATTGCCCGTCACGTTCAGCGTCACCTTGCCGCCGTAAGTCGCGATGCCGCCGCTGGTCAGCGTACCCGCATTGGTGAATTGCAGGTCGCCGCCTGTCATCGTTGCCGACAGGGTGTCGACATTGTTGGCCTGGTTCATGACCACGTTGCCGTTGAATCCCGACAGTATCAGGTTAGGCACCGTGACCGGCGCGGTCTGGGTCAGGCCGCCCGACACGGGCTGCAGGTGCAGCGTTTGCGTATCGGGCAGGTTGACCGCGCCGGTGATGCTGATGCCGCTGGCGCCCAGGATCGTCAGCGTATCCGTTGGTCCGGCGCCGGACAGGTTCAATGCGCGCATCTCCACCGATCCCACCGAGTACAGCGACAAGGACGGCGTGCTGATGGTGCGCAGTTCCGCATCGGTCAGGGCCAGCGTGGTGGCCGCATCGGCGGCGCCGCTGCCCAGCACCAGCGAACCGGTCGCCAGCGACGTGATATTGGCCGCTTCCGTCGAGGCGATCGTGCTGCCGGCGGCCAGGTTGATATTGGTTGCCGCCAGGTCGATTTCCCTGGCGCGGATCGAGCCGCTGTTCTGCAACGCGCCGACGGCCGTGATGTTGATGGTGTCGGCCACCACGGACCCGCTGTTTTGCACCGCTCCGGACGAGGTCACGTGCACGTCGGTGGCTTGCAGCACACCGCTGTTGACGAACGTGCCGGTCGATTCCAGCGCCAGCGTTTCGACGCCCTTGATGGTCCCTGTCGTGTTCAGGTTTTGCGCACTCAGCCACAACCTGGTGCCGCTGTACGACGGCGTGCCGCTCAAATCCAGTCCGCTCACGGTAATGGTGCCGTTGGAATGGCTGTTGGCGATTTCCAGGTTATTCGTGGAGATGTTCTTGATGGCACTATCGGAAATCGCCAGCCCGCCCTCGCCTGGCGCGGCGCCCGCGCCGATGGCAATCACGGAAGTGCCCGAGGCATTGATCGACACGCCGTCCGGCGCCACGATGGAACCGGACGCGCCCATGGAGAACGTGCCGGTGCGGGTAATCACGGAATCGGTCGTGAGTTTCGCATTGACCGCGATGTTGTTACCGGTCAGTACCGACACCGATCCCTGCACCGTCACGGGACCGGCAAACGTCACGCCGCCGGTCGGCCTCAATATCAAGTCACCGCGCATATGGCCGGTGTTGAACAGGTTCATTTCATTGAACGTGATATTGCCGCCCTGCGTGTTCAGGTTCAGCGTGTAGCCGCTCAGGGTGCCCAACTCAGTGCTGTCGATGCCCAGCGTGCCGGCGCTGTCGGCGGCGCCGGCGCCCATGAAGATGGAATTGCCGGAGCGCGTGGTAATGGAAACGTTGCCGTCGCCCGAGTTGGTCGACGATGCCGCGTCCAGCGCCAGGTTGCCGGCCGTGTACCGCACCGCATTGCCCCTGACGGATGCGCCGGACTGCAACGTGACCTGGTCGGCTTCCAGCTCCACGGAATCGCCCAGGACAGCGGCGCTGGCCGGGGTACTACCGTTGCCCAACGTAATGGCGGACGTGCCGGTCACCTTGACGGTGCCGTTTTCCGCGCTCAAGCCCTGCTTCACGTTGACGGTGGGCGCCGTGATATCGATCGCATAGCCATTGTCGGACGCCAGGCTGACGCCGTCGACGCCGGCCACCGTGGTGATGTTCAAGGTCCCGGCGTTCTTGAACATGAACATGCCGCTGCTGGCGGCGCCGGCCAGGTTTTGCACGCTGTTGTCCTGCAGCAGCGCCACGCTGGCGCCGCTGGCCACCAGGTTGGGCGCTTCGATGACGCCATCGGTCTGGATGATCGCGCCATCGGACGACAGCGCCAGCGTGTCGGCGACTTTCACGCCGGCTCCCAGCGACACCGACGAACCGGCCAGCGCCAGCTTGGCGCCGGATGCGGAAATGTCGATCGCATCGGTCACGCGCAATGCATTGGCCGACTTCTCGCCGATCGTGATCTGCGGTGCGCTGATGGCGCCCATTTCGCCGGCCGACAGCGCCAGCGTCTTCGGCTCATCGGCGGGCGTCGCGCCCAGCACGACCACGGTATCGGCGGCGTTGGCCGAGATGGTCACGCTGCCGCCGGCCTGCACGGTGTTGGGGGTACTGCCCAGCGCCATGTCGTCGGCGCGCAGCATGACCTTGTTGGCCAGCAGGCTGCCGCCGCTGCCGATGGCGATTTTCGCGCCGTCGCCATAGGCGCCCGCGTAAATCGTCCCGGCGCCACTGTCGGCTGTGACGGCGGCATTGATGTTGATGTCCCCGGCGCTCTCGAAGAAGATGTTGCGCACGCTGGACGACAAGTCCAGCGCCTGCGACACCGTGACGCTGCCGGCGCCGGCGCTGCCGATATTGATGCCGTACGCCGAGACGCGCCCCAGGTCCGCCGCCGTCAAATCCAGGCTGGAACCGGCGCGGGTTGCGCCGACCACAATGCCGCGGCCGCTGGAGTACGGTACGAACGAGACCGTGGTTTCGCCGGCCGTGCCGCCGCCATCGACGCTGCCGTCAATGGTCATGATGTCGGCAATAAAGGAAAACAGGCGCTCGCCCGTTCCCGTGCCGTTGATGGAACCGGTGCTGCCGATGGTCAGGTGGCCGTTGGCGACGCCGGCGCGCAATTCCACCGCGCCCCCGTCGACCTTCACGCTGTCCTGGATGCTGATGTGCGCGCCGCTGGCCTTGAAGGCGCCGCCAAACGTCGCGACCGCCGCGTTGACGTTGACGGCGCCGCTGCCGGTCGCGTACTCGCCATGATTGGCTTGCAGGGTGACGTCGCCGCCATGCGTGGTGACCGGGGCGTCCACCGAGATGGAGCCGCCGGCCTGCGCCGTCAGCCTGACGCCGCTTTGCGCCACGTTCACGGCGGACTTGAAATCGATATTACTGCGCGCCTGCAGGGTGATGTCGGAGGTGGCGGCATTGAGCATCGATGGATTGATGCTGGTGACGCCGGTGGCGGCGCCGCCATTGAAGGTGGCGACATCGGCCAGCGCATTCGCGCCGGTATAGGCGGCGTCGATGGCGATGCTTTCCGGGTCCAGCAGCCACAGGCCGTTCCGGCCGCCCGCAGCGCGGGTATCGATGCGGGCGCCGGCCACGTCGAGGAAGTGGCCCGACGTTTCCACCAGGCCGCCCTGGCCTTCGGCGCCGCCCTGCGCGGAAATCGCGCCGTGCACGCTGGCGGCGGCGTCGCCCCACACGATGACTTTACCGCCCTTGCCGCCGGCCTGCGTGGCATCGGCGCGGATCGCCGCCTGGGCCGAGACGAAGGTTTCGCTGGCGTTCGGGACCGCCGCATTGCCGCCCTGGTAATCGCCGCCCACCAGCACGCTGCCGCCGGCCGCGCCGCTGGCGTCGACGCTGGCATTGCCGTTGAGCGCGACATGCTTGCCCAGCACCTGGATGTCGCCGCCCTGCCCCGCGCTGTTGGCGGCCGACGTCACGCTGCCCTGTTCCAGCAGCGTGGCGCCCGACGCCTTCAATACGATCTTGCCGTGTTCATTGCGCACCGCGCTGTTGGCGTTGACCACGCCGCGCTGGTTGACCAGCGCGCCAAAAATGCCAACCCGCCCGCCCGACGCCAATACCTGGCCCAGGTTCAGCGCCTGGTTGGCCGGCGCCGACACCACCACCTGCACCGAGGGGTCGGACGAATCGGCCAATTGGACCGTATGGCCGGCCGCCAGCACCACCTCGCCCTGCGGCGACGTGATCACGCCGCTGTTTTCAACGTCCGGCGCGATCAGGTAGACACGGCCGCCATTGGGCGTGACGATCGCGCCCTGGTTCACCACCTTGCCGGCGCCGGCGCCGGTGAAGTGCCTTTTCCCCGCCAGGAAATCCGTATCCGACAGCGCCAGCGACGACGCCACCAGGCCATTCACGTCGACCCGCGCATCCTTGCCGAACAGGATGCCGTTCGGATTGAGCAGGTACACCTGCCCGTTCGACTGCAGGCTGCCGAGGATACGGCTCGGGTCCTGCCCGACGATACGGTTCAATACCCGGCTGTCGCCGCCTTGCTGGATGAAGCGCGTCACCTCGTTCGGGTTGATGGAAAACGCTTGCCAGTTAATGATGGTGTTCGGCGTATTCGTGATCGTGAAAACGTTGCCCTGCTGGTTGAACAGCGCCTGGCCCGCAATCACCTGGGGCGCCATCGGGTTGGCCTGGGCAACGCCGTAGCAGGCGGCGACCATGACGGCCAGCAGTTTGCGCTTGAGGTTCAGCGGCGGGAAATACTCTTTCTTCATTCTGTCTCTAAAGTCGGTGACGCAGTCGGTGACGCGGGTCGCGGATCAATCGCGTTCAGTTGCAATACAGTTTCTTCACAGGTTCATCTTTTTTCACGGTGGAGCTGGTCGCGGCGTTGCCATCCTTCTTGTCGTCCTTGGCGTCGCTGGTTTTCTCTTCCGTTGCGCCCCCCTGCGCTGGCGCGGCGGCCGGCGCTGCCGTGGGCGCCGGGGTCGGCGCCTGCGTCGGCGCTGGCTGGTTCGCTTCGCTGGTCTTGACCAGCTTCTCGACTTTGGCGGCTTCGTCCGCGATTTTCTTCGCGGCTTCTTCCGCAGCCGCTTTCGCAGCCGCTTCTTCCGCGGCCTTTTGCGCGGCATCGGCCGCTGCCTTGGCGGCGGCGTCGGCGGCAGCTTTGGCGGCCGCTTCCTCGGCGGCTTTCTTGGCTGCTGCTTCAGCAGCGGCCTTGGCGGCGGCTTCCTCGGCGGCTTTCTTCGCTGCGGCTTCGGCGGCGGCCTTGGCGGCGGCTTCTTCCGCGGCTTTCTTGGCGGCGG
>CBIHOX010000246.1:0-5709 GCA_966211685.1 uncultured Pseudoduganella sp.
GCCAGCGCGCTGAGGTCGAACATGTCCGCTTTGGCAATCTCCCCCGGGGGCACCAGGCCGTCGCCCGGCGCCGGCGGCGCCCCTGCGGGAGCCGGGCCGGCGCCGGCCCCCGGCGGCGGCGCCGCCGGCGCTTGCCGCCGCGCCGCCGCGCCGTTTGCGCCGTGCGCCAGGCGTTTTTCCGCGCGCTGGTTCATCCAGCGCGACAGCACGGAAAACAGCAGGTTGGGCGCGATCGGCTTGGTGATGAATTCATCCATGCCGGCCGCGATGCAGCGCGCCTGGTCGTCGCGCCCGGCGTTGGCGGTCATGGCGATCACCAGGGTTCCGGCCAGGCGCGGATGCGCGCGGATCAGGCGCGTGGCTTCGTAGCCATCCATGACCGGCATTTGCACGTCCATCAGCACGCAATCGAAATGCTCTTTCAACAACAGGTCGATGGCTTCCTTGCCATTGTTGGCGACGCAGACCGTGGCGCCGGCGTCTTCCAGCAATTCGCGCCCCACTTGTTGGCTGAACACATTGTCTTCCACCAGCAGGATGGACGCGCCCTGGAACGAGGCCATGACTTCCGGCTGCAACACCTTGGCCAGGCCGGCTTCCAGCAGCGCCGTGCCCTTGGCCAGGTGGGCGGTAAACCAGAACGTGCTGCCCTGCCCTTCCACGCTTTCCACCCCGACCGTGCCACCCATCAATTCGGCCAACTGCTTGGAAATCACCAGCCCCAGGCCGGTGCCGCCATATTTGCGGGTGGTCGAGGTGTCGCCCTGCTGGAACGACTGGAACAGGTTGGCCATCTGGCTCTTGCTCATGCCGATGCCGTTGTCCTGCACTTCGAAGCGCACCACGCAATAATGGTCGCGGTCTTCCAGCGGACGGGCGCGGATGCGGATCTTGCCGTTCTCGGAAAACTTGATGGCGTTGCTGGTGAAGTTGAGCAGCACCTGTTCCAGCCGCAGCGGGTCGCCGCGCAATTGCTGCGGCATGCCGGGCCAGATTTCAAAGGCCAGTTCCAGGTTCTTGCGCGCCGCGCTTTCACCGAGCTGGTTGGCCACGTTACCCATCAGGGCGTTGAGTGAAAAGTCCAGCACTTCCAGCTCCAGTTTTCCGGCTTCGATCTTGGAAAAGTCCAGGATGTCGTTAATGATGCCCAGCAAGTGCTGGCCCGAGTGGAAAATCTTTTGCAGGTAATCACGCTGCTTCGGGTGCGTCACGGATTTCAGCGCCAGGTGCGCCATGCCGATGATGCTGTTCATCGGCGTGCGGATTTCGTGGCTCATGTTCGACAGGAAATCGCTCTTGGCCTGGTTGGCGGCCTGCGCCTGCTCTTTCAAATTATGCAATTCCGTGATGTCGGTGGCCAGCGAAATCACGGCCGCCACTTCCTTGTCGATGAACACCGGCGCCTTCACGCACCACAGGTGGTGCACCCCGCCGCGCCGGTCCACATAGCGCTCTTCGCCGGCGCGCTTGACGCCGTCGGCAAACACGCGCCGTTCCTCTTCCCACGCCGCGTCGGCTTCCTCGCGCGGCATCAATTCATGGTCGCCGCGCCCGACGATCTGGTCCACCGGCCGCCCCATGACCTCGGCCATCTTGGCGTTGGCGTAGATATAGCGGCGGTTCTGGTCTTTCATGAACACGCGCGCATCGATGTTGTTGAGCACACTGTCGAGCAGCTGGCGCTGTTCCACCGCGCTGCGGCGCGAAAAATACAGGGTCAGCAGGTAGCTGTAGATCAGCATGGTGCCGATGAAACCGGTGGCCAGCGCGATCCACGGGAAATACGCGTCCAGGCCCGTGTGCATGTCGGTTTTCTTCACGCGGAACAGGGCTTTCCACAAGGTGCCGTTGAAGTCGATCGGCAACACGGCTTCCAGGTAATCATCGGGATGCTCGGGCGTGGCCGGCGCATCCTCGATCGAGCCATTGTCGTTGTACAGCAGGCGGTCGGTTTTTTCGATGGTAAGGCGGCGTTTTTCCGCATCGGTCGAACTGTCCGCGTACAACAGCATGTGCACTTGCCGGATCGCCATTTCATCGATGGCGCCCTGCACCAGCTTGGAGACGGAAAAGCCGATGCCGACCGAACCGACGTAGGCGGCGCGGCGGCTGGCGACGTCATGGACCGGCATGCCGCGTTTGTAGACCGGCAGCCGGATCCCCAGGCCGATGTGCGGCACCGGCTTCTTGACCAGGATGGGCTGGCCCGACGCGCTGACCTGGCCGGTGTCGCGCGACTGGTCGAGCGCCCTGCCGATGGCCGGCACCGCGGCGATATCGACGCCGAAGCGTTCCTTCACGATATCCATCGGTTCCATGTACAGCATGACCGTGTATTGGCCGCTGGGCCCGGGCTTCTTGATGTCGAAATTGGGGTAGCCGGCCGGATCCAGGCTGGTGTCGGCCCGCACCGAGGCGACGAACGCGGCGCGCCCCGCTTCCGTCACGGGCACCGCGTAATTGAGCGTTTCAATGGCCGGGAAATGCAGCGGCAGGTTCAGGCTGGAGACATACTGGTGGAATTGCAGGCGGGTCAGGTGGTCGGTGGTCTGGAACAGCGCCACCAGGCCGCGCACCACGTCCGAATACGATTTGACCCGGGCGGAAATACTGTATTGCGTGCTGCGCGCCAGGTTGTCGAAGCGCTGGTGGTCGTCTTCCTCGACCACGCGCGCGGCATACGCATACAGCACCAGGCCGATGGCGACCGACAGCGACAACCCGATGCCCCAGAGCACGGTCCGCAGGTTCAGCAAGCTTGTCAGCCAGGCACCCAGTTTACGCATAGGCACGCCCATCCCGCCAAAAGAAGTTTTGCATTGCAGCAGCATACTATTAAACAACCGGCCCAACCAGTTTTTATCCACCGGAGCCGCCGGCCCGGCCCGGGGCAGGCAAGCAAAGGGGCCGCATCATACACCGTTGCGTGATTCCCATGTCATTCATGCCACAATGAGGGAAATAACGGAGACAACGATGTCCAATAACGACGACCATGACCCGTACCTGTGGCTGGAAGACATCAGTGGCGCGCGGCCGCTGGACTGGGCCCGGCGCCAGGCGGAAGCCGCCGAAGCCAGCCTGCGCCGCCATCCCCGCTTCGACGCCATCCACGGCCGCCTGCGCACCATCCTCAATTCCCAGGAACGCATCCCCTACGTGACCGTGCATGGCGACTGGTATTACAACTTCTGGCGCGATGCGGACCACGTGCGCGGCATCTGGCGCCGTACCACGCCGCGCCAATACCGTACGCCCGAGCCCGTCTGGGAAACCATGATCGACCTCGACGCGCTGGCCGCCATGGAAGATGAAAACTGGGTGTGGAGCGGCGCGGTTTTCCTGCACCATGGCGACCGCTGCCTGGTGTCGCTGTCGCGCGGCGGCGGCGACGCCCACGTCATGCGCGAATACGACCTGCACGCCAAGGCCTTCGTGTCGGGCGGCTTCATGCTGCCGGAAGCGAAAAGCCAGGCGGCCTGGCGCGACCGCGACAGCCTGTTCGTGGCCACCGACTGCGGCCCCGGCACGCTGACCCAGTCGGGCTACCCGCGCACCGTGCGCGAATGGCGGCGCGGCACCGCGCTGGCCGATGCGCCGGTGCTGTTCGAGGCGGCTCCGGACGACCTGGGCGTGGGCGCCTGCATGGATTTCACGCCCGGCCACCGCTTTGAATTCATCTGGCGCTCGATGACGTTCTACACCAGTGAACTGTACCTGCGCGACGGCGCCGCGCTGGCGCGGGTGCCGAAGCCGGACGACGCCAACGCGTACACGGTGCGCGGCCAGCTGATAATCGAGCTGCGCTCGGCATGGGAGGCCGGCGGCGTAGTGTACCCGCAGGGCGCGCTGCTGGCCACGGATTTCCGCGCCTTCATGCGCGGGGAACGCAGGATGGACGTGCTGTTCGAACCGTCAGCGACCACATCGCTGGACGGCATTTGCGTGACGCGCGCGGCGCTGCTGCTCAACCTGCTCGACAACGTGACAAACCGCCTGGTGGAATTGACGCACGGCGCGGACGGCTGGCGCGCCCGCGATGTGGACGTGCCGGGCTTCGGTTCACTGGAAGCGTCGCCGGTGGACGCCATCGACAGCGATGAATATTTCCTCACGCGCACCGGTTTTCTCACCCCGACCACCCTGGACCTGTGCCGCGCCGGCAGCGACGACCGCATCGAACTGCGGCGCCAGCCCGCGTATTTCGATGCCGAACCCTATGAAGTCTGCCAGTTTGCCGCCCGCTCGCGCGACGGCACGGCCGTGCCGTATTTCGTGGTGCGCCCGCGCGGCGCCGAAGGCCCGCAGCCGGCGCTGCTGTATGGGTACGGCGGCTTCGAAGTGTCGCTGAAACCGTATTACAGCGGCGCCACCGGGGCCGGCTGGCTGGAACATGGCGGCGTGTACCTGCTGGCCAATATCCGCGGCGGCGGCGAATTCGGCCCGGCCTGGCACCAGGCCGCGCTGAAGGAGCGGCGCCAGGCCGCGTTCAACGACTTCATCGCGGTGGCCGAGGACGCCATTGCGCGCGGCCTCACCACGCCGGACCGGCTGGGCATCATGGGCGGCAGCAATGGCGGCCTGCTGGTGGGGGCGGTGCTGGCGCAGCGGCCGGAGCTGTTCAACGCGGTGGTGTGCCAGGTGCCGCTGCTGGACATGCGGCGCTACCACCGCCTGCTGGCCGGCGCCTCCTGGATGGGCGAATACGGCGACCCGGACGACCCGGCCCAGTGGGCGTACCTGGCGCGCTATTCGCCATACCACAACGTCCGCGCCGGGCGGCGCTACCCGCGCGTGCTGCTGACCACCTCCACCCGCGACGACCGCGTGCACCCGGGCCACGCGCGCAAGATGGCGGCGTTGATGCAGGACCAGGGCCATGACGTGCTGTATTGGGAAAACATGGAAGGCGGCCACGCCGGCGCCGCCAACAATGACCAGCAGGCACTGATGTGGGCGCTGACCTACGCGTTTCTATTACAACAATTGAAATATTGATTGAATTTAAACTTATTTATTGCAATAATGCTTCAAATGCCACGGACAACCCCCGCGGCATTTTGAAACTCCCTCTTCCGCCCGCGTCAAGCGGGCTTTTTTTCGCGCGTGCGGTTCGTACAGTTGAATTGTGCGCGCCGGAAACATGATTGATCGTATCGTAGTAAAAGTTTCCAAATGTTATTGTTAAATGCGTAAGGTAACATTTTTCATACAGTATGCTTTTTCGCAATATATATCTTGACTCAGCGGCTTGTAAGAGTATCTTTTACGTGCCATTGCACCTTCCCATGAGGACGTCCCGATGAACGACATGACTGAATTAGCCGACCAGCTCGACGTCAAGCTGCTGTTGCAGACCTTGATGGCGCTGAAGCGGGGCGACTTTACCGCGCGGATGCCCTCCGACTGGACTGGCATCTCAGGCAAGATCGCCGATACCCTGAACGACATTATTGAAACCAAGGAAAAGATGGTGAAGGCCGTGACCGACGTGTCGCGCGTGGTAGGCCGCGAAGGCCGCCTGACGCAGCGCGCCTCGGTGCCGCACGTGTCCGGCGGCTGGGCCACCATCATCAGTTCCGTCAATACGCTGATCGACGACCTGGTGCGCCCGACCACGGAAATGGCGCGCGTGATCGGCGCCGTGGCCAAGGGCGACCTGTCGCAGACCATGGCGCTGGAAGTGGACGGGCACCCGCTGAAGGGCCA
>CBIHOX010000247.1:0-5524 GCA_966211685.1 uncultured Pseudoduganella sp.
GGCCCATCAGCATGCACGACACGGTGCAGTTACCGCCGACGAAGTTCTTCACGCCCTTGGCCATCGCATCCTTGATGACGTTCAGGTTGACGGGGTCCAGCACGATGACCGCGTCTTTTTCCATGCGCAGGGTCGACGCCGCGTCGATCCAGTAACCGTTCCAGCCGGCCGCGCGCAGTTTCGGGAACACGGCGGTGGTGTAGTCGCCGCCCTGGCACGAAATGATGATGTCGCAGCGCTTCAGTTCGTCGATATTGTTCGCGTCTTTCAGCGTGGTTTCATTCTTCGCCATCGCCGGCGCCGCGCCGCCCGTGTTCGAGGTGGAGAAGAACACCGGCTCGATGTGAGCGAAGTCGCCCTCTTCCTGCATGCGCTGCATCAGGACCGAACCGACCATGCCACGCCAACCTACCAGACCTACGAGATTCATTTTGTTTTCCTTGATTGAGTTTTAAAGGCATCGTCGAACGATGCTTCTACCGGGCGGCCTTGCGAGCCGCTCCATGGCACTTAGGATGCCAGCGCCTTGACTACCGCATCGCCCATCTGCGCGGTGCCCACTTTCGTGGTGCCTTCCTCGTAGATGTCGGCGGTGCGCAAGCCTTGCGCGAGCACTTGTTTTACTGCGTTTTCAATGCGGTCGGCCTGTTCCGCGCGGTTCAGCGAGAAGCGCAGCATCATGGCCGCGGACAGGATCGTCGCCAGCGGATTGGCAATGCCCTTGCCCGCGATGTCCGGCGCCGAGCCGTGCGACGGTTCATACAGGCCCTTGTTGTTGGCGTCCAGCGAGGCCGACGGCAGCATGCCGATCGAACCGGTCAGCATCGCGGCCTGGTCGGACAAGATGTCGCCGAACATGTTGCCGGTCACGATCACGTCGAATTTCTTCGGCGCGCGCACCAGCTGCATGGCGGCGTTGTCGACGTACATATGGTCCAGCGCGACGTCCGGATATTCCTTGGCCACGTCGATCATGATGTCTTTCCAGAACTGGAACGTTTCCAGCACGTTGGCCTTGTCGACCGACGTCAGGCGCTTGCTGCGCTTTTGCGCGGCCTGGAACGCCACGTGGGCGATGCGGCGGATTTCGCCTTCCGCATAACGCATGGTGTCGTAGCCTTCACGCTGGCCCTTGAACGGACCATCCGGGCACTCGCGCACGCCGCGCGGCTGGCCGAAGTAAATGTCACCGGTCAGTTCGCGCACGATCAAAATATCCAGGCCCGAGACGACTTCCGGCTTCAGGGTCGACGCGTTGGCCAGTTCCGGGTACAGGATGGCCGGACGCAGGTTGCCGAACAGGCCCAGGTTCTTGCGCAGGCCCAGGATCGCCTGTTCCGGGCGCAGCGCGCGCTCCAGGTTGTCGTACTGGTAGTCGCCGACGGCGCCGAACAGGACCGCGTCGGCAGCCTTGGCCAGGTTCAGCGTGCCTTCCGGCAGCGGGTGGCCGTGCGCGGCATAGCCGGCGCCGCCGACCGGCGCGCTTTCCAGTTCAAACTTCTCGTCCAGGGCATTCAATACCTTGACTGCCTGGTCGACGATTTCCGGGCCGATGCCGTCGCCCGGGAGGATTGCAATTTTCATAGTCTATTTTCAGATGACGTTGGCCAGCCAGGGCTGGTTTGCCAGATGACGTTCCTCGAATGCGCGGATGTCGTCCGCGTGGCGCAGGGTCAGGCCGATATCGTCCAGGCCATTCATCAGGCAGTATTTGCGGAAGGCGTCGATCTCGAAGGGGTAGGCGAGCGAGCCGTTGCTGGTGGAAATGCGCTGGTTTTCAAGGTCGACCACCAGGCGGTAACCCGGGAAGGCCTTGACTTCGTTGAACAGATGGTCGATCTGCTGTTCGGTCAGCACGATCGGCAACAGGCCGATCTTGAAGGAATTGTTGAAGAAGATGTCCGCGAAGCTCGGCGCCAGGATCACGCGGAAGCCATACTGTTCCAGCGCCCACGGCGCATGCTCGCGCGACGAACCGCAACCGAAATTCTTGCGCGCCATCAGGATCGATGCGCCCTGGTAGCGCGGCTGGTTCAGCACGAAGTCCGGGTTCAGCGGACGCTTGCTGTTGTCCATGCCTGGTTCGCCGTGGTCGAGGTACCGCCACTCGTCGAACAGGTTGGGACCGAAACCGGTGCGGTGGATGGATTTCAGGAACTGCTTGGGAATGATGGCGTCGGTGTCGACATTGGCGCGGTCCAGCGGGACCACGAGGCCTTCATGTATCGTAAATTTTTCCATGATGTTTTCTGCGATGCGCCCGGCAGGCGCGCGGCGTCAACCGCGCCGGCCTGCCGAACTGTTATTTCCCACCCGCGTTCGTGACAACCTGCCCGACTTTTTGCACGTCTTTGCCAATGCCGGAAATGGTGTTGCAGCCGGACAGGGTCACGATGGTCAGGGCGGTAATGATCAGGGCGAAGGTGGTTTTCATGTTAATTCTCTTGCTGGATAAATAAATTCAAGGGTCGGCGTCTTAACGCATCGTGCGCACGTCGACGAAGTGGCCGGCGATACCGGCGGCGGCGGCCATCGCAGGCGACACCAGGTGGGTGCGGCCACCCTGGCCCTGGCGGCCTTCGAAGTTGCGGTTCGAAGTCGAGGCGCAGCGTTCGCCCGGGTCCAGGCGGTCGGCGTTCATGGCCAGGCACATCGAGCAGCCCGGTTCGCGCCACTCAAAGCCGGCGGCCTTGAAGATCGCGTCCAACCCTTCGCGCTCGGCCTGTTCCTTGACCAGGCCGGAACCGGGCACCACCAGCGCCAGCTTCACGTTGGAAGCGCGCTGCTTGCCGCGCACAACGGCGGCCGCCGCGCGCAAGTCCTCGATGCGGGAATTGGTGCACGAACCGATGAACACCTTGTCGATGCGGATGTCCTCGATCGGCGTGTTCGGCTTCAAGTCCATGTAGACCAGGGCCTTTTCCATGGCGTCGCGCTTGACCGGGTCTTTTTCCTTGTCCGGGTCCGGTACGCGGGCGTCGACCGGCACCACCTGTTCCGGCGACGTGCCCCAGGTAACCTGCGGCTTGATGTCCGCCGCGTTGAGCGTCACGACCAGGTCGAACTTCGCGCCCGGGTCGGTGTGCAGGGTGCGCCAGTACGCCACCGCGCGGTCCCAGTGCGGGCCGACGGGCGAGAAGGGACGGCCCTTGACGTATTCGATGGTGGTGTCGTCCACCCCGACCATGCCGGCGCGCGCGCCCGCTTCGATCGCCATGTTACAGACCGTCATGCGGCCTTCCATCGACAGCGAGCGGATGGCGGAACCGCCGAATTCCATCGCGTAGCCGGTGCCGCCGGCGGTGCCGATCTTGCCGATGATGGCCAGCACGATGTCCTTGGCCGTCACGCCGGGGCCCAGCTGGCCGTCGACCTGCACCAGCATGGACTTGGATTTTTTCTGCAGCAGCGTTTGCGTGGCCAGCACGTGCTCGACTTCGGAGGTGCCGATGCCGTGCGCCAGCGCGCCAAAGGCGCCGTGGGTCGACGTGTGCGAGTCGCCGCACACCACCGTCATGCCCGGCAGGGTCGCGCCCTGCTCAGGGCCGATCACGTGCACGATGCCTTGGCGCTTGTCGTTCATGTTGAAATACGTCAGGCCATAGGACTTGGTATTCTTGTCCAGCGTTTCGACCTGCAGGCGCGAGACCGGATCTTCGATGCCGTGCGAACGGTCGGTGGTCGGCACATTGTGGTCGGCCACGGCCAGGTTGGCTGAAACGCGCCATGGCTGGCGGTTGGCGGCGCGCAAGCCGTCGAATGCCTGCGGGCTGGTGACTTCATGCACCAGGTGGCGGTCAATGTAGAGGATGGCGGTGCCATCTTCCTCGGTGCGCACCACGTGCGATTCCCAGAGTTTGTCGTAAAGCGTCTTCATGATGATTGCTGCTACTGCCTGGTTAGATATTCACTTTGATTATGCCATAGTTTGTGCAATGCAAAACCAAGCCCGAAATTCCGCCTCGTGAGCCGATGCGGCTTGGGGTAAGCACCACCATATGACGCCGAAAAAAAAAGCCTGCGGATTACGCAGGCTTTGGTGTTTTTTGCCGTGGCCTTCCGGTTATCAGGCCGCCATGCGTACACTACTCCTGCACCCTTCCATCAGGAACGATAGGCCTACCACCAGCACCAGATCGCCCTCCGCCGAACGCGCCGTGCCGGTAATGCCTTCCACCGCAATCGCGGTCATCGGCTTGATCACCAGGTCGGCCGTGCCGTCGACGGCTTCCACGGCCAGGATGTATGGCTGCGGCGCGTTGACGACGATACCAACGCGCTCGGACACCGGGGCATAGCCCAGCGCACCGGCCAGCGTGCGTACCGGCAGCGGACGGCCCTGGTCTTTCAGCACCGGGGCGCCGCCCACTTCCATGAACTCTTCCGGCAACTCCACCACGCGCTGCACCACGGCCATCGGCAGCGCCAGTTGCGCGCCCGAGGTCGACACCAGCATGGTCGGAACGATGGACAGTTCGATCGGCAAACGGATGGCGAACTTGGTGCCCTTGCCCAGCGCGGATTCGATGTGGATCGCGCCGCGGTTTTTTTCCACGGCGGTCTTCACCACGTCCATGCCGACGCCGCGGCCGGACACGCTGGAGGCCACTTCCTTGGTCGAGAAACCCGGTAAGAATACCAGTTGATACGATTCGTCGTCGGTCATGTTCGCATTTGGCGAGATCAGCCCCTTTTCTGCGGCCTTGCGGCGCAGCGCCACCGGGTCCATGCCGCGGCCATCGTCTTGCAAAACAATCATGACGCTGTTGGCTTCCTGCCAGGCTTTCAGCGAGATGAACGCGCGCGGCGACTTGCCGGCCGCCACGCGGGCGTCCGGGCCTTCGACGCCATGGTCGAGCGCATTGCGCAGCATGTGCACCAGTGGATCGTACAGGCTGTCCACCACCACGCGGTCGACTTCGGTCTCCGCGCCTTCGATGGTCAGTTCGACTTCCTTGCCCAGGTCCTTGGCCAGTTCACGCACCAGGCGCGGGAATTTCTGGAACAGGCGCCCCACCGGCTGCATGCGGGTGGCCAGGGTGGCGCGCTGCAGTTCGCTGGAATAGCGCGACGCGCGCTCCAGCGTTTCGGTCAGCGCCGACATCAGGGTCGCAGCCTGGCCTTCGAATTTGAATTGCTGCAAGCGTTCCAGCAGCACGGCGGCCTGGTTGGCGGCCTGCACCGATTCACCGGCCACTTCCAGCAGCGCATCGAGCTTGACGGCATCGATACGGATCGATTCTTCCTTGGCCGGCGCGCTCGACGGCTTGTCGTCGCTCTTTTCAGCACGGGCGCGGGGCGTCGGCGCGGCGGCGGCCGCCGCCTGGGCCTCGGCCACGCCTTCCGCGTGGACCGCAACCGGCGCCGCCGAGGCGGCCACCGGGGCGGCCGCCACGGGGGCTGCCGCCGGCGCGGCCGGCGCCGGGGCGCTGCGCGGATAGGTTCCTTCCGGCACCACGGCAATATACATGCCTTCCCCGTCCAGGCCAGCGTCGCCCAGGGCGGTGGCCGCTGGGGCGGCTGG
>CBIHOX010000248.1:0-5436 GCA_966211685.1 uncultured Pseudoduganella sp.
ACGTTGTAGTGCGACATGTGGTCGCCCACGCCATAGGTGCACCAGCCCAGCGCCAACTCGCTCAAGTCGCCGGTGCCGATCACGATGCCGCCGGTATGGTTGGCGATGCGGAACAGGTGGTTGGTGCGCTCGCCGGCCTGCACGTTTTCAAACGTGATGTCGTACGTTTCGGCGCCTTCGGCGTACGGATGGCCAATGTCCTTCATCATCTGGATGCAGCTCGGGCGGATATCGATTTCCGACGCGGTGCAGCCGACGAACGCCATCAGCGCGCGCGCCTGTTCCAGCGTGCGCGCGCTGGTGGCGAAGCCCGGCATGGTGATGGCGATGATATTGGCGCGCGGCAGGTTCAGGCGGTCCATGGCCTTGGCGCAGACCAGCAGCGCGTGTGTGGAATCGAGCCCGCCGGACACGCCGATAACGACCTTCCTGATGCCGGACGACGACAGGCGCTGCACCAGCGCCTGCACCTGGATGTTGTAGACCTCGTTGCAGCGCTTGTCGCGCAGCGCGGTGTTGGACGGCACGTACGGGAAGCGCGCCACGTTGCGCTCGAGCGGCAAGACCTGGTGGCGCGGCAGGTCGAGCGCGAAGCGCACCGTGCGGAACTTCGCGGTTTCCTGCGCATGGCGGCGCATCGACTGGCCGAACGTGGTCTGGCGCATGCGTTCGCGCGACAGGCGCTCCAGGTCCACGTCGCCGTAGATCACGTGCGACTCGTCCTGGAAGCGCTCCGCTTCGCGCAGCAATTCGCCGTTTTCATAGATCAGCGCCTGGCCGTCCCACGCCAGGTCGGTGGTCGATTCGCCGCGTCCGGCCGACGAATACAGGTAGGCCGACAGGCAGCGCGCCGATTGCTGGCCCACCAGCTGGTGGCGGTAGTCGGCCTTGCCGACCACCACGTTCGACGCGGACAGGTTGACCAGCACCGTGGCGCCGGCCAGCGCGGCAAACGACGACGGCGGAATCGGCACCCACACGTCTTCGCAAATCTCGACGTGGAATTTCAGCAGCGGATAATTCTCCACCTCGAACAGCTGGGCCGCGCCAAACGGCACGTGCTGGCCCAGCAGCGTGATGTGTTCGGACTGCGCTTCGTCGGCTGCCGAGAACTGGCGCGCCTCGTAGAATTCGCCATAGTTCGGCAAATACGTCTTCGGCACCACGCCGAGGATGCGCCCGCCCGACAGCACCACGGCGCAATTGAACAGCCGGTGGTCGACCCGCAGCGGCGCGCCCACCACCAGCACCGAGGCAATCGATTTCGAGGCTTCGACCACGTCGCCCAGGGCGGCCAGCACCGCGTCGAGCAGCGCGCGCTGGTGGAACAGGTCGTCGCAGGTATAGGCCGACAGGCCCAGTTCCGTGAACGCGACCAGGGCCGCGCCGTGGGCCGCGGCGTCGCGCGCCAGTCTGATGGTTTCCTGGGCGTTGTAGGCGGGATCGGCCACGCGGCAGCGCGGCACGGCCACCGCGACGCGGGCAAAATCGTGGGAATACAGGTTGAAGAAGGATTGTGGCATGGGGAAACAACTCTGCGGATAGTGGGGCAATTTTAGCATTCAGTCATAATTTTCCCGTAACGCTTACAATCGACGCCATGACGACCTATCGCCCCGCCATTCTGTCTTCCCTCGTTGATGCCGGCGAATCCGCCTGGTCCGCGCTGCTGGAAGCCGCCGGAGAAACCAATCCGTTCCTGTCCTATGCCTTCCTGCATGCGCTGCACGCATCGGGCAGCGCGTGCGCGGCAACCGGCTGGCAGCCGCAATACCTGGCGCTGTGGGACGACGCCCATGACGGCCGGCTGGCCGCCGCCATGCCGCTGTACGTGAAATCGCATTCATACGGCGAATACGTGTTCGACTGGGCGTGGGCCGATGCCTACCACCGCAACGGCATCGAGTATTACCCCAAGCTGCTGTCCGCGATTCCGTTCACGCCGGTCACCGGCAGCCGGCTGCTGGCGCGCGACGATGAGGCGCGCGCCGCGCTGGTGGCGTTCCTGCAGGCGCAACAGCGGTCGGCCGGCCTGTCGTCGACCCACGTGCTGTATCCGCCGCAACAGGAAGCGCGCTTGCTGCACGACGCCGGCTTCATGCTGCGCAGCGGCGTGCAATTCCACTGGCTGAACCAGGGATACGGCAGCTTCGACGCCTTCCTCGCCACGCTGGAACACAGGAAACGCAAGAATATCCGCGCCGAGCGGCGCAAGGTGCGGGAAGCCGGCGTCACGCTGCGGCGCATCCGCGGCGCCGACGTGACCGAAGCCGACTGGCGCTTCTTCCACCGCTGCTATGAAACCACCTACGCGCAGCATCATTCGTCGCCCTACCTGAACCTGGCGTTTTTCCTCGCCATCGGCGCCGCCATGCCGGACAACATCATGCTGACCATGGCCGAGCGTGACGGCCGGCCCATCGCGTCGTCGCTGGTGCTGCACACGGCAGACACGTTGTATGGCCGCTACTGGGGCGCCATCGAACACGTGCCGTGCCTGCATTTCGAAGCGGCGTATTACCAGCCGCTGGAATTCTGCATCGAGCACGGCATCGGCGCCTTCGAGGGCGGCGCGCAGGGCGAACACAAGATGGCGCGCGGCTTCCTGCCGCGGCAGACCTGGTCGGCCCACTGGCTGGCGCATCCCTCGTTTGCCGACGCGGTGGAACGCTTCCTGGCGCGCGAGGGGGTGGGGATTGCGCATTATATTGATGAGCTGAACGAGCGCAATCCGTTCAGGTAAGGCGGCGCGCCATAATTTTTTCCAAGCTGCTCAGTTATTTTGATTAACAATATCAAATAGACAATGCCGCAACGGCGGGCGAACCTTGCGCAAGCTCAAGTACAAGGAGACTGCACCATGCCCGCCAAAACCGCCACCATCCAGGGCAACAAGCTGATTGCGCTCGATGCGCGCCCCGACCGCATCGACCTGCGCGACTTGCCGTATCGGGCGCCGATGGGCAACCTGCCGCACCGTATCCCGTCCGACACCCAGCTGCACGACCATTTGCCCAGCTATACCGAAGCGGGCCTGATCCTCGACCAGGGACAGGAAGGGGCCTGCACCGGCTATGGGCTGGCCGCCACCGTGAATTACCTGCTGTGGCGCCAGGGCGGCATGACGATGACCCGGCAAGACCGCGTCAGCCCGCGCATGCTGTACACGCTGGCGCGCTATTACGATGAATGGCCAGATGAAAACTATGAAGGCTCCAGCTGCCGCGGCGCGCTGAAGGGCTGGCAAAAGCATGGCGTGTGCGCGGAAACCCTGTGGCGCGACAAGTCGCTCGGACCGGACAGCGAGGACTGGGCGCAGGACGCGGTCAAGCGCCCGCTGGGCGTGTACTACCGCATCGAGAAGCAGTCGGTGGTGGATTTGCAGTCGGCCATTTGCCAGAGCGGGGCGATATACGTGTCGGCCAAGGTGCATGGCGGCTGGAGCAACGTGCAGCTGGTGCACGGGCCGCTGGCCGGCCACGACCAGCTGCCGCGCATCCGCTACAACCCGGAACAGCCGGACATCCTGGGCGGCCATGCGTTCGCGCTGGTCGGCTACAACGAACTTGGCTTCATCGTGCAGAATTCCTGGGGCAAGAACTGGGGCGCCGGCGGCTTTGCGGTGCTGACCTACCAGGACTGGGTGGCCAACGGCAACGATGCATGGGTGGTGGGGCTGGGCGTGCCGCTGGCGCAAGGGGCGGCGTCCACCGTGCACGTCGGGCCGCTGGCCTGCCCGCCCAACCAGGCGCGCCCGCTGGGCGTGGTGGCCACGCCCGAACTGCAAAGCCCGCGCGCCACCTTTACCAAGGAAGATGCGTACCTGCACACGCTGGTCACCGGCAACAATGGCGTGCTGCTGAACCGCATGCCGCACCTGCCCAGCGCCGACCGCAATGCCGACGTGGTGGTGGTGGACCGGCCCGCGGCATGGCTGTCGCAACAGCCGGCCCGTGCGCGCAAGGTGCTGCTGTATTTCCACGGGGGCCTGGGCAGCGAAGCCTCGTCGATTTCCCGCATCCAGGCCATGGCGCCGTGGTTCCTCGACAATGGCGTCTATCCCATCTTCGTGACGTGGAAAAGCGGCTGGCTGGAAGTCATCAACGGCATGATCGCCGACAAGGCGCATGAATTGTTCGGCACCCAGCCGGTGCGCGGCCTGGGCGACTGGTTCGACGATGCGCGCGACCGCGCCATCGAAGTGCTGGCGCGCGAAGTGCTGGTGCGCAGCATGTGGAGCGAGATGAAGCAGAACGTGCAGGCCAGCGCGGACGGACTGGGCACCGGCATCACGGTATTGGCGGACAAGCTGGCCGCGCTGCGCGCGCAAGTGGGCAGCGACGTGCAGATCCACATGGTCGGCCATTCCGCCGGCTCGCTGATCGCCGGGCGGCTGCTGACGGCGTTCCGCACCGGCAAGCATAAATTGACGGCCGCCAGTTGCACGCTGTATGCGCCGGCCTGCACGGTGGACTTCGCGCTGGACCACTACGCCAAGGCCGTCGACCATGGCGTGCTGCCGCGCGCCGGGTTCGACATCCACACCCTGTCCGATCCGCTGGAACTCGACGACGCGGTGGGGCCGTACCGCAAGTCGCTGCTGTACCTGGTCAGCCGCTCGCTGGAAGACTTGCACAAGACACCGGTATTGGGGCTGGCCAGCGTGTATGACGGCAGCCGCGCCAACGGGGAATTCTGGCACCAGCAGACGCTGCGCGGCGTGCGGGCCTGGCAAAAATTCTTTTGGCACGATACCGGGACCATCCCGCAAGGCATTACCGGCGGCGATGGCTTGCCGCCGGCGTCCCGGCTGCACATCCTGAAAGAGCCCGACGTGCGCACCAGCAGCATGGCCGGCGGCAAGGCCGTCAAATCCACCCACGGCGCCTTCGACAACTGCGCCGCCATCGTCAGCGCCACCCTGCTGCGCATCCTCGCCGCCGAGCGCCTGCCGCAGCCCGACATCGACCTGTCCTCCTTCTGACCGCCACGCCGCCGCCCCAAAACCACCATGGGGCCAGGCGTGCATTCGTGCATTCATTTTCCCCGCCGAGCCGCGCCTTGTCGGCAAGGCGCGCGGTCCTGGCGCCGCGCCCTGCCCCTTGCGCGGCCGTCAGCCAGGCATATCGCCGCGACCGCAGGTACGCGGCGCCTGCCAGACAATGGGGAGGCGGAAAATAACGCACGAACGCACGCCTGGCCCCATGCGTTTTTTGGGACGGCAGGCGGTTATACCTGCTCGTTCTTGTTGTAGTTGGCAACGCCGTTGAGGATTTCCTGCTTTGCCTCTTCCGGGCCGTACCAGCCCTGTACTTTCACCCACTTGCCTGGTTCCAGGTCCTTGTAGTGCTCGAAGAAGTGCTGGATCTGCTGCAGGCGCAGGTCTTGCAGGTCTTCCGGCTTTTGCCAGTGCTTGTAGATCGGCAGGACCTTGTC
>CBIHOX010000249.1:0-5408 GCA_966211685.1 uncultured Pseudoduganella sp.
GGCGCAGGCGGTGCATGGCTTGCCGGTGCGCCTGCGCCTGGCGGTCGCTGACCGGGTCGAACAGCTGGTAGCGTCCGCGGCCGTCTTCCTTGGCCTGGTACATGGCTTGTTCGGCGTGCCGCAACAGGGTGTCGGCGTCGCCGTCGTCGTCCGGATAGCGGCACACGCCGACACTGGCGCTGACGCGGATCTGTTCCGAACCCAGTTGCAGCGGGACGGCCGCCGCCGCCATCACGCGGTCCAGTGCCTGCGCGCATTCTTCCAGGGAATTGATGTCCGACATCAGCAGCACGAATTCATCGCCGCCGGTGCGCGCCAGCGTGTCGTCGGCGCGCACCACGGCGGCCAGTTCGCGCGCCACGCTGACCAGCAGCCGGTCGCCGGCCTGCTTGCCGTAGCACTGGTTGACGTCCTTGAAGTCGTCCAGGTCCAGCATGCACACCGTGAGCGGCTTGCCGGTGCGGTTGCAGCGCTGGATCGCGTGTTCGAAGCGGTCGGTCAGCAGGCGCCTGTTGGGCAGGCCGGTCAGCGCATCGAAGTTGGCGGCCCGGTCCAGTTCGGCCGCGTGCGCCTTGATGTGGCTGATGTCGGAAAATACGCCGATGTAGTGGTCGGGCCGGCCATGCTCGTCGCGCACGGCGGAAATCGTCAGCAGTTCAGGATAGACGTGGCCATTCTTGCGCGCATTCCAGATTTCGCCGCGCCAGAAGCCGTCGCGCTGCACGGCGGTCCACATCTCACGGTAAAAGGCCTTGCCGTGGCGGCCCGACGCCAGCAAGGACGGCGTGCCGCCGATCACTTCGTCGGCGCTGTAGCCGGTAATGCGCTCGAACGCGGGATTGACGCGCTCGATGCGCAGCTTGGCGTCCACCACCATGATGCCTTCGTGGGTGCCGGCAAATACGGTGTCGGCATTGCGCTGCATCTGTTCGAGTTCGCGCAGTTCGGTAATGTCGGACACGGTGCCGACCATGCGCAGCGCCGCGCCGTTTCCGGCCACGTGCGTGACGCGCCCGTGCACGCGCACCCAGGCGGCGCCATCGTCGCGCTTGAAACGGAACGTCAGCCCGATCGCCAGCCGGCGGCCCGCCAGGTAGCTGCGCAGGTGCGCCAGCACGGACGGCACGTCGTCGGCGTGCATGGCGCGCAGGAAGCGGCGCAGGCTGGGCGCCGTGCCGCCCAGTCCGGCAAGGCGCGCCACGCCGGCCGTGTGGAACAGGGTGCCGGCGGCCAGGTCCCAGTCCCACAAGCCGTCGCTGGTGGCGTCGATGGCCGATTGCAGGCGTTCCTCGCTGATGCGCAGCGCGCTTTCAGCCTGCTTGCGCAGCGTGATGTTGCGGGAAATGCCGAACAGCCCGCGCACGTTGCCCTCGCCGTCGGCCAGCGGGCCGCAGGTCGACAGGAACACCAGCGGCCCGGTATGCGGCAGGTCGATGGTCTCCTCGGCGCTGTGGATGGCGCCGGCCGCCATCACGCCGCTGTCGCGGGCGCGCAGCACGGCGGCGGTTTGGGGCGGGAACAACTCGTCGTCAGTGCGGCCCAGTATCTTGTCCGGCGGCTGCGCCAGGAACGTTGCCGCGGCCTGGTTGACGTACAGGTATTTGCCCTGCAAATCCTTGATATAGACCGCGTCCGTGGTGCCCGATACCACGCTGTCGAGCAGGCGGCGGCGCAATTCCGCATCGCGCAGCGAGGCGCGCAGGATCGCGCACAGGACGCTGATCAGCATGCCGCTGAGCACCAGCATGCCGACCTGCAGCGGGAAGTCGCGCGCCTCGGCCGGGTGGGTGCCCAGCATGGCGGCCAGGATGGTGGCCAGCAGGCCCGGACCCAGCCCGCCCAGCGCGGCGCTGACGATAATGCAGGGCATGAACAGCATCTGCCCGGCCGAGGGCAGGTAGCGCTGCAGCGGCACGGCCGCCAGGGTCAGGGTGGCGGCAAACGCGGCGTGCAGCAGCTTGCGGCTCGACAGCGGTTGCAGCGCGGAGCCGGCCACGCCCGTCATCGTCGCGCTGGCCTGGCTGTGCGGCACGGCGCGCAGGGCGAGGTACAGGCCGACCGCGGTGACGCAGACAAAGAACAGGCCCTTGAAGGTGCCGAGCGTGGCCGCGGCGGCCGGGTCCGTTACTGCGGGCAGCAGCGCGTCCGACAGCAGGATCCAGGCGGTGGCGCCGGCCGCGTAGGCGCCGGTGGCGGTAATGATGAATTTGTTTCTGCTTCCCATGCCGCACTTTCGCGAAAATTTGAGAGTTGCGAATTAGCAATAAGAACGCAGTCTAGAGTAATCACAAGTAAAAAAATTTGACGTAGATCAAATCTGGCAATTTCTACCGCTGCTAGAGGCGAGATGCTTAACCGGACCAGCCTTCCCGTGCTATTCTGCGCGAAAAACCACTATTGATTCATCACCACGGTCGCGGAGGGAGCGGTTGGACAAGTTCGTCATGGAAGGCAGGAACCTGGAGTGGCTGCTGGCCGCCGCCAGCGACGCGATGCTGATTGCCGACCACGGCGGCCGTATCCTGCAGGCCAACCCGGTACTGTGCAGCATGTTCGGCTATGACGCCGCGGACTTGCTGGGACAGCCGGTGGAAGTGCTGGTGCCGGCGCGCCTGCGCGCCGCCCATGCCGGCTTGCGCGGCGGCTTTTCCGACCATCCGCGCCCGCGCGCCATGGGGGCCGGCGCGGAATTGTCCGGCGTGCGCCGCGACGGCCGCGAATTTCCCGTCGAAGTCAGCCTGTCGCCGCTCAGCGCTGACCCGCCGCTGGTGCTGGCCATCGTGCACGACATCACGGCGCGCAAACAGGCCGAGGCCGCGCTGCAGGAAAGCGAGGCGCGCATGCGCGCCGTGTTTGAATCCGTGGCCGACGCCATCATCACCATCGATGAGTACGGCGTGATGGAGCGCCTGAACCCGGCCGCGGAAATCCTGTTCGGCTATACCGAAAGCGAAGCTGTCGGCCGCAACGTGTCGCTGCTGATGCCGCCCACGCACCGCGACCGCCATGACGGCTACCTGCAGCACTACCGCGCCACGGGCGAGCGCCGCATCATCGGCATCGGACGCGAAGTGGAAGGCCAGCGCAAGGACGGGACGGTGTTCCCGATGGAATTGACGGTGACGGAAATGTGGCTGGGCACGCGCCGCATGTTCACCGGCGTGGTGCGCGACATTTCGCAGCGCAAGCAGGCCGAGCGCGAAAACCGCCAGTTGTTGCAGGAACTGACCAGCGCCAACGAGGAATTGACGAATTTCGCCTACGTGGTGTCGCACGACCTGAAGGCGCCGCTGCGCGGCATCGGGTCGCTGGCCGACTGGCTCGCCACCGATTACGCGCACCACTTCAACGACGAGGGCCGCGAGCACATGCGCCTGCTGATCAACCGCGTGCACCGCATGGGCGCGCTGATCGACGGCATCCTGCAATATTCGCGCGTGGGCCGCGTGCGCGAGGCGCGCGTGGCGGTGGACTTGAACCGCTTGCTGGCCGACGTGGTCGACCTGCTGGCGCCGCCGGCCCATATCACCGTCACCGTGCAGCCCGGCATGCCGACACTGACCCTGGAGCCGACCCGGCTGCAGCAAGTGTTCCATAACCTGATCTCGAACGCCATCAAGTACATGGACAAGCCGCAGGGGCAGGTGCGGGTGGGCTGGTCGGAACTCGATGGCGAATGGCGCTTCACGGTGGCCGACAACGGCCCCGGCATCGAGGCGCGCCACTTTGAACGGATCTTCCAGCTGTTCCAGACCCTGGCGCCGCGCGACCGCGTGGAAAGCACGGGCGTCGGGCTGGCGCTGGTGAAAAAAATCGTGGAAATGTATCAGGGGCGCGTCGGCGTCGACTCGGTAATGGGCCAGGGCAGCACGTTCTGGTTCACCCTGCCCGTAGGCGGGCGGCCGTCCCCATCCCAGGAAAACGCATGAAAGTACCCAACAAAGCGATCTTGCTGGTCGAGGACGACCAGGTCGACATCATGACCATCCTTCGCGCCTTGAAGGAAATCCATGTCTGCAATCCGGTGGTCAGCATGGAAAACGGCGAAGCCGCGCTGGAATGGCTGTCGCGGCCTGGCGGCGAGCTGCCGTGCATCATCCTGCTCGACCTGAACATGCCGATCATGAACGGCATTGAATTCCTGCGCCTGGTGAAGCAGGACGAGCGCCTGCGCCGCATCCCGGTGGTGGTGCTGACCACGTCCGAGGAACAGGAAGACAAGGTGCGCAGCTTCGACCTGGGCGTGGCCGGCTACATGGCCAAGCCGGTCGATTACCGCCGTTTCGTGGAAATCATGCGCTCGATCGACATGTACTGGACCCTGAGCGAAATGCCCTGAGGACCGCCATGGAACGCACCGCGCTGAAAGTGCTGATCGTCGAGGATGACCTGGTGGACCGGATGGCGTGCCGGCGCACGTTCGCCGCCGCGCAGGAAGCCGCGTTCACCCTGCTGGAAGCCGACAGCGGCCAGCACGGCCTGGCGCTGGCGCAGGACGGCCCGCCGGACTGCATCCTGCTCGATTACGGCCTGCCCGACATGAGCGGCCTGGAATTCCTCACGCAATTGCCGCAGCCCGGGCCGCCGGTGATGATGCTGACCGGCGCCGACAGCGCCATGGTCGCGGCCGAGGCGATGCGGCGCGGTGCGCGCGACTACATGGTCAAGGATGGCGAGGGGCGCTACCTGGCCCAATTGCCGGCCGCGATCCTGCGCATGCTGCGCGAACAGCGCCTGCTGGACGGCAAGCGCCGCGCGGAGGCGGAATTGCGCAAGCTGGCGGCGCACCAGGAAAGCATCCGCGAAGACGAGCGCAAACGCATCGCGCAGGAAATCCACGATGAGCTGGGCGGCCTGCTGACCGGCATCAAGGCCTACATCGGCGTGGCGATCGAGCGCGCCGGCGGCAACGCCGATCCGCTGCTGTCGGAAGCGGCCGGCCTGGCGCAGGATGCGATCGCGACCGTGCGGCGCGTGATCACGGACTTGCGGCCCAGCGTGCTGGACCAGCTGGGCCTGTGGGCCGCGCTGGAATGGCACGCCGAACAGGTGGCGCAGCGCTCGGGCTTGCGCTGCATGTGCCGCATCGAGCCCGATGCGGCGGAACTGGAACTGGACGCGGGCCGCAGCACCATGCTGTTCCGCGTGGTGCAGGAAGGCTTGACCAACGTGGTGCGCCATGCGCAGGCGCGCACGGTCATGATCGACGCGTGGCGCATGGGCGGCATGCTGCGCATCACGGTGGCCGATGACGGCATCGGCATTACGGAAGAACGGCTGCGCAATGGCGCATCATGGGGGATTATCGGTATGCAGGAAAGGGTGCGCCATTTCGGCGGTGAATTGCAGATCGTGCCGGGCGAGGCGGGCGGCACCACGCTGCGCCTGCAGTTGCCGCTGGAAGGCAT
>CBIHOX010000250.1:0-5332 GCA_966211685.1 uncultured Pseudoduganella sp.
GCGTCATTTAGTTGTCAGCCTCTATGCCAGTCGATCATTACGAGAATTTTCCTGTCGCCTCAGTCCTGTTGCCGCGCCGTCTGGTGCCCGCCGTGGAAGCCATTTACGCCTTTGCCCGCAGCGCCGACGACCTGGCCGACGAAGGCGACGCCACGCCTGACGAGCGGCTGGCCGCGCTGAACGGGTATGAATTGCAGTTGCAACGCATATCCCGTGGCGAAGACGGCTTGCCGCCGCTGTTTGGACGGCTGGCCGCCGTGATCCGCGACCATGCGTTGCCGATGGCTCCCTTCCACGATTTGCTGTCGGCCTTCAAGCAGGATGTGGTGGTGCAGCGCTACCGCACGTACGAAGAGCTGCTCGACTATTGCGCACGCTCGGCCAATCCGGTGGGTGTGCTGATGCTGTCGCTGTACCAGGCTGCCGACGAGGCCAACGTCCGTGATTCGGATGCCATCTGTTCCGCGCTGCAAATCATCAATTTCCTGCAGGATGTGGCGATCGACTTGCACAAGGAGCGCATCTACCTGCCGCTGGACGACCTGGCGCGCTTCGCGGTGTCGCCGGCACAGCTGGGCCACCCGGACGGCCAGGCCAAATGGCGCAACCTGATGAAATTCGAGGTGGCGCGGGCGCGCGCGCTGATGCTGTCGGGCGCGCCGCTGGCGCTGCGCCTGCCGGGACGCATCGGGCTCGAGTTGCGCATGGTGGTGCAAGGCGGGTTGCGCATCCTGGAAGCCATCGAGGAAGTCGATTACGACGTGTTCCGCCACCGTCCCAAGCTGGGCAAACTGGACTGGCTGAAAGTCGCCTGGCGCGCCTGCACCATGCGCGGTCGCTTGAAAAAGCTCGCCACTGCCTAGCTTCGCTTAGAATAGCGCCTTATTTTTAACTGGGGCGCCGGGTCTTCCGGCCCGGCGCCTGCAAATCAGTCTTTGCCTTATAAATATGTCTCCCGACGAATATTGCCAGCAGAAAGCCGCCGCCAGCGGGTCCAGCTTTTATTACAGCTTCCTGTTTTTGCCCGTGGAACGCCGCCGCGCCATCATGGCGCTGTATGCTTTTTGCCGCGAAGTCGATGACACGGTCGATGAATGTACCGATGAAGGCGTGGCGCGCGTAAAACTCGATTGGTGGCGCAAGGAAATCGCCGCCATGTACCAGGGCGCCATGAATCACCCGGTCACGCAGGCGCTGGCGCCGCACCTGGCGACTTACCAGTTAAAGCAGGAACATTTGCAGGCCATTATCGACGGCATGGAAATGGATTTGAACCAGACCCGCTATCTCGATTATGCAGGCCTGAAAAAATATTGCTGGCACGTCGCCAGCGTGGTGGGAATTTTATCGGCCAGCATATTTGGCGCGACCCGGCCGGAAACCCTGCAATACGCGGAAAAACTCGGGCTGGCGTTCCAGCTGACGAATATCATCCGCGACGTCGGCGAAGATGCGCGCAAGGGCCGGATTTATTTGCCGGTCAATGAATTGCAGCAATTCAATGTCACCGCGGCCGACTTGCTGAACGCGCGCCACAGTGAGAACTTTGAAAAGCTGATGCGCTTCCAGGCCGAACGGGCCCAGGCGATGTACGACGAGGCGTTCGCGCTGCTGCCGCCCGAAGACCGGCGCGCCCAGCGCCCCGGCCTGATCATGGCGGCCATCTACCGCACCCTGCTGACGGAAATCCAGGCCGACGGCTTCCATGTCCTGTCCCAGCGGATTTCCCTGACGCCGATCCGCAAGTTGTGGCTGGCCTGGAAGACCTACATCCGTGGCTGACCAGTCCATGGTCCGGTCCCCTTCGCTCTTTCCAAACTGCAAAAAGGTGCCCGGCACCTTTTTAATTTCAGGCAACAGAGGGCAGCATGAATAAGCGGTGCGTTGCCGTGATAGGCGGCGGCTGGGCCGGCTGCGCCGCCGCGGTGGAACTGGCGGGACGCGGCGTGCGCGTGACGTTGCTGGAATCGGCGCGCACCTTGGGCGGCCGCGCGCGGCGCGTGGAAATCGACGGCAGGAACGTGGATAACGGCCAGCACATCATGCTGGGCGCCTACCGCGACACGTTGCGCCTGATGCGCAAGATCGGCGCCGACTTGCCCGCCACGCTGTTGAACGTCCCGCTGCAAATGCGCTACGCGCCGGGCAGCGGCGGCATGGATTTCATTGCGCCGCGCCTGCCGGCTCCGTTCCACTTGCTGGTTGCGCTGTTGCGTGCAACCGGGCTGGAGCGGGAGGACAAGCTGAGCCTGGCGCGCTTTTCCACCACGGCGCGCTGGATGGGCTGGCAATTCGATACCGATTGCACGGTCTCGGAATTACTGCACCGGTTCGACCAGACCGCCCGTCTCACCGCGTTGATGTGGCGCCCGCTGTGCCTGGCCGCGCTGAATACCCCGCCCGAGCGTGCCTCGGCCAATGTGTTCCTGGCGGTCTTGCGCGACAGCCTGGGCGCCCGCCGCGCCGCCTCCGACATGCTGGTGCCGAAAGCCGACCTGAGCGCGCTGCTGCCGGAGCCGGCGGCAGCGTTCATGTCCCGGCACGGCGGCGCCATCCATACCGGCGCGAAAGCCACCGCCCTGCACGCCCTGCCGGACGGCGGCTGGCGCGTGCAGGCCAGCGGCGCCGCGCTGGGCGACGCCTGGGAACAATCCTTCGACGGCGTGATCCTGGCTTGCGGCGCACCGTACACCGCGGATTTGCTCGCGCGGCTGGCGTCGCCGGCGTCGGTTCCCGGATCCGCGTCGCCTCCAGCGGCACGGCCCGGCGATCGCCCATCGCCAGCGGGGCTGTCCGGCGATGGGCGGGAAACCGCGGCCCTGACCGCAGCGTACCCGTCTGATCCGGCCGCGCCTGCCGTGCGGACAGCCGCAGCCATCGCCACTGACCTGGCCGCGCGCCTGCGCGCCTTCACCTATGAAGCCATCACCACGGTCTACCTGCAATATGCGCCCACCGTGCGGCTGGACTTGCCGTTCCTGGCCCTGGCCGACGATCCGGCGGCCGGCTACTGGGGGCAGTTCGTGTTCGACCGAGGACAGCTCGATGCGCGCCAGGCCGGACTGCTGGCAGTCGTCATCAGCGCCTCGGGCCAGGCCGCGTCGCTGGGCCAGGCGGCGCTGACGGCGGCCTGTGCGGCGCAGCTGGCGCACGTATTGCGCCGCCCGGATCTGGCGCAGCCGGCCTGGGCCCGCGTCATCACCGAAAAACGCGCGACCTTTGCCTGCACCCCGGCGCTGGACCGCCCGGCCAACGCGACCGGCCTGCCCGGGCTGCTGCTGGCCGGCGACTATACGGCGGGCGAGTATCCCGCCACCCTGGAAGGCGCGGTGCGCAGCGGGATCCATGCCGCCGCAGAGTTTCTAAAAAGCAAGCACTAAACCTGGCGGCGCATTCCGGCTATCCCCCTATATAGCCGTCTGCTCCGCCAAAAATGCATCTTGTCGCACATCAGTGGCTGGTTGCATCGGGTTTGCGTACAGTCACATCATCGATGAAGGCATGGAGCAAAACGATGAACTTCGGACTGACACTGAAAACCCTGGCAATCCTGGCGCTGGTCGCGGCGGCCACGGCGGTGATCGTCAATGGCGAACACGGCGCGGCGGCATTGCCGCTGCAGCACCAGACGGTGCTGAACTAACGAGCAATTTTAAGAAGGCAAACCCATGAACAAGCAGGCCTACCTCGACGCGCTGCACAAAGCCCTGGCGGGACTGCCTCCGGAAACGGTGGCGCGCACCATGGCCGAATACGAGCAGCGCTTCATTGACGGCATGGTGGCCGGCCGCGGCGAGCAGGAAATCGCCGCCGAGCTCGGCGAACCGCGCAAGGTTGCCATGGCGCTGCGCGCCAACGTGCACCTGGACGCCTACAAGCAGGCGAAAACCCCGGCGAGCTGGGCGCGCATGGCGGTGTCGTTCATCGGCCTGGCCGTGTTCAACCTGTTCATGGTGGTGCCAGCCATGGTGTTCGCGTCGCTGCTGACGGCGGTGTATGCGTGCGCGTTTGCCTTCTATATCTCGGGCGTGGCGATCACCGCCAGCGGCCTGGCCGGCACCAACGAACTGGTGCTCGACGGCCCTTTCCGCGAATTCGTGCACTTCGGCGACGACGACAAAGGCGCGCAGACCCGTGTGTCGATCGGCCAGACCGGTATTGAAGTGTTCCAGGAACACGAGCGCGGCGGCCAGGACGATGGCGACGACGACGACGACGAGGGCCGCGCCACCGCGTCCGGCCGCATCATCGAAAAAGCCGAACGCGTGGCCAATGGCAGCGTGCGGATTTCCACGGAACTCGATAGCGAGTCGCGCGTCACGCAGGCCGCATTCGGCATGGGCATGGTCATCCTCGGCATCATGCTTTGCCTGCTCAGCCTGGTAGTGACGAAATACACGATTGCCGGCATCAAGCGCTATATCCAGATGAACTTTTCCCTGTTGCGGGGCCGCTGAGGCGGACAGGAGACACCATGCGTGCTTTGATTAAAATCGGCGTCAGCCTGCTGTTGTTGTCATTCGTGCTGATTGCCTTTGCCTATGGCATGTTGCGCACCCACGGCCAGACCAATCCGACCAGCGCGGCGGGCCGTGCGCTGGGCAGCGAAACCCGCCCGGTGGGCGCCGGCATCACCTCGGTGGAATTGTCGGGCCCGATCGACCTGACCCTGGTGCAGGGCGACAAGCCGTCGCTGAAAGTGCGCGGCGAGCAGCGGCTGCTGGGCAACGTGGCCACCGAACAGGATGGCAACGTGCTGCACATCGGCACCAAGGGCATGCTGTTCCACCATCGCCGCCCACTGCAGGTGGAACTGGTGCTGCCCTCGCTCGATGCGCTGGAAGTGCACGGCACCGGCGACAGCAGCGTCGACGGTTTTTCCGGCGAACGCCTGAAAGTCCAGCTGTTCGGTTCCGGCAACGTGAAATTCAATGGCCGCTTCAAGCAGGTGCAGGCCGGCGTGCACGGCAGCGGCGACTTGAACCTCAATACCGGCAACAGTGACGCGGTGGCGCTGGAAATGGTGGGCTCCGGCCAGATCAAGACCAGCGGCAGCTGCAAGACACTCAATGCGGACTTGAACGGTTCCGGCGACCTCGACGCCCAGCACATGGCGTCGGACCAGGTCACGGTGAACCTGAAAGGCTCCGGCACCACCAACGTGTTTGCGCGCCGGTCCGCGGAATTGACGCTGCGCGGCAGCGGCGACATCCGCGTCTATGGCAACCCCGATACCCGCAACGTCAGCCGCACCGGTTCCGGTGAAGTCAGCTGGAATCAATGACGCTACAATGGCGTGATGTGTGTCAATTACATCACCGTATCACGCCAG
>CBIHOX010000251.1:0-5281 GCA_966211685.1 uncultured Pseudoduganella sp.
ACCAACGGCATGAGCCAGTATTCGCGCGCGGAACGCAACGCCAACAGCGCCATCGTGGTGTCGATTTCGCCGGAAGATTATCCGGGCCATCCGCTGGCCGGCGTGGAATTCCAGCGCCGCCTGGAAGAAAAGGCGTTTGAACTGGGCGGCGGCAACTACAATGCGCCGGGCCAGCTGATGGGCGACTTCGTCGCGGGCCGCCCATCGACCGACTTTGGCGCCGTGGTGCCGTCCTACAAGCCGCAGGTGACGTTGACCGACCTGGCCACCATTTTGCCGGAATACGCCGTCACGGCGCTGCGCGAAGCGTTCCCCGCGTTCGACAAGCAGATCAAGGGCTACTTCAAGGCGGACGCCGTGCTGACCGGGCTGGAAACCCGCACCTCGTCGCCGATCCGCATCAAGCGCCGCGATGACGATTACCAGAGCCTCAATACGCGCGGGCTGTTCCCGGCCGGTGAAGGCGCCGGCTATGCGGGCGGCATCCTCTCGGCCGGCGTCGACGGCATCAAGGTCGCCGAAGCGGTGGCGCTGGCCATGCAGGCGGCCGCCGGCAAATAAGCTGTCCGCGCGCCCTGCCGCTATGGCTCACGCCGTCAGCGGCAGGCGGACGTGGAAGCGGCATCCCTGCGCCACGTCGGTATCGGCCCAGACCTTGCCGCCCATCTGGTGCACGATGGTGTAGACAATGTGCATGCCGAGGCCGGACCCGCCCTGCCCGCGCTTGGTGGTGAAGAACGGTTCGAAGACGCGTTCGCGCACGCCCGGCGCCAGGCCGACGCCGTCATCGGCAAACGCCATGGCCAGCCAGCGCCGCCCTTCGGTCCATTCTTCACGGGCCGCGATCGTCACCACGCCCGGCCCGCCGTCCGGATAGCCATGCTTGGCTGAATTCATCAGGAAATTCGACAGGATTTGCGACAGCTTGCCGGCCGGCAGGCAGGCGCGCAAGGTGGCCGGGATATCCAGCCGCACCGTGATGGTCCCCTTGCGCAATTCCGGGCTGTGCGCCGACACTACGGCTTGCACGTAATCGTGCAGCGCCAGCTCCGTCACGTGTTCGGCGCCCTGGTCCACCGCCAGCTGCTTGAAGTTGCCGATCAATTCCGCGGCGCGCGCCAGGTTTTGCTCGACCAGCGCGGCCGCGCCATGCAGGCGCGTGGCCAGGCCGGTCAGTTCCGTGCGGCTGACCTTGGCGCCGTCGAGCATACCGATCATCTGTTGCGTGTACGCAGTCATGCCGGACGCCGCCGTCACGGCCACGCCGATCGGCGTATTGACTTCATGCGCCACGCCCGCCACCAGCGCGCCCAGCGCTGCCATTTTTTCCTGTTCCACCATGCTGGCCTGGGCCGCGCGCAAGGCTTCGGTGCGCTGCTGGACCAGGTGTTCCAGCAGGGTTTCGCGGTCCTGGTGCTGCAGTTCGGCCGCGCAGCGCGCGGCGAAAATCGACAGCAGCGACAGCGCCAGCAGGCGCTTGTTTTCATCCATGGGTTTGGTGTCGATGGCCGACAGAATGCCCAGCGTCTTGCCTTCGGTATCGATCATCGGCATGCCGACATAGCTCTCCGCGCACATGTCGACCAGCAGCGTATCGTTCGGATAATCGGCCTGGATACCGCATGCGTGGAAACACATGGTCTGGTCCGTCACGTCCTGGCATGGCGTGTGCAGCAGACTGTATTCCATGTTGTCGATGTGCTGCTTGCCGGCCCACACGGCCAGCGTACGGATGCCTTCGCCGCCGCCGGGCATCAGGATCATGCGTCCCGCGATCACGTACGTCACGTCCAGCGCTTCGGCCAGGTCCTTCACCAGTGTGCGCATGAATTCATCGCCGCGCAGGCGCGCCGTGGACGCGGTAATGCCGCGCAGCGCCGCCTCGGCCAGCAGGCGTCCATCGTGTTCGTCAAACAGCGCAGGCGTTTCCATCCCGGTCTCCATTCATGCAGGGGGCAGGCGCGCGTACAGCGTGCGCAAGGCTTCGGTCTCGGCCAGCAACAGCGCCACCAGCGCGGGATCGAAGCGCTTGCCGCTTTCCTGCCGTACCTGTTCCAGCACGTGTTCCAGCGGCCAGGGTGCGCGGTAGCTGCGCGGACTGACCATGGCGTCGACAAAATCGGCCAGCGCCGTGATGCGGCCGGCCATGCTGATGCGCTCTCCCGGCAAGCCGCGCGGATAGCCCGCGCCGTCCCACCGTTCGTGGTGTTCATGGGCGATGACGGCGGCCAGCTGCAATACCGGCAAGCTGGAGCGAGCCAGCATGTCGCGGCCCGTCACGCAATGGCCGCGCATCAGCGCCCATTGTTCCCCGGTCAGCGCGCCGGGACTGTGCAGCACCGTATCGGGCACGCCGCTGTAGCCGATGTCGTGCAGGCCGGCGGCCTGCCGGACCTGGCGCACCAGCGCCGCCGGCAAGCCCGCCGCGCGGGCCAGCATGGCGGCAATCTCGCCAACCCGCTCGACGTGCGCGCCCGCCACGGCGGAACGCCGCTCCAGCGCCTCGCCAAGAATGCCGATGATGGCGTCCTGCGTGGCGGCGGCCTCTTCGCGCTGCACGAGCTTTTCATAGGTGCTGGCCACGTTGGCGGAAAATACGGCCAGCAATTCGCGGTCGTCGGCGCCGATCGGTTCCGAAAACGCCATGTACAGCAGGCTTTCATTGCCCTCGCGCGTGCGGAAATAGCACGCGTACCAGCACTCGCCATGGTGGTCGCGGCGTTCCCGCATGCAGCGCATGAAGGCGTGGCGCACCGCCACCGGCAAATGGTCCAGGGTTTCATCGGCGCGCAGGCCGGCGTAGGCCGGCGTGACGGCCAGCACCTTGAGGTGTTCGCCCTGGCGCGCGGCGGCGTAGGCATTGACCCTGCTGGCGCACACGCCTTCGCCGCCGCTGCCCAGCAGCACGCTGGCCTGTTCCAGCACGGCCGAGCAAAAACTGCGCAAATTGTCCGAATCGCAGACGTGGGTGATGGCGTCGATCGAACGCCGCAAGCCGCGGCGCGCGCGCTCCAGCCGCGTCAGGTCGCGGTAGGCGCGCAGCGCGGAATAAAACACCGTGGACAGCTTGGCGTGCGTCAGGTCGGTCTTTTCGCGGTAATCGTTGATGTCGAAGGTTTTCAGCACGAACGCCTGCGGCGCCTGGCCGGGCTGGCCGGTGCGCAGCACGATGCGCACAATGGCGTCGCCCAGCGTGTCGCGGATGTGGCGCACCAGCTCCAGCCCCGCGTGTTCGCTTTCCATCACCACGTCGAGCAGGATCAGGGCGAAGCTGGAATGCTCCAGCACCGCGCGCGCTTCAGCGGCCGAATAACAGTGGGTAAAGCGCAGCGGGCGGCCATCGAAGGTGAAGTCGCCCATCACCAGTTCCGTCACCTGGTGCACGGATTTTTCATCGTCGACCACCAGGATATCCCACGGCGCCGGGCCGTCCGCCGCGCCCTGCGCGGGCGCGTCGTCATCGAACAGCATGTCATCGTCATCCTGGCTCATGGCGGCCTCTGGCGGGCTTACTGGATGTCACAATTGTACATCCGCCAACTGGTCATTTCATCGGCGCCGGCAAGATTTTTCAAGCCGGGCAATTGCCGGCCGGCGATGCACTTATATCCAGCCGGCCTTCCTGAAGCGGCGGTACAGCAGATAGGACGTTGAAAACATCAGGGCCAGCGCCATCGGGTAGCCATATTTCCATTCCAGTTCCGGCATGAACTTGAAATTCATGCCCCACAGGCCGGCCCACGCGGTCAGCACGGCGAAGATCGCGGCCCAGGCGGCAAGCCGTTTGTTGACTTCGCCCTCTTCCAGCGCCACCATCGACAGGTGCACCTGGATCGCGGTGACGATGGTGTCGCGGATGGTGTCCAGCGAGGCGCTGATGCGCAACAAATGGTCTTGCACGTCGCGGAAGTAATGCCGGGTATCGCCGCAAATGGCGGGCACGCGGCCGCCATGCAATTTACCCACCGCGTCGACCATGGGCGTGACCACATGGCGCATGGCCATGACCTTGCGCTTCAGCGCGTACAGCCGTTCGATATTGTCGCGCTGGGCCGAACGCGAAAAAATGCGTTCCTCGAGTGCTTCCAGTTCCATTTCCATCGCATCGACCAGCGGGAAGTAGCGGTCGACCACGGCGTCCATCAGCGCATACAGCACGAACGACGGCCCCTGCCGCAGCATTTGCGGTTCGCGCTCCGCGCGCGAGCGCACGCCGAGGAAGTCCTGGCGGCTGTTCTGGCGGTTCGACAGCACATAGTTGGCGCCGACGAAGATGTCGACTTCGCCCACCACCAGTTCGTCGCCGTGCTGTTCCAGCACTTTCACGACGGAGAACAGCGAATCGCCATACTCTTCGATTTTCGGGCGCTGGTGGCCGCGGCTGGCGTCTTCCACCGCCAGCGGGTGCAGGCTGAATTCCTCCTGCATTTTCGCCAGTTCGGCCGGTTCCGCGTCGCGCAGCGCGACCCAGACGAAACAGTCGCCCCTGTCGATGTAATCACTGATGGATTCGACATCGATATCGGCCAGCTTGTGGCCATCCTTGTAGGCGACGCAGTTGATCAGCATGGAAATTTCTGAAGCAAAAGCGCGAGCTTACCATGCGCGGCGGACCGGCTGCGGTGGATTACGCAGCCGGCGCGGGCATGCCGCCGGACGCCAACTCAATCATCCTTGGCGCCGTCGATGCCCAATTCAGCGATCTTGCGCGTGATGGTATTGCGCCCGATGCCGAGGCGCACCGCCGCATCGTTCTTGCGTCCATGCGTGTGGCGCAGCGCCGTGCGGATCAAGGTCGATTCGAACTGGCGCCCCAGCACGTCCATCACATCCTGCTGGCCACTGGCCAGCATGCCGGCCGCCTGCTGTTCGAGCAGGTGCAGCCAGCCATCCGGACTGCCGTGCAGCGCGTTGCCGTTGACGGCGGCATGCGCACCGTGGGCGCCCTGTCCCCCGTGCACGCCATGCGGGCCGTGCGCCCCGTGGCTGCCATCGTGCCCCGGTATCGGGTGCACCGTGCCGTGGTGCGCCAGCCCGCCGTGTTCCTGGGCATGCCAGGCCGCGGTCGGCGCCGGCGGCACGCTGGGCGCGTGGCCGCCGCCGCCCTGCTCCTGCGACAGTTCAACCGGCAAATCCTTGATTTCCACGGTCTGGCCGGGCGCCATGACGGTAATCCAGTTGCACAGGTTTTCCAGCTGGCGCACGTTGCCGGGCAATTCCAGGCTGCACAGGAATTGCAGCGCCGAATCGCTCATGCGCTTGGCTTCCACGCCCAATTGTT
>CBIHOX010000252.1:0-5202 GCA_966211685.1 uncultured Pseudoduganella sp.
CGGTCTACCTGGAGATCTGGGTCAAGGTGAAATCCGGCTGGGCCGACAACGAAGCAGGCCTGCGCGCTTACGGTTACGAGTAATCCCATCACGCCAATGCCTATCATTGCCGAGCCTGCAACTTCTCCAGCCGGGGGCTCGGCGCCGCCGTCCGACTCCAACCGTGACACGGCAGGCGCGCCGGTTTCTCAGCCTGTTTCCCAGCCTGTTCCGGCAACAGCGGCGGCGGACGAGGGCGGGGCGGCCGGTTCCACCGGCTCCGCCGGTGTTGACAGCTCCGCCAGCCCGGTCAGCACCGCCGGCGCAGCCGCGCAGCCCGTGGCGCCGCCCGCGCAAAAGCGCCGCCCGCCGTCGCGCGAACGCACCATCGGCACCCGCGTCACGGGCCAGCCGGCGTTCGTGCTGCACAGCTACCCCTACAAGGAAACCAGCCTGATCGTCGACATGCTGACGCGCGACTATGGTCGCGTGGCGCTGATCGCCAAGGGCGCCAAGCGGCCGCATTCGCAATTGCGCGGCGTGCTGCAGACCTTCCAGCCGCTGTCGGCCAGCTGGACCGGCAAGCACGAATTGCGCACCCTGACCGACGCCGAATGGGTGGGCGGCATGCTGCCGCTGGAAAAGACCGCGCTGCTGTGCGGCTTTTACCTCAACGAATTGCTGGTGAAATTGCTGGCGCGCGACGACGCGCATCCCGCACTGTTCAACCACTACGTGTCGACCCTGAACCAGCTGGCGCATAATGAACCCGCGCCCATCGTGCTGCGCAAGTTCGAGCGCGCGCTATTGAAGGAAACCGGCGTCGCGGCCGACCTGACCCATTGCACCGGCACTCGCCAGAAAGTCAGGGCAGGGCAGCTCTACGTGGTGGACCCGGAGCGCGGCCCGCGTCCGCAGCAGGATGGCGACACCTGGCCGCGCGTGCACGGCAAGACCCTGCTCGACATGGAGCGCGAGGATTACCACGACGCCGCCACGCAGGCGCAAAGCAAGCAATTGATGCGGTTCCTGCTGGCGCATCACCTGGGCGGCGCGCCCCTGAACACGCGCCAGATATTGATCGACCTTTCACAGATATAAGACATCATGAGCTTCCTTTACCCATCCGGCCCGGTGATCGACCTGGGCGTGAATATCGACCACGTGGCGACCCTGCGCAATGCGCGCGGCACCGTGTATCCGGACCCGATCCGCGCGGCCCTGCTGGCCGAGCAGGCCGGCGCCGACTGCATCACGCTGCACCTGCGCGAAGACCGCCGCCACATCAAGGACGCCGACGTGATCGCGCTGGCGCCGCAACTGGTGACGCGCATGAACCTGGAAGCGGCCGTGACGGCGGAAATGCTGGACTTCGCCTGCCGCATCAAGCCGGCCGATGTCTGCCTGGTGCCGGAAAAACGCACCGAAGTCACCACCGAAGGGGGCCTGGACGTGGCCGGCCATTTCGCCGAGGTGCAGGCCGCCGTGAAGCAGTTGCAGGCCGAGGGCATCCGCGTCAGCCTGTTCATCGACGCCGACGAACAGCAAATCGCCGCCGCCTCCGAGGCCGGCGCGCCCGTGATCGAACTGCATACCGGCGCCTACGCCGATGCCGAAGGCGAGGCGCAACTGAGGGAACTCGAGCGCGTGAAGGCCGGCGTGGCGTGGGGCCTGCAAAAAGGCTTGAAGGTCAACGCCGGCCACGGCCTGCATTACACCAACGTGCAGGCCATTGCCGCCATCCCCGGCATCATGGAACTGAACATCGGCCACGCGATCGTGGCGCACTCGGTGTTCGTGGGCTGGGAAAACGCCGTGCGTGAAATGAAGGCGATCATGACGGCCACCCGCCTGGGCACGGGCGTGGCGGCAAAATGATTTTCGGCATTGGCACCGACATCTGCAGGATCGCGCGCATCGCGCAATCGGCCGCGCGCAGCAAGCGCTTCGTGGAAAAGGTGCTGGGCCCGGAAGAACTGGTGCAATACGGCTTGCGCGGCGAACGCAGCGGTGAACGTGCGCTGCGCTACCTGGCCACGCGCTGGGCCGCCAAGGAGGCGCTGGGCAAGGCGCTCGGCACCGGCGTGGTGCCGCCGATGACCCTGGCCACCGCGCAAGTGCTCAACGATGCCGCCGGCAAGCCGGAATTCGTCTGCAGCGGCGCGCTGGCCGAGTACATGTTGCAACAGCGCCTGTCGGCGCGGGTGACGGTCAGCGATGAAGCCGAATACGCGGTGGCGTTCGTCATCGTGGAGCAGGAAACCGTATAAACAGTATGAACGACGAAGTCAACAAGCCTGAATCCAGGCCTCCATCCGACAGCCCGGCGCCGGCGGCGCGCGAGGTGGTGCTGGCCACGGTGGCCAAGCTGCCCAACCTGCCGGGCGTATACCGCTACTTCGACGCGGCCGACAACGTGCTGTACGTGGGCAAGGCGCGCGATTTGAAGAAGCGGGTGTCGAGTTATTTCCAGAAGACGCTGTCGAGTCCGCGCATCGCCATGATGGTCGAGCGCATCGCGCGCCTGGAAACCACGGTCACGCGCAGCGAAGCCGAGGCGCTGATCCTGGAAAACAACCTGATCAAGGCGCTGCAGCCGCGCTTCAACATCCTGTTCCGCGACGACAAGTCATACCCCTACCTGAAGATCACCAGCGGCGACGCGCCGCGCATGGTGTATTACCGCGGCGCCGTGGACAAGAAGAACCAGTATTTCGGCCCGTTCCCGAGCGCCTGGGCGGTCAAGGAATCGATGCAGATCCTGCAAAAGGTATTCCAGATCCGCACCTGCGAGGACAGCGTGTATTCGAACCGCACCCGCCCGTGCCTGCTGCACCAGATCGGCCGCTGCAGCGCGCCGTGCGTGGGCGCCATCGCGCCGGACGACTACAAGGTCGACGTCGACAACGCGGCGCGCTTCCTGCGCGGACGGCAGACCGAGGTCATGGAGGACCTGGAAAAGAAGATGCTGGGCTTCGCGTCGGAACTGAAATTCGAGCAGGCCGCCGCGGTGCGCAACCAGATCCAGTCGCTGTCTAAAGTGCTGCACCAGCAAAGCATGGAAACCACCGGCGACGCCGACATCGACATCATCGCCGTGATCGTGCAGGGCGGGCGCGCCTGCGTCAACCTGGCCATGGTGCGCGGCGGGCGCCACCTGGGCGACCGCGCCTACTTCCCGACGCACCTGGGAGACGCGGCCGCCGTGGCCGAAGCCGCGCCGGAAGTGGAAGTGCTGTCGGCCTTCCTGGTCCAGCACTATACGGAAAAATTCATTCCGGGCACCCTGATCCTGAACATCGAATACGACCAGCCGGAGTTGATGCTGGCGCTGCAGGAACAGTGTGGCCACCGCATCAACCTGATCTTCCAGCCGCAGGGCCAGCGCCGCCAGTGGCTGGAACTGGCGCAAAAGGGCGGCGAGATCGCGCTGGCGCGGCTGCTGTCGGAACAGGGTTCGCAGCAATCGCGCACGCGCGCGCTGGCCGAGGTGCTGGGCCTGGAATCGGACGACCTGGAAACCCTGCGCATCGAATGCTTCGACATCTCGCACACGCAGGGCGAGGCGACGCAGGCGTCGTGCGTGGTGTTCCACCACCACCAGATGCAAAATGGCGAATACCGCCGCTACAACATCGACGGCATCACGCCCGGCGACGATTACGCCGCCATGCGCCAGGTGCTGACGCGCCGCTATGAAAAGGTCGCGGCCACCGAGGGCGTGATGCCGGACGTGGTGCTGGTGGACGGCGGCAAGGGCCAGGTGGAGATGGCGCGCCAGGTGTTTTCCGAATTGGGGCTCGACATCGGTCTGATCGTCGGCGTGGCCAAGGGGGAGGGTCGCCGCGTGGGCCTGGAAACCTTGATTTTCGCCGATGGCCGCGCACCGCAGGAATTGGGCAAGGAATCGGCCGCGCTGATGCTGGTGGCGCAGATCCGCGACGAGGCGCACCGCTTCGCCATCACCGGCATGCGCGCCAAGCGCGCCAAGGCGCGCCAGACCTCGCGCCTGGAGGAGATCGAAGGGATTGGCGCCAAGCGGCGCCAGAAACTGCTGTCGCGCTTTGGCGGCCTGCGCGGCGTGATGAACGCCAGCGTGGAAGACTTGAAATCCGTGGAAGGGATTTCCAGTGCGCTGGCCGAGGAGATTTACCGGCAGCTGCACTGACCGGGCATTTCAAACAGCCCGCGGCGGTGCCGCGGCGTCTTTGCCGCGGTGATTTTGAGCCGGCTTGCGCAGGATTCCGGCGCGCCGCGCACGTTTTCTGGTGCGAAGTCCTGTTGCAGGGTAGACTAGCGGCGCGTCTATAACAATTATTAAGTTTCTACCGCAGTCTTATGCCTTTCAATATTCCCATTCTGTTGACCTGGTTGCGCGTTGCGTTGATCCCCCTGGTAGTGGGCGTGTACTTCCTGCCGCAGTCCTGGCTGCCGCTGGCCGACCGCAACCTGGCGGCCACGCTGGTGTTCATCGTTGCCGCCGTCACCGACTGGTTCGACGGCTTCCTGGCCCGCCGCTGGAACCAGACCTCGGCCTTCGGCGCCTTTCTCGACCCCGTGGCCGACAAGCTGATGGTGGCCGGCGCCTTGCTGGTGCTGACGCAGCTGGACCGCTGCAACGCCATCCTGGCCTTTATCATCATCGGCCGTGAAATCACGATTTCCGCGCTGCGCGAATGGATGGCGCAGATCGGCGCGTCGAAGTCGGTGGCGGTCAATTCCATCGGCAAGATCAAGACCGCCGCGCAAATGACGGCGATCCCGCTGCTGCTGTACCACGACGTCCTGTTCGGCGCGGTCGATACCCAGTTCTGGGGCGACAAGCTGCTGTGGATTGCCAGCGTGCTGACCGTGTGGTCAATGTTCTACTACCTGCAAAAAGCCTGGCCGCTGATCAAAGAGAAAAGTGGCAACCTTTGAGAAATTGAAATAAATCGTTTACTTCGCCTTGACAGGTTTTTTCCAGGCTCTATAATGCTTGCCTGTTGTTGATGACAACGCGCAGCAAGAACGAAGCGGGAGTAGCTCAGTTGGTAGAGCGCAACCTTGCCAAGGTTGAGGTCGAGAGTTCGAGACTCTTCTCCCGCTCCAAACCGCGCGAAGTCGGCAACGATGTTGTGGAAACAAGCTCTGGTCAAACAAGAATGTTTCTGCGATAATGCAGGGCTCCGATGCGGGAGTAGCTCAGTTGGTAGAGCGCAACCTTGCCAAGGTTGAGGTCGA
>CBIHOX010000253.1:0-5199 GCA_966211685.1 uncultured Pseudoduganella sp.
TCGACGATCTGGTTCACGAACGACGAGTTGGCGCCGTTTTCCAGCAGGCGGCGCACCAGGTAGGCCAGCAGGGTTTCGTGCGAACCGACCGGCGCATAGATGCGGCACGCCTTGTCCAGGTTATCCTTGCCCACCACCTGGTCATACAGCGATTCGCCCATGCCGTGCAGGCACTGGAATTCATAGTTGGTGACGCTGTCGCGCTTGGCCCAGGTATAGATGGTCGACAGCGTTTGCGCGTTGTGGGTGGCGAATTGCGCGTAAATCACGTCGGTATTGGCCAGCAGCTTCTGTGCGCACACGAGATAGGAAACATCGGTGTAGACCTTGCGCGAATACACCGGGTAGCCTGGCATGCCGTCGACTTGCGCGCGCTTGATTTCCGCGTCCCAGTAGGCCCCCTTCACCAGCCGCACCATGAATTTGCGGCCGCTGCGGCGCGCCAGGTCGATCAGGTAATCGAGCACGTACGGGCAGCGCTTCTGGTACGCCTGCACCACGAAGCCGATGCCGTCGAAGCCGGCCAGCTCGGGATCGAACGCCATCGCTTCCATCAGGTCCAGCGACAGTTCCAGGCGGTCCGCTTCTTCCGCGTCGATGTTCAGGCCGATGTTGTATTGCTTGGCCAGTTTCACCAGCTTGGTCAGGCGCGGCAGCAATTCAGCCATCACGCGGGCGCGCTGGGCGCGCGAGTAGCGCGGGTGCAGCGCCGACAGTTTCACGGAAATGCCGGGCCCTTCCTTGATGCCACGGCCATTCGAGGCGCGGCCGATGGCGTGGATCGCGGTTTCATAGGCCGCGTAGTAATTGTCGGCATCAAGCGCGGTCAGCGCGGCTTCGCCCAGCATGTCGTACGAATAGCGGTAGCCGCGCGCTTCGTTCGGCTTGCCGTTCTTGATGGCTTCATCGATGGTCTGGCCGGTCACGAACTGGTTGCCCAGCATGCGCATGGCCAGGTCGACGCCCTTGCGGATCAGCGGTTCGCCGCCCTTGGCGATCAGGCGCGTGATGGCCGAACCCAGGCCTTCCTCGCTCGATGAGGACACCAGCTTGCCGGTCACCAGCAAACCCCAGGTGGCGGCGTTGACGAACATGGACGGCGATTCGCCGAGGTGCTTGCGCCAGTCGCCCTTGCTGATCTTGTCGGCGATCAGGCGGTCGGCGGTGGCGGCGTCGGGAATGCGCAACAGTGCTTCGGCCAGGCACATCAGCGCCACGCCTTCTTCGGACGACAGGGAAAATTCATGCATCAGCGCATCCACGCCGGACGCGCGGGTGCGCTCCTTGCGTACGGACGACACCAGTTTATGGGCCAGCGCCTGGGCTTCCATCGTGCTGCCGTCATCGCGTACCTGGCTGAGCAGCCATTGCACGGCTTCGGTCTCGTCGCGGCGGTAGGCCGCGGTGATGGCTGCGCGCAACGGGGTTGGTTCGCGCAGGATTTCCGCCGACAGCGCGGAAAACGGAGTGGTGGTGCTTGCAGCTGCTTGCATGTGGGCTCTCTACAAAAGATAGTTTTTTCAGGAGCGCGCACCACGGCATTGTGAAAAAAACGCCCGCCCGACTTGTGGCTGGGCGAGCGCATTTCCGTGGTGCTGCTGATGATTCGATTGTAGAGGGATTTCTTCTGGATTAATTCTGGTATTACTTAGTACTAGCCATACATTGTTTTTGGTGAGAGAATTTCACCAAATAAAATTAGAAGGGGATTTCTACATGCTGGACAAGATTAGCAAAAAGATTTTGATGGAACTGCAGAGCGACGGGCGCATCAGCAACGTCGAACTGGCTGCGCGCGTCAACCTGTCGCCAGCCGCCTGCCTGGAGCGCGTGCGTAAGCTGCACGAGTCCGGTTACATCATGGGCTACACCGCCCAACTCAATCCGCAATTGCTCGATGTGTCTTTGCTGGTGTTCATCGAGGTGGTGTTAGATCGTACCACGCCGGAAGTATTTGATGCATTTAAACAAAGCGTGCAATTGATCCCCGAGGTGCTGGAGTGCCACATGGTGGCTGGCGGCTTCGATTACCTGGTCAAGGCGCGCGTCAAGGATATGGCGGCTTACCGGGAATTCCTGGGCAAGACGCTGTTACAGAAGGGTGTGCGGGAAACCCACACTTATGCAGTCATGGAAGAAGTTAAAAATACAAGCAAGCTGCCTATCAAGTAACTGTAGTTCACCGCTGAACGGGCGCAGCCGAGACTGGTCATAGAACCAGCGACCGGCCAGCCGCGGGTGCTCCCCTCGCACCCGCACTGGCCAGTCCAGGCCCGTGCTGGCGGATGCAAGGCAAGCTTGTGCGACCTGGAGGAAGAAATGAAGTTGCAGCGCAAGCACATGCATCACGTTGGGTGGGTAGTCGGAGCGGCCGCCGCGGGGTCGCTGGTTTCATTGACAGCGGAACAGGTGGCCGGCGCGGCGTCGCTGTGGCCGGCCGCGCTGGCCGCCCTGACCGGCGCGCTGGTGGTCCAGCTGAAAGGCGCCGGCCGCAGCGACGATGGCCCGCAGCGCTTTGCCCGCACCGTGGGTGAGGAAATCGACGCCATCATGATCGGCGCGGCGGAAACGTCGTATTTTGTCGATTCCGTCAAAAAGAAAATCGAGTCGGACGTACGCACCGCGGGCGAGATCGTCACCGGATCGGGCCAGAATGCGCACACCACGGAAAAAATCGCCGTCAATGCCGAGCGGGCTGCCCAGGTGGCGGCGCGCGTGCGCGCGGAAACCGAGACCGGGCGCACCGAAGCGGACCAGGGCCTGGAACGCATCCGCCGCGCCCGCGCCGACGCGCAGCAGGCCGCCGCTGTCATGGCCGAACTGCAGGACAAGGCCAAGCGCATTTACGGCTTCACCACCGCCATCACGGAAATTTCCGCCCGCACCAACCTGCTGGCGCTGAACGCCGCCATCGAGGCGGCGCGCGCCGGCGAACAGGGCCGCGGTTTTGCGGTGGTGGCCGGCGAAGTGCGGCAACTGGCGCAGCGCACCAAGGAAGCCACCGATGAAATTTCACTGATGGTGCGCGCCATCAACGAGCAGGCTGAAATCGCCAGCCGCGGCATGAATTCGCTGGCGTCGAGCGTCAATGACGCGGCGCAGAACGTGGAAACCGTGCATGGCCTGCTGTCGTCGATCGAACAGTCTTCGGGGGTGTCGGAAACCGAGATCGGTGAAATCGCGCGCGCCTCGCGCGAGCACGTCGACACCACGCACGTGATCGCGCACGCGATTGCGCAAATCCGCGACAGCATGCTGTCGACCGAGAGTGAATTGCCGCGCGCGGCGGGATCCGCGATGGCGGTGGCCGAGCGCGCCGAAGTCATTACCGCGGCCCTGGGCAAGGCGCAGGTGCCGACCGCGCACGATGACATCATCCACGCGGCGCAGGAAGCGGCGCGCGCGGTGGGACGCCTGTTCGAGCAGGCCGTCGCCGCCGGCAAGATCAGCGAAGCGGCGCTGTTCGACCGCCACTACGTGCCGATCGCCGGCACCGACCCGGTAAAGTATTCCACGCAATTCGACGCGTTTACGGACAAGATCCTCCCCGCGCTGCAGGAAGGCGTGCTGGCTGCCATGCCGCACCTGGCGTATGCCGGCGCGGTCGACAACAATGGCTATTTCCCAACGCACAACAAGAAGTTTTCGCAGCCGCTGACGGGCAATTACGACATCGACATCGTCAATAACCGCACCAAGCGCATTTTCAGCGACCGCACCGGCAAGCGCTGCGGATCCAATACCGCGCCGTTCCTGCTGCAGACCTACAAGCGCGATACGGGGGAAGTCATGCACGACTTGTCGGCGCCGATTTACGTCAACGGGCGGCACTGGGGCGGCTTCAGGATCGGCTACAAGTCGGCCGCGCATTGACGGAGGCGGGATGCGCAGGCCGCATCCCGTTGATGGTTCAACATGACGGCAACCGGCGCCGCGCTGCGGGCAATGCGCCTGCACGGCGAGGCGCGGCAACCACGCGGCAGCCTGGTTGAAACGGCTGGTTATTCCACGTCGCTGCGCGGATGCGTGCCGGGCGCGGTCTTTTGCACCACGTTGTTCATGCTTTCCAGGTTGGCGCGCAGCCATTTGTGCGCCGGGCTGCGGGCATCGCGTTCGTGCCACAGCATGTCCAGGTGCACGGCCGGCAGCTGGAACGGCAATTCCTTGTGCACCAGCGCGTCGGTCATGCCGGTCGAGGCGATCAGGTGCTTCGGCAGCACGGTGATCAAGTCCGAGTTGGCCACCACCCGGCCGGCCGTGAAGAACTGGTTGACGGTCAGCAGGATGCGGCGTTCGCGCTGGATTTGCGCCAGCGCTTCGTCGACCAGGCCGTGTGCGCGGCCGGAAAAACTCACCAGCAGATGGTTGGCGGCGCAATAGTTATCGAGCGTCAGTTCGACCTTGGCCAGCGGGTGGTCGCGCCGCATCACGCACACATAGTGGCCGGAATACAGGCGTTCGTGGCGGATCGGGGAACTCGTGTCGGACGACAGCTGCGCCGCCACGCCGGGGAAGAAGCCGACCGCCAGGTCGACGTCGCCGCGCAACAGCATCGGGCGCGGTTCGCGCGTGGTCAGCGGCACCATGCGCACGTTGACCCCGGGCGCCTCGCGCTCGATCGAACGCATCAGCGACGGCAGCCAGAAGGCCGCGGTGGCGTCGGCCATGGCCAGGCGGAACGTGGCGTGCGCTTTCGAGACGTCGAAGGTTTCCGGCGTCACGGCCGCTTCCAGGCTGGCCAGCGCGCTGCGCACCGACGGCCACAGCGCCTCGGCGCGCGGCGTCGGCTTCACGCCATAGGCGGTGCGGATCAGCAATTCGTCGCCCAGGCTTTCGCGCAAGCGCTTGATGGCGTTCGACACGGCCGGCTGCGTCATGGCCAGGTGGCCGGCGGCGCGGGTCAGGTTTTGTTCAGTCATGACTGCGTCGAATACACGCAGCAGGTTCAAGTCCAGCGTCAGGAAGCTCATGGTATGTGGGTGTGGACTTATTCGTTTTCCGAATGATTGATATCGGGAAACGAAATTGGATTTATATGTTGCAGCGCACTATAATTACGCTTGATTGTAATGTTTCCTGAACTTCGATGTCTACCTTCATTTCTGCAGTACAAGCGTTACTGGTCCACGTTTCGTTGATGACCGCACTGCAGGCGGTCCTGGGCGCCCTGCTGGCGCTGTCGCTGATCTTGCTGTTCAA
>CBIHOX010000254.1:0-5099 GCA_966211685.1 uncultured Pseudoduganella sp.
TGGCTTCCTGGCTGGCCAGCATGGCGCCCACCAGGTCGTCGCTGCGGCCGGCATCGACGTCGGCCATTTTCTGGGCCGCGTTGGCGTCGTCCGCGTTGACTTTGTTCAGGGCCTCGCGCATGGATTGGGCGAACGAGAAATTGCCGCCGTGCTGGCCCGGTTGCGCACCCATGCCGGCCATATTGCCGAACTGGGCTGCCGGGGCAATGGCAGAACTCGACAGGTCGGCTGCCGCGTTGGTCAGGGATGCCAGGTCTGACTGGATCAGGCTGGCGAATTCGTTAGCCATATTGCACCTCCGTTAGTTGCTTAGACGGTTGCTTATTCAATTGCAACGTACTTCACACATGGCTACCATAGCCCCATGTCGGCTGGTTTTCCGACAAGCGCCGACATCAATCCGATGCGCGGCGGACTCGAAGAATCATACATGCTGGAAATTAGTCTGGTGTAGTCCATTGTGCGGAAACAACAGAAAAGGTCGATCCGTGTCCCCTGGAAGAGACAGAATTTCCTTTTTAATCATGCACTAAGCGCATTTTTTCGATTTTTTATTGCCTTGCAGCAAATGCGCTGTCATGCTACGAATAAGCTTACCTGCTAGCAATATTTCTGTAAAGACTTGATGCTCACAGGATCGAAAATTGATCCGTGGCAAGGGGGCAGAAATTCATGTAAGCTTCGCCTCGCCCGGCGTTTTTTAAGCTAGGATATGGCATATGCATCCGGCCGCGGCAGTGCGCGGCGGAGCCGAAAGTGTACCGGCCGCGTACCGATTCCCAACAAACAATGAATCTCGTGAAAAAAACCGTGCAACACCAGGTGCTCGATCCGTGCCTGCTGGGGCGTCCCGTGCATCGTTTGCCAGCATTCGCGGCCCAGCTCAAGGAAGACTTGGCGCAGGCCATGCGCCTGAACATGAACCGCCGCTATTGGGGCTCGTTCCAGGTCGACAGCGTGGAATTTTCGCGCCTTGACGGCAGTGAGCCGCGTGCGCGCTGGCTCAATTTCGCCGCGTCGGCGGGCAACATTGCATTTGCGCTGGAGCGCAAAGTGTTGTTGGCTGTCCTCAATTTCCGTTATGGCCGCGCCAAGAGCGACGGCAGCCTCGATGACGCCGCCGTGAAGGTCACTGCCACCGAAGACCGCCTGGCCGTGGTGCTGGGGCAACAGCTGGCGGGCACGCTGGCCGGACGCATCGAAGCGAACCTGCCGCGCCCGGAAAAGGCCGACGATGCGCCGGCGAACGCCACCCATGACTTCCATGCCGAGCCGGGCGCGCAGCCGCCGGCCGGCACGTGGATCGTCACGGTCACCGTGTCGGACCACGATACCGGCGGCAAGCCGCCGCTGGTGGGGCGCTTCTGGTTTGCGCTGGACAAGCAATTAATGACGGCCGTGCTGCACGGCCTGGCGCCGGAGCGCGACACGGCGCGCCGCGCGACCCAGGCGTCGGCGCCGCTGGCCACGCGCCTGCAAGTCAACCTGAAAGGGATCCTGGTGACCAAGGAAGTCATGCTGGGAACCCTGTTTGATTTGCGCATCGGCGACGTGATGCCCATCAGCATGCACCGGGCCGACGTCCTGCTCGACGATTCGCGCTTGTTTACAGCCGCTGTCTCCGAGCACAAGGGCAAGATCTGTTTAACCTCTTTTGAAGACGTCGAATAAAACATGATGAACGTAAATCCGAACAGCGGCAGTGACGCGCTGCTGGAAGACATTTCCGAAGAAATGATCATCGACCAGGGCGGCAACGACATGGGCGACGGCATGGTGCCGGCCCGCGCCGGCGCGCCGCGGCGCGACCTGCCGCAAATGATGCGCAAGATCCCCGTGACGCTGACGCTGGAAGTCGGGTCGGCCCGCATCTCGCTGCAGGAATTGATGTCGATCGGCCCGGAAAGCGTGGTGGAGCTCGACATGCTGGCCGGCGAACCGCTGACCATCAAGGTCAACGGCACGGCCATCGGCCGCGCCGAAGTCGTGGTGGCCGGTGAAAACTATGGCCTGAAGGTGATCGACCTCGACGGTCTGAACCTCGACATGATGCAGCCTTGACCTCCGCCGTGCGGAAGGCAATGTCGACGATGGCCGGCCTGCGATGGCTGGGCGGCGCCGCGCTGGTGGCGGGTGTGCTTGCCTGCGCGCCCGCGCACGCGGTGGATTTGCTGGCCAATGTGGTGCCGGGCGCCAAGACCGAACTGACGGTCAAGACCCAGATCCTCATCATCATGACCTTGCTGGGCCTGTTGCCCATGCTGGTCATGATGATGACGAGCTTTACCCGCTTCGTGATCGTGCTGGCGCTGCTGCGCCAGGCGCTGGGTTTGCAGCAGGGCTTGCCCAACCGCGTCGTCACCGGCGTGGCGCTGATCCTGACGCTGCTGGTGATGCGGCCGATCGGCGACGACATCTGGCGCAATGCCTTCGTGCCGTATGACCAGGAAAAAATCGGCCTGGAACAGGCGCTGAAGATCGCCGAGGCGCCGATTTCGCGCTTCATGCTGGCCCAGACCAGCAAGGCCGCGCTGAAACAGATTGCCCATCTGGCCGGCGATGAAAAAGTCGCCAAGCCGGCGGACCATGCGTTCACCGTGAAGCTGGCCGCGTTCGTGTTGTCGGAATTGAAAACCGCGTTCCAGATCGGCTGCCTGCTGTTCATTCCCTTCCTCATCATCGACCTGGTGGTGTCGTCGGTGCTGATGGCAATGGGGATGATGATGTTGTCGCCGCTGGTGATTTCATTGCCGTTCAAGCTGCTGCTGTTCGTGCTGGTCGACGGCTGGACGCTGACCGTCAATACGCTGGTGACCAGCATACAGGCCTATTGATTACCGGTGCCGGGCTTCAGCCGGGCTCCGCATTTTAGATTTACTAAACTGAACGACATGCTGACGCCCGATCTCGCGGTCGACCTCATCGTCGAATCGCTGCATATCGTGATGATCCTGGTGCTGGTGCTGGTGGTGCCGGGCCTCGTCACGGGCCTGGTGGTGGCGCTGATCCAGGCCGCCACGCAAATCAACGAACAGACGCTGAGCTTCCTGCCGCGCCTGATCGTCACCCTGCTGGCGCTGATCGTGGCGGGACGCTGGATGGCGGGGTACCTGATGGATTATTGCGTGTCCATCTTCACCCGCGCGGCCACCCTGGTCGGCTGACCGCCATGGAATCGGTACTGGCCCAGCTGCTGCCCTTGCTGAACGCCTGGTGGTGGCCGTTCGTGCGCGTGATGGCCATGATGGCTTCCGCGCCGGTGCTGGGCGAAGCCATGGTGCCGGTCACGATACGCATCCTGGCCAGCCTGGTGCTGTCGGTGCTGATGCTGCCGCTGACGTCGTCGGCGGGCGCGATCGACCCGATTTCCCTGCACGGCGTGGTGGCCACCATCGAGCAGGCCGTGATCGGCGGCGTGCTGGGGCTGGCGTTCCATTTCGCCACCTCGGTCATGATGGTGCTGGGCTACATGGTGTCGAGCCAGATCGGTTTTTCCATGGCGGTGATGAATGACCCCATCAATGGCCAGTCGTCGGACGTGGTGTCGGCGCTGTTGACCATGCTTACCATCGTGATTTTCTTTGCCGTGGACGGCCACCTGGTGATTGCCGGCGTGATCGGGGCCAGTTTCCAGGCCTGGCCGCTGGGCGGCGGCTACCATCCGCTGCTGTTGCAGACCGTGGCGTGGAACGTGGCGTGGGTGTTTGCCGCCGCCATGCTGCTGGCGGTGCCGATCGTGTTCGCCACCATCGTGGTGCAGATCGGCTTTGGTTTCCTGAACCGCGTGGCGCCCACGCTGAACCTGTTCTCACTGGGTTTTTCCGTGGTGACGATATTCGGGCTGTTCATGCTGGGCCAGGTGGTGCGCTTCATCCCCGGCCATTACGTGCGGATCTCGGGGCAGGTGCTGGACATGATACAGGCGCAAATGCGGGTGGGCCATGGCTGACAGCAGTACTGGCGACAAATCAGAAAAGGCTTCAGCCCAGAAGCTGAAGAAGGCGCGCGAAGAGGGCCAGGTGGTGCGTTCGCGCGACCTGGCGACCGCGCTCGGCATCCTGGTCACGCTCAAGTTGTTCATTTTCCTGATGCCGGCGTATATGGAAGAGTTGCGCGCGCTGTTCCACCAGGCGTTCGGCAACTACGAGGCCGAAGGATCGATGCTGAACACGCTGTCGATCATTTTTTCCTCGGCCACCTGGCTGTTGATCAAGATGGTGCTGCCGCTGTTCGTGGTGCCGCTGGCCATCGTGCTGGGCAGCATGGTGCCGGGCGGCTGGGTCTTCACCAGCAAGCACTGGGAACCCAAGCTGGAGCGCTTCAGCCCGGTCTCCAACCTGGGCCGGCTGTTTTCCGGCAAGCATGCGTTCGAATTCGCGCTGTCGCTGGCCAAGGCCATCGTGCTGTGCTGGGTGCTGGTGCACATTGCCACCTCCACCATGAAGGATTACACCCGGCTGCAGGGCTTGCCGTTCAATGAAGCGCTGATGACGGGCGGCGGGCTGATGCTCGACGGCCTGATGGCGATGATTTCCGTGTTCGTCATCTTCGCCATCATCGACGTGCCGGCGCAGGCGTTCTTCTACGCGCAAAACCAGCGCATGTCGAAGCAGGACTTGAAGGAAGAATTCAAGAGCAACGAAGGCCGGCCGGAAGTGCGCCAGCGCATCCGCCAGCTGCAGCGCGCGATGGCGCAGCGTTCCGCGCGCAAGACCGTGCCGCAGGCCGACGTGGTGGTCACCAACCCGGAACACTACGCGGTGGCGCTGCGCTACGATGAAACGCGCGCCGAGGCGCCGTACGTGCTGGCCAAGGGCGTCGATGAAATGGCGCTGTACATCCGCCAGATCGCCATTGAACACAACATTGAAGTGATGCCGCTGCCGCCGCTGGCGCGCGCCATCTACAATACCAGCCAGGTGAACCAGCAAATCCCGGTGCAGCTGTACGCGGCCGTATCGCAAGTGCTGAATTACGTGCTGGCCCTGAAGTCGTTCCGGGCCGGCCAGCGCGGCAACGAGCCGCTGTTCCCGTCCGATGTACCTGTACCAGAAGCTATGAGTGAGGCAAGAACCTGATGAATTTCCTGAACCGACTGG
>CBIHOX010000255.1:0-5055 GCA_966211685.1 uncultured Pseudoduganella sp.
GCTTGAAATCATCGAGGTCGATGAACAGCAGCGCGCCGCGCGTGCGCTCGCGGCGGCTGCGCGCGAACGCCGATTGCATGCGGTCCTGGAACAGCCGCCGGTTCGGCAAGCCGGTCAATTCATCGTAACGCGCCGCATACGCCAGGTCGGCGTGCAGTGCCAGGCGTTCGATCACGGCCGCGGCCTGGGCCGCGGCAAATTGCAGCACGTCGCGGTCATGCGCCGACAACACCGACGCGCGCTCGACGTCGAAGCGCAGTTCGCCGAATTTCATGCCCGGTGTGGACATCGGTTCGGCGTACCAGCGGGTCGTGTCGGCCGCCCCGGCAGGCAGGCCCGGCGCGGTGGCCGCGTATGCCACGCGCGCGCCCGGATCCAGCACGGCAGCCAGTCCGCGCAACGGCATCAAGTCCAGCAGGATGGCGTGGAATGCGCCAAACAGCGCTTCCACCGAGTCGGCGGCGTGCGCCGCCGTCGACAGCGCCAGCATGCCGGCCTGGCGCTGTTCGGCGTGCTTGCGTTCACTGATGTCGCGCGCCACGCCGATGCGCAACTGGTCATCTTCCGACCAGCGCGCCGTCCACATGATGTGCGCGACGCTGCCATCCTTGCGCAGGTAGCGGTTTTCAAACCCGGTGCGGTGCAGGCCGGCCGCCACTTCCGCCATTTCATCGACGGTGCGCCGCAGGTCGTCGGGATGGATGAAGTCGAGGACTGGCCGCCCGGTCATTTCTTCCGGCTCGTAGCCAAACACGGCGGTACAAGCCGGGTTCACGTACACAATGCGTCCTCCCTTATCGACCAGGAAGACCACGTCGAGCAGCAAGTCCGCCAGGCGGTGCAAGGTGTTGTTCATTGGCAGTATCGGCATGTCAGTGAAGTCATTATAGCAAGCCACTGTGGCAATTCCGCCGCCTGTAACGCCACAGGCTGGCTGAGGCGATGCCGCGCTTGTATAGTGTGGTTTTCACTCAACCACTCAACCACTCAACCTAACGGACACGCGGCGCATGGATGATTTCATCGGGGTGTATGACAACGCCCTCACACCGGAGCAGTGCGGTCACATCATCGCGCGCTTCAACGCCAGCAAGGACGTCATCCGCGGCAAGACCGGCCAGGGTGTCGACCTCAGCAAGAAGGACAGCTACGACCTCACGATTTCCAATTACAAGGAGTGGAACGACGTCTCCAACTTGTTCATGTCGGCCGTGCTGAAGCACCTGGGCAGCTACGTCAGCCAGTACCGGATGCTGCTGATGGGCGCCCTGTCTCCGACGCTGGCGCATCCGGTGACGGGGCAGCCGGTGGTGCTGTCGCTGGACAACTTCGACGATTTCGACGCCGACACCATCAGCCACGTGATCCGCGCCATGTACCGCGGCGGCGCGATCAACCTGCAGAAGTACCTGCAAGACAGCGGCGGCTACCACCACTGGCATTCCGAGGTATATCCGCAAAACGCGTCGTGCGAAACACTGCACCGGGTGCTGCTGTTCCAGTTCTACCTGAACGACGTGCAGGACGGCGGCTCGACCGAATTCTTTTACCAGCGGCGCCATGTGGAAGCGCGCCAGGGCCGCCTGGTGATCGCCCCGGCCGGCTTCACGCATTCCCACAAGGGCCACGTTGCCCGCAGCGGCGACAAATATGTCGCCACGTCCTGGATCCTGTTCCAGCGCGCAGAAACCCTGTACGGCAAGTAATCCACATCCGGCGTCCGCCGCAGCGGCGCCGTCCTGGTCGCCGCGACACGTACTGTTACATGCAGGCGGTTGACCGCCACTGGCGCAGCCCGGATACTTGCCGGATTTCTTGCACCATTACCCCACAAGGAGACTTCCAGTGAAGAAAAACGCCATGCTGGCTACCACCATGCTTTTGGCCACGGCCGCCGCGGCCACCGCAACCGCGGCGGCGCCGGACAACCTGCCGCACATCGACGCCCAGCGCCTGTCGCAGGACGTCAAGGTGCTGGCGTCGGACGAATTCGAAGGCCGCGGCCCGAATACCGCCGGCGAAACCAAGACCGTGAATTACCTGATCGAGCAGTTCAAGGCGGCCGGCCTGAAGCCGGGCGGCGACATGGTCAAGGGCAAGCGCTCCTGGACCCAGGAAGTGCCGCTGGGCCGCTTTGAAATCAAGGGCCCCGTGAGCCTGACCGTCAACGACGGCAAATCCGCGCAGAATTTCGTGCAGGGCGAGCAGGTCGCCGTGCGCGCGGCCATGAATGGCCAGAAGCGGGTCGACTTCGACAAGGCGCCGCTGGTGTTCGTCGGCTATGGCGTCAAGGCGCCCGAGCGCAACTGGGACGACTTCAAGGGCGTCAACCTGAAAGGCAAGCTGGCCGTGGTGCTGATCAATGATCCGGACTTTGAAACCGGCGAAGGCGATTTCGGCGGCAAGGCCATGACGTACTACGGCCGCTGGACCTACAAATACGAGGAAATGGCGCGCCAGGGCGCGATCGGCACGCTGATCGTGCATGAAACCGCGCCGGCGTCGTACGGCTGGCCGACCGTGAAGAATTCCAACACCAACGTCATGTACGACATCGTGCGCAAGGAGCCGGGCAAATCGCACGCGCCGATGGAAGCGTGGATCCAGCGCGACGTGATCGCCGATCTGTTCAAGCGCGCCGGCCTGGATTTCGAGGCGGCGAAGAAACAGGCGCAGGCGCGCGACTTCAAGCCGGTCGAACTGAAAGGCGTGACCTTGTCGGCCCACTATGCGGTCGATACGCAGGTGATCAAGTCGCGGAACGTGGCGGCCGTGAAGGAAGGCGCCAGCCGGAAAGACCAGACCGTGATCTACAGCGGCCACTGGGACCACCTCGGCATCGGCGCGCCCGACGCGAAAGGCGACACGATCTATAACGGCGCGGTCGACAACGCCACCGGCATCGCCGCCCTGCTGGAACTGGGCCGCGCTTACGGCAAGGCCCCGGCGCCCAAGCGCAGCGTGGTGTTCCTGGCCGTGACGGCCGAGGAAAAAGGCTTGCTCGGTTCCGAATACTACGCGGCCAATCCGCTGTATCCGCTGGCCACCACGGCCGGCGTGATCAACGTGGACGCGCTGAGCCCGCATGGTCCGGCCCGCAATTTCACCACCTCCGGCAGCGCCAAGCTCGAATTGATGGATGCGCTGGTGGCCAAGGCCAGGCAGTGGAACATCAGCTATGCGCCTGACCCGAAACCCGAAGCCGGCCACTTCTTCCGCTCCGACCATTTCCCGCTGGCCAAGCGCGGCGTGCCGGCCTTCTCGTTCGGTTCCGGCGAGGACTGGGAAGATGGCGGGCTGGCCGCCGGCAAGGCTGCCGAGGAAGCCTACAACACCAATAATTACCACCAGCCATCGGACGAATGGAGCGCGAAATGGCCGTTCACCGGCATGGCGCGCGACTTGCAACTGTTGTACAGCCTGGGCCGCGACCTGGCCGACTCGTCCGACTGGCCGAACTGGGGCAAGGATTCCGAATTCCGCGCCCCGCGCGACGCCAGCGCCGCGAAACGACATTAATCACCGCCGCCCGGCGGCTTGAAGTCCCCGTCTCCCGGGCGCCCTGCCCGGGGACGTAGTGCATTGACAACGCCCCTCCCCAACCGTCACACCCGCGTCACCGGTCCCCGCTAGAATCAGGTCATGTAACGGCAACCCCGTTCGGGAAGGAACTCCTATGCCTGCTCAGCACACCCGCCATTTCCCGCGATATGAAAACCCAATCTCACATCGCGGAAAGCAGCTGCAAAAAAGCTGCTTACGATCACTTCATTTCCTGAAAAACAATTTCATATCGCAAAATTCCATCCGTAACCAATTGAAATCTAAGGAATAACTTAAGTTATATGTCTTATATAAGACATCTTTTACAAAACCCAAAAGAGGTCTACTATTTAGTCATGCAGTGAGCTTTTGAATTCAGTACCGGACCGCGTCTCGCAACGCTTTCTTAATCAAGCTTTTTATTTAGGATCACTACCATGTCTACCTACAACGACGACATCAAAGCCATCGCCGCCCTGAAAGACAAAGAAGGCAGCCCATGGGACGCCATCAACCCGGAATCGGCCGCCCGCATGCGCGCCCAGAACAAGTTCAAGACCGGCCTGGACATCGCCCGCTACACCGCGAAAATCATGCGCGCCGACATGGCCCGCTACGATGCCGATCCGTCGCAGTACACCCAGTCGCTGGGCTGCTGGCATGGTTTCATCGGCCAGCAAAAGCTGATCTCGATTAAAAAGCATTTCAAGACCACCGACCGCCGCTACCTCTACCTGTCGGGCTGGATGGTTGCCGCGCTGCGTTCGGAATTCGGCCCGCTGCCAGACCAGTCGATGCATGAAAAAACCGCCGTGACCGGCCTGATCAAGGAGCTGTACACCTTCCTGCGCCAGGCTGACGCCCGCGAACTGGGCGGCCTGTTCCGCCAGCTCGACGCCGCCACCGACGCCGAATCGAAAAAAGCCATCCAGGAACAGATCGACAACCACGTGACGCACGTGGTGCCGATCATCGCCGACATCGACGCCGGCTTCGGCAACGCGGAGGCGACCTACCTGCTGGCCAAGCAATTCATCGAAGCAGGCGCCTGCTGCATCCAGATTGAAAACCAGGTGTCCGACGAGAAGCAGTGCGGCCACCAGGATGGCAAGGTCACCGTGCCGCACGAAGACTTCCTGGCCAAGATCCGCGCAATCCGCTACGCGTTCCTGGAACTGGGCGTGGAAGATGGCGTGATCGTGGCGCGTACCGACTCGCTGGGCGCCGGCCTGACCAAGCAGATTGCCTACACCACCGAACCGGGTGACCTGGGCGACCAGTACAACTCGTTCCTGGACGTGGAAGAAGTCACCACGGAAACCATGAACAATGGCGACGTCGTGATCAAGCAAGGCGGCAAGCTGGTGCGTCCTAAGCGCCTGCCAAGCAACCTGTTCCAGTTCCGCCCAGGCACCGGCGAAGCGCGTTGCGTGCTGGACTGCATCACCTCGCTGCAAAACGGCGCCGACCTGCTGTGGATCGAAACCGAGAAACCGCACATCGGCCAGATCG
>CBIHOX010000256.1:0-4889 GCA_966211685.1 uncultured Pseudoduganella sp.
AGGGCAGGACCTGCACCTGCGCGACCAGGATACGGGCAAATATTAACGCCAGTGCCCCGCCTCCCCGCGCTGGCGGGGAAGCGGCGCCACGCTTCATGCCCGTTTCATCATCACGAACTGGCCGGACTGGCTTTTAGCGTGCATTTGCGGGCGCAGCGCTTCGAGTTCCTGCTGCGCCTTTTCCAGGTTCGCCAGTTTCACGTGGCCAAAGCCGCGCACCTTTTCCGGCAATTGCGCCAGCTTCAGCGCCACCGCCTTGTTGTCCGCCGTCAGACCACCTGCCAGTTCTTCAACCAGCACCATCACCTGGTCGCGCCATGCGCGTTCGCGGCGGCGCTCTTCGGTATAGCCGAAGACGTCCAGCGCGGTGCCGCGCAAGCCCTTGAGTTTCGCCAGCATGCCCATGGCCGGCAGCATCCAGGCGCCAAAGGTGCGCTTGGCCGGTACCGTGCTGCCCGGCTTGTTGCGGGACAGCAGCGGCGGCGCCATGTGGAATTGCAGCTTGACGTCACCTTCGAACTGGCCGGCGATCTGGTCACGGAAGGCCGGGTCGGCGTGCAGGCGCGCCACTTCGTATTCATCCTTGTACGCCATGGCCTTGTACAGGCTGCGCGCCACGGCTTTCGACAGGGCCAGCTTCGAGCCCTCGCCTTCGAGCTGGCGCTCCTTTTGCTCGACCAGGCGCACCAGCGCCGCGTAACGGCCTGCATACGCGCTGTCCTGGTAATCGGTCAGCAATTTCACGCGCAGCGCGACCGTCTCTTCCAGCGATTTCGGTTGCGCGAACTGGATCACCTGCTGCGGCTGCGCCAGGCGGTCCACCGCCTTCATGTCGGCGGCGGCCAGGCGGCCCAGCATGAAGGCGCGCTTGTTCAAGTCGATCGCCACGCCATTGAGTTCGATCGCGCGCATCATGGCCGGCAAGCCCACCGGCACCAGGCCGCGCTGCCACGCATAGCCCAGCAGCACGATATTGGCCGTGATCTGTTCGCCCAGCGCGCGCAGCGCCAGGTCGGCCGGGTTGATGCCGAACACGTTGGCGTCGCCCGCCCCGTGGCGCAGCTTGGCCAGCAAGCCTTCCTTGTTGATGTCGGCGTCCGGGTTGCGGGTGAATTCCGCTGTCGGCGTCTCGCGCTCGTTGGCCACCACTTGCGTATGGCCATGGCGCATCACGGACAGCGCATCGGGCATGGCCGCCACCACCAGGTCGCACGCCAGGAGCGCGTCGGCCTGCTGCAGGTCGATGCGGACCTGGTTCAGCAGCGCCGGCGACGCCGCCACGCGCACGTGCGACATCACGGCGCCGCCCTTTTGCGCGAAGCCCATGAAGTCCAGCGCGGAAGCGCCCTTGCCTTCCAGGTGCGCGGCCATCGTCACCAGCGCGCCCAGGGTCACCACGCCGGTGCCACCAATTCCGGCCACCAGCATTTCAAACGGCTTGGCGAAGCCGTATTGCGGCGGCAGCGGATGCGGCGCCAGCATGTCTTCCAGCTGTTGCAGCGTCACTTGCGCCGCGGCCGGCTTGCGCAGCGAACCGCCCAGCACCGACACGAACGACGGGCAGAATCCTTCCACGCACGAATAATCCTTGTTGCACGACGATTGCTCGATCTGGCGCTTGCGGCCCAGCTCCGTTTCCAGCGGCAGGATCGACAGGCAGTTCGACTGCGTGCCGCAATCGCCGCAGCCTTCGCACACGGCGGGGTTGATCATCATGCGGCGCGCCGGGTCCGGAAACACGGTCTTGCCCGGCTTGTTCTGCTTGCGGCGGCGGCGCTTTTCCGCAGCACAGGTCTGGTCGTAGATCAGCACCGTCACGCCCTGCGTCTCGCGCAATTCGCGCTGCACCAGGTCCAGTTCCTCGCGCGGCCGCACCGGCACGCCGGCCGGCAGCACCACGCCTTCATAGCGCGCCACGTCGTCCGTCACCACCACCACCTTGCTGGCGCCTTCCGACACCACCTGCTGCGCGATCTGCGGCACCGACAGGCCGCCATCGACCGGCTGGCCGCCCGTCATGGCGACCGCGTCGTTGTAGAGGATCTTGTAGGTGATGTTGGTCTTCGCGGCGATCGCCTGGCGCACGGCCAGGTAGCCCGAGTGGTAATAGGTGCCGTCGCCGAGGTTCTGGAACACGTGCGGCGCCTTCACGAAGCGCGACGCGGCCACCCACGTCACGCCCTCGCCCCCCATCTGCGTCAGGTTGAAGGTATCGCGCTCCATCCAGGTGGCCATGAAGTGGCAGCCGATGCCGGCCAGCGCGCGCGAACCTTCGGGCAACCTGGTCGACGTGTTGTGCGGGCAGCCGGAACAGAAATACGGCGTGCGCTTGACTGCGTCGGCACCGTTGGACAGCAGGTCGGCAGCGCAGAACGCCGGCAGCTGGCGCTCCAGCCCCAGTTGCGGCAACAGCGGCGCCAGCCAGCGGATCAGCGCCGGCGCGATGCGCGACGGACGCAGTTCGCCCAGGCTGGAAAGCAGCGGCTCGCCCTGCGCATCGGTCTTGCCGAGGATGACGGGACGGCTGGCGGCCGGCATGTTGTACAGCAGGCCCTTGATCTGGTCTTCCACCACAGGGCCTTTTTCCTCGACCACCAGGATCTGTTCCAGGCCCTGGGCAAACGCGAACAAGCGGGTGCGCTCCAGCGGGTACGTCATGCCCGGCTTGTACAGGCGGATGCCCAACTGTTCCAGCAGGTCGAACGACACGCCCATGCGCTGCAGGGCTTCGACCAGGTCCAGGTAAGCCTTGCCGGCGCTGATGATGCCGAGCCTGGCCTGCGGCGCCGCCACCACCAGCTTGTCGATGGAATTGACGCGGGCAAAGGCTTGCACCGCAGTGAGCTTGGCGGCCAGGCGCTGTTCCAGCGCCAGCGACGGCAGGTCGGGCCAGCGGTAGTGCAGGCCGCCCGGCGGGTACAGGTAGTCGGCCGGCACCGCGAAGTCGCGCGGTTCCGGCAATTCCACCACGGCGCCGCCTTCGACGGTTTCGGAAATCGCCTTGAAGCCGACCCAGTTGCCGGAAAAGCGCGACAGGGCCCAGCCATACAGGCCGAATTCAAAATATTCCTCGATATTGGCGGGATTCACTACCGGCATCTGCCACGCCATCAGCGCCTGTTCGCTCTGGTGCGGCATCGACGACGACACGCATCCATGGTCGTCGCCCAGCACCACCAGCACGCCACCGTGCGGCGACGAGCCATACACATTGCCATGCTTGAGGGCGTCGCCGGAGCGGTCGACGCCGGGGCCCTTGCCATACCACATGGCGAACACGCCTTCGACGTTTCGGGTGGGATCGGATTCCACCTGCTGCGATCCCAGCACCGCGGTGGCGCCCAGGTCTTCATTGATGGCCGGCAGGAACTCGATCGACGCTTCCTTCAGCAGCGGCGCGATGCGCCACGCTTCCTGGTCCACTGCGCCCAGCGGCGAACCGCGGTAGCCGGAAATGAAACCGGCCGTGTGCAAGCCGTGCCGCTCGTCGAGGCGCTTTTGCATCAGCATCATGCGCAGCAGCGCCTGCGTGCCGGTGATGAAAATGCGGCCGGTTTCACGGCGCATATTGTCGTCAAGGCGGTAATCGGGATCGGCCAACGCCCCTGATCCCGGCACCTGTTTTACCTCGCTCACATCATTCATCAGCCCCATGTTTGTCTCCGTCCAAAGCTTGTATAGGCAGGCAGAACGCCTGTAACATTGATCCGGAGATAGTAGGAGCCGGGGGGTGGAATAATTTTTCTGCTTTATGTGAAAAACGGCGTAAAAAAGTACAAGATTTTTATTTTTAGGCTTTCATGGAAAATTCCACTTTTGATGCGGTGTCGCTGAAAATTCTTAGCGAATTGCAACAAAACAGCCGCATTTCAACCAACGAACTTGCTGAAAAAGTAGGCATGTCGGCAACCCCTTGCTGGCGCCGCCAGAAAGAGCTGGAAGAAAAAGGCGTGATCACGCGCTATGCCGCCATCGTCGACCGGCGCAAGGTGGAATTGTCGCAATGCTGCATGCTGCACATTTCCCTCACACGGCACGATGCGGCCGTGGTGGCGGGTTTTGAAAACGCCATGCAGTTGCGGCCGGAAGTCATGGAATGCTATGAAGTGACAGGCAATTCCGACTACATGGTCAAGCTGGTGGTAAAGGACATGAACGCTTACCACGACTTCCTGCACAACGTGCTGCTGAAGCTGCCCGGCGTGTCGCAGGTGAATACCAGCGTGGCGCTGCGCGAAGTCAAGTACGAAACCGCGCTGCCGCTGGCGTGACGGCGCCGGCCCGCGCCCTGCACGGCGCGCGCAAACCTCCTACAATCGGTGCTTTACCCCTCAAGGCAAAACACCATGCGAATCTTGCACACCATGCTGCGCGTCGGCGACCTGCAGCGCTCCATCGATTTCTATACCAAGGTGCTGGGCATGAAACTGCTGCGCACCAGCGACAATCCCGAATACAAGTACACGCTGGCCTTCCTCGGCTACGGCAGCAATCCGGAGCACGCGGAACTGGAACTGACGTATAACTATGGCGTGGACAAATACGAGATGGGCACGGCGTACGGCCACATCGCCATCGCCGCGGAAAACATTTACACGGCGTGCGACGCCGTCAAGGCCAATGGCGGCAACGTCACGCGCGAACCGGGCCCGGTCAAAGGCGGCACCACGGTGATTGCCTTCGTGACCGACCCGGACGGCTACAAGATCGAACTGATCGAGCGCACCTTCGACGGCGCCGGCGCGGGATTGCGTTGAGCATCGTGATCTGAAAAACAAACGCCGGCTTCACGCCGGCGTTTGTTTTTGATGGGGCGACGGCTCAGTTCAGCCGCACCGCGTTGATAGGCGCCCGGTCCGCTTACTTCAGCGAAACCGCCGCCGCCAGCA
>CBIHOX010000257.1:0-4830 GCA_966211685.1 uncultured Pseudoduganella sp.
TCGGAAGAGGAAATCTGCCTGTTCAACTCGATCAAGGCCCACCTGGCGAAAGACGCCACCTGGTATTCCAAGCGCCTGCCGCAAATCCTGGGCGTGACCGAAGAAACCACCACCGGCGTGCACCGCCTGTACCAGATGCACAAGGATGGCAAGCTGGCGTTCCCGGCCATCAACGTCAACGATTCCGTCACCAAGTCCAAGTTCGACAACCTGTACGGTTGCCGCGAATCGCTGGTGGACGGCATCAAGCGCGCCACTGACGTCATGATCGCCGGCAAGATCGCCGTGATCGCCGGTTACGGCGACGTGGGCAAGGGTTCCGCCCAAGCCATGCGCGCCCTGTCGGCCCAGGTCTGGGTGACCGAGATCGACCCGATCTGCGCACTGCAAGCCGCGATGGAAGGCTACCGCGTAGTGACGATGGATGAAGCCGCGTCGCAGGGCGACATCTTCGTGACCTGCACCGGCAACTACCACATCCTGACCGAACAGCACATGCTGCAAATGAAGGACCAGGCAATCGTCTGCAACATCGGTCACTTCGACAATGAAATCGACGTGGCGGCCCTGAAGAAGTACCAGTGGGAAAACATCAAGCCGCAAGTCGACCACGTGATCTTCCCGGACGGCAAACGCATCATCCTGCTGGCCGAAGGCCGCCTGGTGAACCTGGGTTGCGGCACCGGCCACCCGTCGTACGTGATGTCGTCGTCGTTCGCGAACCAGACCATTGCGCAGATCGAACTGTTCACCAACACCAAGCAATATCCGGTGGGCGTGTACACGCTGCCAAAGCACCTGGACGAGAAAGTCGCGCGCCTGCAGCTGAAAAAGCTCAACGCGAAGCTGACCACCCTGACCGAAGAGCAGGCGGCGTACATCAACGTCAAGGTTGAAGGCCCTTACAAGCCTGACCACTACCGTTATTAATCAACGTGTGTGCCGGCCCTGAAGGTCCGGCACCATGCTTCAAGCCGTTGCAACGGCCGCTGGCGCGGTCCTTGCAACGCGCGGTTGCGAGGCTTACTTATGCGTTTGGTCCTTACCTGGTTAATCAATGCGGCCGCCCTGCTTGCCGTGCCCTACCTGATGCATTCCGTCGATGTCACAAGCATTGGCGCCGCCCTGGTTGCAGCCCTTGTGCTGGGCCTGGTCAACACCCTGATACGTCCTGTTTTGCTGCTGCTTACCCTGCCTGTGACGTTGCTGTCGCTGGGCTTGTTCATCCTCGTCATCAATGGCTTCATGTTCTGGCTGGTGGCGCAATGGGTGGACGGCTTCCACGTCGATAGCTTCTGGTCCGCGATGGGCGGCGCCATCCTGTACAGCGTGATTTCCTGGGCTCTGTCTACCTTACTTTTGAAGAATGCAGATGGAAACTCCTAATTTCAGTATTGAATTCTTTCCGCCCAAGACGGCGGAAGGCGCGGAAAAACTGCGCGCCACGCGCGCCAAGCTGGCCGAATTGCACCCGAAGTATTTCTCCGTGACGTTTGGCGCCGGCGGCACCACGCAAAACGGGACTTTGGATACCGTGCGGGAAATATTGGCGGCCGGTAACGATGCGGCGCCCCACTTGTCGTGCATCGGCGGCACGCGCGAATCGATCCGCGCCATCCTCACCGAATACAAGTCGCACGGCATCAAGCGGCTGGTGGCGCTGCGTGGCGACTTGCCGAGCGGTTATGGCGCCTCCGGCGAATTCCGTTATGCCAACGAATTGGTGGAATTCATCCGTGCCGAGACCGGCGACTGGTTCCACATCGAAGTGGCGGCCTACCCGGAAGTGCACCCGCAAGCGCGTTCGCCGCAGCATGACCTCGATGCCTTCGTGCGCAAGATCAATGCCGGCGCCAACGCCGCCATTACGCAGTATTTCTATAATGCCGACGCGTATTTCCATTTCGTGGAACTGGCCACCCGGGCCGGCGTCACGGTGCCCATCGTGCCGGGCATCATGCCGATCACGAACTACACGCAATTGATGCGTTTCTCCGATATGTGTGGCGCGGAAATTCCACGCTGGGTGCGCCTGAAGCTGGCCAGCTTCGGCGACGATACCGCATCGATCAAGGCCTTCGGCCTCGACGTGGTGACGGACCTGGCGCAGCGCCTGCTGAAAGGCGGCGCCCCGGGCCTGCACTTCTATTCGATGAACCAGGCCGCGCCCACCACGGCGCTGTGGCAGCGCCTCGTCTAACCCGGCATTGCCGCCAAGTCACCATGTCACCCCCTGGGGTCAGACCCCGAATGTGACAAAAGCGGACATGTGCGCAGGCAAGATGTCCGCTTTTGTCATAAATGGGGTCTGACGGGGACGCCGAGTCCCCGGGGATGTGACATCAGGGCTGTTCGGTCAGTACGGTGTCCAGCGCGACGTCGTGTGGATCGTCCGGAAACTCGGCCTGCAGGCAACTGTAGGCAATCCCCGCCGTCGCGGGCCGCGGCGTGCGCGCCAGCGTGCGGTCATAAAAGCCGCCGCCATAGCCGAGCCGGTAGCGGTGCGGGTTGTAGCCCAGGCAAGGCACGAGCAGCGCGGGCGGATACGGTGTCATGCGCAGGTCGGCCGGCACCGCCACGCCCATGGCATCCTTGACCATGGCTTCACCAATGGTCCATTCGGCAAATTCCAGCGCCGTGTGCCTGGCCACCACCACCGGCAACAACAGGCGCACGCCGCGCCTTGCCAGTTCGGCATAGGCCGGATGCAAGTCCGGTTCGTCGCGCAGCGGCCAATACACGCCCAGTTCCATGACCTTGTTTTCCGCCTGCCACGCCAGCACCTTGGCGCAGAGCGCCTGGTCCCAGGCGGCCCGGGTTTCCGGGGCCAGGTCGCGCCGCAGCGCCAGCAATTGCTTGCGCAGTCCGGCCTTGCCCGGGGGCAGTTTGTCTGGTGGCGCGGCTGGGTTGCGTGGTATTCTTGGATCGCTGGTCATGTCTGGATTTTTTGTGAGAGTCGTACCTTGATTTCCCCTTCGAAATGGATAGCCGGCATCGCGATTGCCAGTGCTTTCGCTTCCGCCTCCATCCACGCCCGCGCCGACGACACCGATACCCGCAAGGAAGACGATGCCTTCCTGTTGTTGCGCGAAGCCGTGCGCAAGGAAGAGCCGGCGAAGGTGGATTTTTATGCGGCGCGCCTGGCCAACTATTCCATTCCCTCGTACGTCGACTATTATCGGTTGAAATCCCGCCTGAGGGATGCCGCCACGTACGATATCCGCGAATTCCTCAAGCGCTACGAAGGCAGCGCGATTGCCGACCGCCTGCGCAATGACTGGCTGCTGGAACTGGGCCGCAAGAAGGATTGGCCGAATTTCGATGACCAGCTGCCGCTGTTCGTGTTGAATGACGACACGCAGGTCAAGTGCTATGCACTGCAATCGAAGGCGTTGAAGGGCTTGAAAGTCGCCGACGATGCGCGCGTGCTGCTGACCCAGCCCAACGGTTATGGCGAAGCCTGCGCGGGCCTGATCGCGACGCTGTACCAGAGCGGCCAGTTTTCCGCCGACGACGTATGGGCGCAGGTGCGGCTGGCCGGCGAATTCAACGCCACCGGGCAGGCGCGCCGCGCGATCCTGTTGCTGGGCGGCGAGGACAAGAAAATTTCCCAGGCGGTGGACGTGCCGCTGGTGGCGCTGGCCAAGGGCGCCGGCGTGTCCAAGGCCGACCATGAAACCTTCCTGGTGGCCGTGGGCCGCGCGGCCAAGACCAGCATCAAGCTGGCCGTGGTGGCGCTGAACAAGGCCGCGCCGAAGCTGACGGCGCAGGAACAGGCGATCGGCTGGGCCAACATCGCGCTGCAATCGTCGTACTCGCTGGCGCCGGAAACCGCGGAATACTGGCACAAGTCCAATGGCGCGCCGCTGTCGCTCGACCAGCACCAGTGGAAGACCCGCTTCGCGCTGCGCAACGGCGACTGGAAACAGGTGAAAAAGAATATCGCCGCCATGCCTGAAGCGTTGCGCAACGACCCGGCCTGGGTCTATTGGAAAGCGCGCGCATTGATGGCAGAACATCCGGGGACGCAGCCGTCCGGCGAAGCCGCTCAGCTGCTGCGCTCGATCGCCGACCAGCCGAATTTCTACGGCCAGCTGGCGCAGGAGGAACTGGGCAAACTGGTGACGATTCCCGCGCCGGGCGCCCCGCTGACCGACAGTGAAGTGGCGGCCATCGCCAGCCGGCCGGGCTTCCAGCGCGCGCTGAAATTCTTCGGCATGCGGCTGCGCTTCGAAGGCACGCGCGAATGGAACTGGGAATTGCGCAGCCTGAACGAACGCGAACACCTGGCGGCGGCCGAATTCGCGCGCCAGAACCATATCCTGGACCGCATGGTCAACACGTCCGACCGCACCCGCGTGCAGGTCGACTATACGCAGCGCTTCCCCGCGCCGCACGACGACATCATGCATCCGGCCACGCAAACGCTGGGCCTGGACAAGGCCTGGGTCTATGGCCTGATCCGCCAGGAATCGCGCTTCATCATGGATGCGCAATCGTATGCCGGCGCGTCCGGCCTGATGCAGGTGATGCCGTCCACGGCGCGCTGGGTCGCCAAGAAGATCGGCTTGACCGATTACGTGGCCGACGCCATCACCGACGTGCGCACCAACATCCTGCTGGGCACCAATTACATGAACATGGTGCTGGGGAACATGGATGGCTCGCAAGTGCTGGCCACGGCCGCCTACAACGCGGGCCCGGGCCGCCTGCGCTCGTGGCGCTCGACACTGGACAAGCCGATGGAAGCGGCCGTCTTCATTGAATCGATCCCGTTCCTGGAAACCCGCACCTACGTGAAAAACGTGATGTCGAACGCCACCTATTACG
>CBIHOX010000258.1:0-4673 GCA_966211685.1 uncultured Pseudoduganella sp.
AGCGGCTTGTACCACGATGTGTTCAGCAACTATCTGGCGCTGCCGGCGTGGGATGAGGAAGCATTGCGCGTGGTGCTGGCCGCGCTGGTGCGCAAGCATCCGGTGCTGCGCACGGGCTTCGACTTGCGCCACTACAGCGAACCGCTGCAACTGGTGTTCCGCGACGCGGCCATCCCTTTGAGCGTGACCGACATCAGCGCCATGGAGACGGCAGAGCAGGATGCGCTGATCGGCCGCTTCATCGATGCCGAACGCCAGACCAGCTTCGACCTGGCCGCCGCGCCATTGCTGCGCATCTTTGTCCACGTGCGCGGACCGAACGCGATCCAGTATACGTTGAGCTTCCACCACGCCATCCTCGATGGCTGGAGCGTCGCGTCGCTGCAGACGGAATTGTTCAATGCGTATTTCAGCCTGGTGGCATCGGGCCGGCGCACCCTGGAACTGGCGCCGCTGGCGCTGACGCCGAAAGCCACGGCCGCGCGCGAGCGCCAGGCGCTGGCCTCGACCGAACAGCAGGCGTTCTGGAAATCGTACCTGGACGGCCACGTCCCTACGGCCTTGCCCCCAGCCGACGGCCCGGTGGCCGCCGATATGGAACGCACGCAGGGCATGCACGTGAACCCGGATGTCACCGCCGCCCTGCAGGCGCTGGCGCAATCGCTGTCGGTGCCGCTGCGTACGGTGCTGCTGTGCGCGCATTTGCGCGTGGCGTCGCTGCTGGCCGGCGAAGACAATGTCACGGTCGGCATGATCTGCAACGTGCGTCCGGAACAGGAAGACGGCGACAAGGTGCTGGGCCTGTTCCTCAATACCCTGCCGCTGCGCCAGCACTTGCCGCGCGCGCGCTGGACCGACTTGATCCGCCAGACCCATGCCAATGAACTGGACGTGCTGGCGCACCGTCACTACCCGTACTTCCAGCTGCATGCCGATAATGGCCGCAATCCGTACTACGACATCACGTTCAACTACACGAATTTCCACGTGTATGACGACTTGAAGGCAGCGCCGGTACAGGAAGGCTACAACAAGGCGTTCGAAGCCACCGGCTATGGCCTGGATGTCAACTTCAACGTCAAGCCGGGCCGCGGCATCCACGTGGAATTGAATACCAGCAGCCTGTCCGCGGCGCAGGTGGCGCGCATCCTCGGCTACTTCGAAGCCGTGCTGGCCACCATGGCGCGCGATCCGGATGCTTACCACGACGACGCCGTGCTGCTGTCCGAGCAGGAACGCGCGCTGGTGGAGCATACATTCCCGTGCGCGCCGGCCCTGTCGGCGACGGCGTCGGCTACCCTGGCTGCATCGTCGGGCTCCACCGCCCAGGCCAACCCGGCCAATCCGGATGCCGCGGCACAGTCCGCACTGGCGCACCTGCCGTTCGAAGCGCAGGCAGCGCGCCAGCCGGACGCCCCGGCGCTGGTGTGCGACGGCGTGACGGTCAGCTATGCGGAACTGAACCGGCGCGCCAACCGCCTGGCGCATTACCTGCGCAGCCTCGGCGTGCAGCCGGACCAGCGCGTCGCGATCTGCCTGCCGCGCGGCATCGGCATGGTGGCCAGCATGCTGGCCGTGCTGAAAGCCGGCTGCGGGTACGTTCCGCTGGACCCGGCCTACCCGGCCCAGCGCCTGGCCTACATGCTGGAAGACAGCGCGCCGGTGGCCATCATCAGCCACCTGCCGTTCCCGCAGGCCACGGCGCCGGTGCTGGCGCCGGACCAGCTGGACGCGCAACTGGCGTCGCAGCCGGACAGCAATCCCGACCAGCATGCCGCCACCCTGGAACGCCGTCACCTGGCCTACGTGATTTACACGTCCGGCTCCACCGGCCAGCCGAAAGGCGTCATGGTCACCCACGCCAACGTCGCGCACCTGGTGGCCGGCCATATCGCCGCCACCGGCCTGGCGGGCCACGACCGCGTGCTGCAATTCGCGTCGTTCTCGTTCGACGTGTCGGTCGGTGAAGTGTTCCCGGCGCTGGCCATGGGCGCCACACTGGTGATGCGCCCGGCCGACATGGTCGCCCCCGATGCGCATTTCGTGGACTTCCTCGACCGGCACGGCGTGACCGTGTGCGACTTGCCGACCGCCTTCTGGGCGCAGTGGGCGCAGGACACTGCCTTGAACCGGCGCGCGCCAGCCACGCTGCGGCTGGTCATCGTCGGCGGCGACAAGGCCGAAACGCGCCACCTGGCCGCATGGCTGGCGGCGCCCGGCTTTGCCCGCTGCCGCTGGATCAACGCCTATGGCCCGACTGAAGCCACCGTCACGGCCACCACGATCGCCTACGACCGCGGCGACGCCGTTCCCTGCGGCGCCATTCCGATCGGCCGTCCGCTGGCCAACACCAGCGTACGCATCCTCGATGCGCAATTGCGCGCCGCGCCACTGGGCGTGGCCGGTGAACTGTATATCGGCGGCGCCGGCGTGGCGCGCGGTTACCTGGACCGTCCGGAATTGACCAGCGAACGCTTCATTGCCGATCCATCCACGCCGGGCGGCCGCCTGTACCGCACCGGCGACCTGGGACGCTGGAACGCCGACGGCACCATTGCCTACCTGGGCCGCCGCGACTTCCAGGTGAAAATCCGCGGCTACCGCATCGAACCCGGTGAAATCGAAAGCCGCCTGGCCGCCTGCGACGGTGTGCGCGAAGCGCTGGTGGTGGCGCGCGACGAACAAAGGGAAGGCCAGCCCGGCGACAAGCGCCTGGTTGCCTACGTGATCGCGCAGGATGGGGTTACGCTGTCCGCTGCGGCGCTGCGCGCCGAACTGGCCGCCGCGCTGGCCGACCACATGGTGCCGTCCGCGTTCGTGCAGCTGGCGTCGTTCCCGGTCACGCCCAACGGCAAGATCGACCAGAAAGCGCTGCCGGCGCCCGATGGCGCGTCGGTGGCCGGCCGCGCCTACCAGGCGCCGCAAGGCGCGGTGGAATGCGCGGTTGCCGGCATCTGGCAATCGCTGCTGGGCGTGTCGCAAGTGGGACGCGACGACAACTTCTTTGAACTCGGCGGCCATTCGCTGATGGTGGTGCGCCTGATCGAACAAATGCGCGCGGCCGGCCTGGCGCTGGACGTGGGCACGGTATTTTCCGCACCGACCGTCGCCACCATGGCGCTGGCCGTGACCAAAACCGTGGCGGACACGAAGGCCACGACCGCGTTTACCGCGCCGCCCAACCTGATCCCGGCCGGTTGCACGCAGATCACGCCGGATATGCTGCCGCTGGTGGCGCTGACCCGGCAACAGATCGACCACGTTGCCGCCAGCGTGCCGCATGGCGCGGCCAATATCCAGGATATCTATCCGCTCGGCCCGCTGCAGGAAGGCATCCTGTTCCATCACCTGCTGTCGCCGGCCAACGACGCATACCGCCTGCGTTCGACCCTCGTGTTCGACAACCGCGGCCGCCTCGACTCTTTCGTGGCAGCCCTGCGGCAAATCATTGCGCGCCACGACATCCTGCGCACGACGATCCGCTGGAACGGCCTGCCGCACGCGGTGCAGGTGGTGCTGTGCGACGCGCCGATGGCCGTCACGGAAATCGCCATGCCGGAACACGCCGGCGGTGCGGAGGGCGACGCCGCCGCGCATTTCCTGGCGCTGACCGACCCGCGCCAGGCCAGCCTGCCGCTGGACAGCGCGCCGCTGCTGGCCGCCACCATTGCGCGCAATCCCGCCACCGGTGAATGGCTGCTGGCGCTGCTGCACCACCATATCGTGTGCGACCACGTCACCATCGAATTGATGATGACGGAATTGCAAGTGCTGATGCACCGTGGCGCCGCACACCTGGCGCCGCCGCAGCCTTACCGTAATTTCATTGCGCAAACGCTGGCCACCCCGGCCGCCGACCATGAAGCGTACTTCCAGCGCAAGCTCGGCGACGTCACGGAACCCACGGCGCCGTTTGGCGTGTTGAACGTGCAGGGCGACAGCAGCCCGCTCGACGAAGTGCACACCACCCTGGGCGATACGCTGTCGGCCGCCGTGCGCGACACCGCACGCCGCATCGGCGTGCCTCCGGCCGTGCTGTTCCACGCCGCCATGGCGCGCGTGCTGGCCCAGTGCAGCGGGCGAGATGACGTGGTGTTCGGCACCGTGATGTCGGGCCGCCTGCAAGGCTCGGAAGGCGCCGGCCAGGTATTGGGCATGTTCATCAATACGCTGCCGGTGCGCATCATGCTGGACGGGCGCAACGCGCGTGAACTGGTCGATGAAACCTATGCCAGCCTGCACGAATTGCTGGCGCACGAACAGGCGTCACTGGCCATGGCGCAGCGCTGCAGCGGCGTGACGCCGCCGATGCCGCTGTTCACCGCCCTGTTCAACTTCCGTCACAGCCACCACGATACGTCGGCCGACGCCGGTGTGGCGGCGGCCAGCGCATGGGACGGCATCCGTTCGCTGTCCAACGATGAACGCAGCAATTACCCGCTCACGGTCAATGTCGACGATTTCGGCCACGCCTTCGGCATCAGCGCGCAATGCACGCACGGCATCGATGCGCGGCGGGTCGGCGCATATTTGCGGACCGCGGTGGCCAGCCTGGTCGAGGCGCTGGAACACGAACCAGGGCGCCAGGCCTGCCTGCTGGCGGTGTTGCCGGAAGCCGAGCGCCTGCAATTGCTCGGCGAGTTCAACGACACCGGCGCCGCGTTCCCGGTCGA
>CBIHOX010000259.1:0-4612 GCA_966211685.1 uncultured Pseudoduganella sp.
TTTAGCACTATCGTTCGCATGGTGAACGATAGTACTAAAAGGGCCAGGCACCAAAATGAGGACCAAAATGAGGCAGTCGGTCAGGCGGGCAGGAGTTCGACTCGTTCGCGCACCAGCGCCAGTTGCGCTTCATCCATGCGCGATGCGGCGGCTTGCAGGTAGCGGGCCGCGCCCGGGGCGCCGGCCTTGTCGGCCATGGACAGCCACAGCCATGCCTGCGCCATGTCGGCCGGCACGCCCTGGCCGCTGTAGTACATCAGGCCGACATTGAACTGGGCCCGCACGTGCCCCTGTTCCGCCGCCTTCAGGTACCACGTCAGCGCCTGCGCATAATCGCGCCGCATGCCATGCCCCATGCCTTGGCCCGTGTCGTAGCGTAGCGCGATTTCAAATTGCGCCAGCACATGGCCCTGTTCCGCAGCCTTGGCAAACCAGTGCGTGGCTTGCGCCGGGTCTGGCGCGGGACCATCGTCGCGGTCCAGCAATCGGCCCAGGTTGTATTGCGCCGCCACGTAATCCTGTTCGGCGGCCTTGCGGTACCACTGCAGCGCCTTGCGCGCGTCGTGCGGCACGCCGCGTCCGGTCTCGTAGCGCAGCCCCAGGTCGAACTGGGCGCGCAAGTGGCCCTGGTCGGCCGCCTTGCGGTACCAGAACACGGCTTCCTGCGCATCCTGCGGCACGCCGTGGCCATTGTCATACAGCAGGCCCAGATGGTACTGCGCGGCCGGGAAGCCCTGCTCGGCCGCCTTGCGGTACCACTGCTCGGCGCGTTCGTAATCCTGGTCCACGCCCTGGCCATGCTCATGGCGCAAGCCCAGGTTGTGCTGCGCGCCGGCGTGGCCCTGCCCGGCGGCCTTGCGGTACCAGTGCAGCGCTTTTTGGTCGTCGCGCGGCACGCCATGGCCATTGTCGTAGATCAGGCCCAGGTTGAACTGCGAACTGGCGTGCTCCTGTTCCGCCGCGCAGCGGTACCACTGGATGGCTTGCTGGCTGTCCTGCTGCACGCCGTCGCCCTTGTCATAGCGCAGCGCGAGGTTGAACTGGGCCGGTGCATAGCCCTGGTTGGCGGCCTTGCGGCACCATGAAATGGCCTGGTGCACGTCTTGCGGCACGCCCTGGCCCTGGTCGTAGCGCAGCGCCAGGTTGAATTGCGCGCGTGCATAGCCCTGTTCGGCGGCCTTGCGGTACCAGTGGATCGCTTCCCGGAAATCCTGCGGCACGCCCTTGCCGGTGTCATACATCATGCCCAGGTTGTTTTGCGCGCCGGCGTCGCCCTGCTCGGCCGCCTTGCTGAACCAGTACATGGCTTGCCGCGTGTCGTTCGGCACGCCCTGGCCCTTGGCGTACATCCAGCCCAGGTTGTACTGCGCCGCGGCATAGCCCTGTTCCGCCGACAGCTGGTACCAGCGCGCCGCCTCGGTCAAGTCCACGGCCACGCCCTGGCCCTTCTGGTACATCACGCCCAGGTTGTATTGCGCGTGTTCCAGCCCCGCGTTGGCGGCCTGCCGGTACCACGCCAGCGCCAGCTCATAGCTTTGCTCGACGCCCTGGCCGTTGAAATACATGAAGCCCAGGCTGTGCTGGGCATTGGCCACGCCCCGTTCCGCCAGGTCCTTGACGCGCAAGAATTCCGCGGTGAAGTTGCCTGGCCCCGTGGTGGCGCCGGAAGCCTCGCCTTCCGTGGCCGTGACTGTACGCATGCCGGAACCTTATGCCTGGATCGCCACCATCGCCGGGGCCGTGGGCAAGACCTGGGGCGCCAGGTCGCCCGCCTTCTGCTTTTGCAGCACCGCGATGAAATCGGTCAGCGAAATCGGGCGGTGGTACAGGTAGCCCTGCATCGTGGTGCAGCCGTTGGCCTGCAGGTAGCGCGCCTGGGTCGCGGTTTCCACGCCTTCGGCCACCAGGTGCAGGCCCAACCCGCGCGCGATGGAAATGATGGCGAGGATGACCGGATAGTGGCCATGCTCGTCATGGATTTCCTTGACGAACGACTGGTCGATCTTCAGCGTGTGGATCGGGAAGCGGTGCAGGTACGAAAGCGAGGAATAGCCGGTGCCGAAATCGTCGATGGCGACGGACACGCCCAGCTGGCACAGCTTGTTCAACTGCTCGATCGCATACAGCGGATTGCGGATGCAGATGTTTTCCGTGATTTCCACTTCGATCTGCGCCGGCGAAATGCCGTAGCGGGTCAGCGCACCGCGCATCTTTTCAAAGAAATCGCCGCGGTCCAGGTATTGTGGCGACAGGTTCAGCGACAGCCGCAGATGCTCGCCGCCCGCCGCATTCCACTGCAGCAGGTCGCGGCACAGCGCGCCCAGCATCCAGTCGGAAATCGGCAGCATCAAGCCGTTTTCCTCCGCGAACGGCAGGAATTCGCCGGCCGACAGCAAGCCGCGCTGCGGGTGGTTCCAGCGCATCAAGCCTTCCGCGCCCGTGATGCGGCCGGTGTTGACGTCGACCTGCGGCTGGTAATACATCTCCAACTCATTGTTTTCCAGCGCGCGCCGCAATGCCTGTTCCAGCGCGATCTTTTGGTGCGACATGTCGAGCATCGAATTGTGGTAGAAGCTGTGGCCATTCTTGCCCAGCGCCTTCACCTGGTACATCGCGATGTCCGCGTGGCGCAGCAATTCATCGATGGTTTCGCCGTCCGACGGATAGATCGCGATGCCGATCGAAGCGGAAATGTGGACTTGGTGGCCGTCGAGGTCGAACGGCTTTTGCAGGGTTTCCAAAAACTTTTCCGCGATGGCTTTCGCGTCCTGGCGGTCGCGCAATTCCGGCAGCACGATGGTGAATTCGTCGCCCCCCTGGCGCGCCAGCGTGTCGCCCTTGCGCAGGCATTCCTTCAGGCGCAGCGCGGCCTGCTGCAGCAACTCGTCGCCCTTCACGTGGCCCAGCGTATCGTTGACCAGCTTGAAGCGGTCCAGGTCGACGAACATCACGGCCAGTTCCGTCAGCTTGCGCTTGGCCTGGATCACGGCCAGGCCCAGGCGGTCCTTGAACAGCATCCGGTTCGGCAAGTCGGTCAGGATGTCGTGGTAGGCCTGGTAGGAAATCACTTCCTCGGCGCGCTTGCGGTCCGTGATGTCGCGCGCCACGCCATAGATGCCGTAGTGCTGGTGACGCGTATCCGCATGGTCGGGCACGTGCATGCCCAGCGCGTTGAGCGGAATCGTCATCAGGGTATTGCTGAAGGTGCGCTCGATGCCGTTGCCCTTGCAGCGCAGCCGCAATTCCACGTTGCGAGACGCGCGCTCGTCGGTGCGGCGCTCACTGAACACGTAGCGGGCGCGCTCCTGGTCTTCGTCGTGCACCAGCACCGAATAATGCTTGCCCAGCAGTTCCTCGCGCGTAAAGCCCAGCAACTGGTAGGCGCGGTCGTTGACGAACGTGATGTGGCCTTCGTGGTTCAGCGTATAGATGATGTCGGGCGAGCTGTCGACCAGGTAGCGGTACATGCGCTCGGAATTTTCCAGGCGCTGCGCGATGCGCTGGTTGTCGACCGCGAGGCGGCGCTGCTGCAGCGCGTTTTCCACGGTCTTCAGCAATTCCTCGCGGCTGTAGGGCTTGCGCAGGTAGTCATAGGCGCCGCGTTTCAGCGCGCCGATGGCGGCCTCGATGCCGACGTCGCCGCTCATCACGATCACGTCCGCGTCGATGCCCTTGTTGTTCATGAAGTCCATGATTTCATGGCCGCTCATGTCGGGCAGGCGCAGGTCCAGCAGCACCAGGTCGAAGTGCAGGCGGTTCAGCTGCGCCAGCGCTTCGCTGCCGCAGGTGGCTGTCACCAGCGTGTAGTCGCGGTCGCGCAGTAATTCATACAGCGACGACAGCAGTCGGGGTTCATCGTCCACCAGTAACAGCCGCGGACAGTAATCGCTGGTAAGCGGTACGGCGTGCGGCGCGTCAGTTGCCAGGTGCGGGGTTTGGGCGTTGGCAGAAGTCGCGTTCATCTTGGGTTTTAGACTGAATCCATCGCACGCGCTTGCACGCTGGCGATTTGGCTGGAGCTGCCGCGGGCCGGCAGCAGGATTTCGAAAGTGGTGCCGGTTTTCCCGCTACGGCAGGTGATCATGCCGTTGAGTTTCTTGACCAGGCTGTGGACGATCGACAGTCCCAGCCCGTGGTGCTTGCCTTCCTTGTCGCTGCGCACCGGGGTAAACAAATTGGCCAGCACCTCGGCCGACATGCCGGGGCCGTTGTCGCTGACCACCAGTTCCAGGTACAGGCGGCGCTCGCGGTTGACGTGGCCGCGGTTGGCGATTTCTATCCTGCCGCCGTCGCGCAGCGCTTCCACCGCGTTCTTGACCAGGTTGACCAGGATTTGCTTGAGGATGTCCGCGTCGCCATCGATTTCCGCCGGCTCGTCCTGCATGCGCACCAGGATCTGCACCGAGGCCGGCACGAATTCGGTGGCGCGGAACAGGCGCAGCACGTCGTCGACCACGCGCGCCACGTTGGTGACGCTGGCGCTGTCGCTCGGCTGCAGGTCGGCCAGGCCGTTGATCAATTGTCCGACCCGGTCGATTTCCTCGTTCAGGATCGACATCTCGCCCACCACCGGTTCCCGGCGCGCCAGCTTGGCGTCCAGCACCGACAGGTA
>CBIHOX010000260.1:0-4564 GCA_966211685.1 uncultured Pseudoduganella sp.
ACCCGTATCCAGCGTTACGACGTGCTGCGTTCCCCGCACGTGAACAAGACTTCCCGTGACCAGTTCGAAATCCGCACCCACCAGCGCCTGATGGACATCGTGGATCCAACCGACAAGACCGTTGACGCCCTGATGAAGCTGGACCTGCCAGCTGGCGTGGACGTGGAAATCAAACTGCAATAATTACCCAGGTAATGATGCTTAGGCAGGCGGGGCTGCAGCCTTCGCCGCCATGAAAGGCCGGTGCCGTTCGGGACCGGCCTTTTTGTTTTTTGATACAGTTGCTTCCATGTCAAAAACCATCCTCATCGTCGAAGACGAACAAGCCATCGCCGATGGCATCACGTATGCGCTGCGCACCGATGGCCATACGCCGCGGCACGTGACCCTGGGCGAACAGGCGCTGGAAATCATGCGCGGCGCGGCGCCGCCGGACCTGGTGGTGCTCGACATCGGCTTACCGGACATCTCCGGACTGGAAGTGTGCCGCCGTTTGCGCCAGTTTTCCGATGCGCCCGTGATCTTCCTGACCGCCCGCAGCGATGAGATCGACCGCGTGGTTGGACTGGAAATCGGCGCCGACGACTATGTGACGAAACCGTTCTCGCCGCGCGAACTGGTGGCGCGCATCCGCGTGATCCTGCGGCGCCTGCAGCCGCCGGCACGGAGCCACGCCTCGCCCGCCGCGCCGGCTGCCGCCGCGCCGGCCGGGTTCGAGCTGCGTGCACACGAGGCGCGCATCCTGTTCCAGGGCCGGGCGCTGGACCTGACCCGCTACGAATACCTGCTGTTGAAAACCCTGGTCGAACATCCGGGCCACGTGCTGTCGCGCGCGCAATTGATGGACCGCGTGTGGGCCGACGCACCCGATACGCTGGACCGCACCGTCGATGGCCATATCCGTTCGTTGCGGGCCAAGCTGCGCGCCATCGATGCGGACGCCGATCCGATCCAGACCCACCGCGGCATGGGCTACAGCCTCAATCAGAATTGAGTGCGCATGAAAATCGGCCTGCGCATCCTGCTGGGGTACTTCCTGATCGTCGGTATCTCCGCCTGGTTCCTGCTGAATGTCGCGGTCGATGAAGTCAAGCCGGGCGTGCGCGCATCGCAGGAAGACACGCTGGTCGATACCGCGCACCTGCTGGCGGAAATGGCGGCGCGCGACGTCAAGAATGGCGTGCTGACCGAGATAGGGCCGCGCATGCGCGACGTGGCGCGGCGCAGCGTGGTGGCCCGCATCAACGGCATCGCCAAGCAGCACCTGGACTACCGTGTCTACATCACCGATGCCCGTGGCATCGTGCTGTTCGACACCGCCGGGCAGGACGTCGGCAAGGATTATTCGCGCTGGAATGACGTCTACCTGACGCTGCGCGGCAAGTATGGCGCGCGCAGCACTAAATCCAGCCCGTATGACGAAAACAGCACCGTCATGCATGTGGCGGCGCCCATCCTCGATCCCGATGACCGCAGCCGCATCATCGGCGTGCTGACCGTGGCCAAGCCCAATGCCAGCGTGCAGGCGTTCATCGAAAAGGGACAGCGCATCATCATGCGCTGGGGGATTGCGCTGCTGGTGCTGTCGCTGCTGGTGGGGATGGCCTTTGCCTGGTGGCTGGCGCGGTCGCTGCGGCGCCTGATGGATTATGTGGCCGCTGTGGAGGCGGGGCGCAAGGCCGCGCTGCCGGACCTGGGTGACAATGAAATCGCAACCCTGGGCCGCGCGCTGGAAGCCATGCGCACGCGGCTCGAAGGCAAGGAATACGCGGAGCGGCTGATGCACACGCTGGCGCATGAATTGAAGTCGCCGATTGCGGCGATCCAGGTGTCCGCCGAACTGTTGCAGGAACCGGTGCCGGAGGCGGAGCGGCAGCGCTTCCTGGCCAATATCCTCGAACAGAATACGCGGCAAAAACAGTTGATCGACAAGTTGCTGGCGCTGGTGCGGGTGGAGCAGCGCCAGCGGTTGGAGCAGGCCGCGCCGGTTGAGTTGCGTGCCTTATGCGCAGCCGTGGCGGAGGATTTTGCCGGCCCGCTGGCCGCGCGCGGCATCGTGCTCGCGGCAGGCCACGGCGCCGGCGCCGATCTGGATACCGGTGTGGATGCCGAAGCGGGCGCCGAGACGGGCGTCAAGGCGGGCGCCAAGTCGGGCCCCAGGGCGGAAGCCGAAGGGAGCCCGCGCGCCGCGGTGTGGCACCCCGGTGGCGCCCCGTTGCTGGTGCAGGGCGATGCGCTGCTGCTGCGCCAAGCGCTCGGCAACCTGCTGGACAATGCGATCGGCTTTGCGCCGCCGGGCAGCGTGATCCGCCTCGTGCCTGAGCGGCGCGGCGGGCACGCCGTGGTCACGGTCTGCGACAGCGGGCCGGGCATCCCGGCGTATGCGCAGGAACGCCTGTTCGAGCGTTTTTATTCGCTGCCCAGGCCGGACGGGGCCAAGAGCACGGGCCTGGGCTTGCCGTTCGTGCGCGAAGTGGCGGCGCTGCATGGCGGCACGGTCACCGTGACCAATGCCGTGCACGGCGGCTGCTGTGCGGAACTGGCGCTGCCATTGCCGCTGGCGCTGTAGGGCGCTCCACGCCACCGCACATTCAGCGCACATTCAGCGCACACGACGCGCATCGTCGCCGCATAGCTGTTGCCTACACTGGCCGCATTTCAACCCTGGGAATGCGCCATGCAAAAACGACTCTTTCATAAAGTCCTCATTATCATCGTGCTGATGCTGTTGCTCGGCGTTCCGCTGATGATGATCCAGTCCACTGTCTCCAGCCGCATGTATTACCGGCAGGAAGCGGCGGCCAGCATTGCCAGCGATTCCGTGGGCGAGCAGACCGTGATTGGTCCGGTGCTGGTGGTGCCGTACACGGAAGACGTCGACGTGCGGGAGACGCTGCCGGACGGGAAAGTCAAGATCACGACCAATACTGCACAGCGCCGCCACCTCGTGTTTCCCGAAGACTTGCAGGTGCGGGGCGGCATCGCCACCGAGCGCCGCCACCGGGGCATCCATGAAGTGCTGGTGTATAACGGCCAGCACCAGTTTTCCGGCAGCTTCGCGCTGCCCGTCGCGGAGGACTTGCCACGCGCTAAGGATGCCCGTGTCACCGTTGGGCAGCCTTACCTGTCGCTGCCCATCGACGACGTGCGGGGCTTGCGGGAAATCCCCCAGCTGCAATGGGCGGGCAGCGCCGTGGAATTCTCCCAGGATGCGCGGCTGGGGGCGTACAAGCGCGGCTTGCACGCCAAACTTGGCCCGGCCGTGCTGGAAGGCGGCCAGGTATCGTTCGCCTTCGCGCTGAACCTGGCCGGCATGGAGCGCCTGTCGTTTATCCCGGTGGGAAAAAACAATGTCGTGACCCTGAAATCGGACTGGCCGCACCCGCAATTCAGTGGCCGCTTCCTGCCTGAAACGCGCGAAATTTCCGGCGCGGGTTTTGCCGCCACCTGGCGCGTGCCGTCCCTGGCGTCCAACGTGCGCCAGGAATTGTCGAACATGGCGGCCGAGGACTGGGAGGGCCGCGCGGCAGCGGCGGCCGCCAAGGCGCAAGCCAATGGCGCGCCCGCCGCGGCCAATACGCCGGACCGCTTTTCGGTTGCGCTGGTCGAGCCGGTCAACGCGTACAGCCTGGCCGACCGCGCCACGAAATATGGCCTGCTGTTCGTGGCGCTGACCTTTGCCGCGTTCTTTGTCTTTGAAATTTTGAAAAGCTTGCCGATCCATCCGGTGCAATATGCGCTGGTGGGCCTGTCGCTGGCGATGTTCTTCCTGTTGCTGCTGGCGCTGTCGGAGCACTTCGTGTTTGCCCTGGCCTATAGCGTGGCCAGCATCGCCTGCATCGGCTTGATCGGCTATTACCTGGCACACGTGCTGCATGACCGCCGCCGCGGCTTTGCGTTCGGCGGCGCGCTGACCTTGCTGTATGGTGCGCTGTATGGCCTGCTGTGCTCGGAAGACAATGCGCTGGTGATGGGCGCCATCCTGCTGTTTGCCGTGCTGGCCGCCATCATGGTGGCGACCCGCAAGGTGGACTGGTACCGGCTGGGCGAGGCGGTCCAGCCGGCAGTGGAGCAGGCGTAATGGTCCCGGGCGGTCTCTTGATGCCGTCACTGGCCGACGGCGCGGAACTGGTGGTGGTGTCCGGTTTCGTGGCCGGCCAGCCGGACGGGCCGGTGCGGGTGGTGCTGGACCGCCGCGGCGCGCGCGTATTGCTGGTGCTGGCCAGCTATGAAAGCGTGGCGTGGCGCCTGGACGTGCGGCCCGGCACCGGGCTGGCCGCCGTCATCGTCAGCGCCTACCGCGAAGTGGCCGTGGCGGGGCAGGGCGCGGCGCCGGTCTATCGGCTGGCGCTGCCGTGCGCCACAGTGGCCGGCGGCGCGCCGTATGGCGATCTGTTGCAGATATTGCATGCCAAACTGGGCCGCCGCGCGCCGGACGTGTTCCGCGGCTATACCTGCCTGCCGGGGCAGGTCGCGGTGGCGTCGCGCACGGTCCCGGGCGGCGCCGGGAATATTTGACATACCTCGTACAAAGCTGTTGCGTCAAGGGGGAAATCACAGTACA
>CBIHOX010000261.1:0-4505 GCA_966211685.1 uncultured Pseudoduganella sp.
TCGAGAAGATGCAGGTGTTCTGGCCCTGGTCTTCCTTCAGGATGTCGGCCTGCACGGTGCCGCGCACGTTTTGCAGCACCCAGTCGCGGATCTTGGCCGCTTCGTCATCGGTCGGCTGGCGCTTGTTTTCCTCGACGAACTTGTCGATTTGCTGGTCGATGGCGGTGTTCATGAACATCGCCAAAATCGTCGGGGCCGGGCCGTTGATGGTCATCGACACCGATGTGTTCGGGCTGCACAGGTTGAAGCCGTCGTACAGCACCTTCATGTCGTCCAGGGTGGCGATCGATACGCCCGAGTTGCCGATCTTGCCGTAGATGTCGGGACGCAGCGCCGGGTCGGCGCCGTACAGGGTGACCGAGTCGAACGCGGTCGACAGGCGCTTGGCGTCCATGCCGGTCGAGACCAGCTTGAAGCGGCGGTTGGTGCGGAACGCGTCGCCTTCGCCGGCGAACATGCGGGTCGGGTCTTCACCCTCGCGCTTGAAGGCGAACACGCCAGCCGCGAACGGGAACGAACCCGGCACGTTTTCCGACATCAGGAAGCGCAGGATTTCACCGTGGTCCTGGTACTTCGGCAGCGACACCTTGCGGATGCGCGTGCCCGACAGCGTTTGCTGCACCAGGCGGGTACGGATTTCCTTGTCGCGGATCTTCACCACGTAATCGTCGCCGGCGTAGGCGGCCTGCATGTCGGGCCACATGGCCAGCAGTTTTTTCGCCGCGCCATCCATGGCGTTGTCGCGTTCCGCGATCAGGCCGTCGAGCGTGTTGAAATCGGCGTCCTTGCCGGCGGCCGCCAGCATGCGGCGGGTTTCCTGCAGTTGCTGGCGTTCGCGCGCCAGTTGCACCTGCTTGTTGGTGTTCTTGTGGTAGCCGCGCACGGTGTCGGCGATTTCCGCCAGGTAGCGGGTGCGGGCCGGCGGCACGATCACGTTCTTGCCGCTCGAGTGGCGCACGCCGGCCGGCGGCAGCACGCCTTCGCGCGTCTTCATGCCGTATTCGCCGAGCGCCGGCAGCAAGGCCTGGTACAGCGCCGTCACGCCGTCGTCGTTGAAGCGCGATGCCTGGGTGCCGAACACCGGCATGTCTTCCGGGCGCCTGGACCACAGTTCGCGGTTGCGCTGGTACTGTTTCGCCACGTCGCGCAGCGCATCCTGCGCGCCCTTGCGGTCGAACTTGTTGATGGCGATGAAGTCCGCGAAGTCCAGCATGTCGATTTTTTCCAGCTGCGACGCGGCGCCGAATTCCGGCGTCATCACGTACATCGACACGTCCACGTGCGGCACGATGGCGGCGTCGCCCTGGCCGATGCCGGACGTTTCCACGATCACCAGGTCGAAGCCGGCCACCTTGCACGCGGCGATCACGTCCGGCAGCGCCTGCGAAATCTCGGAGCCCGCTTCACGCGTGGCCAGCGAGCGCATGAACACGCGCGTCTGGCCAGCCCACGGGCCGATTGCGTTCATGCGGATACGGTCGCCCAGCAGCGCGCCGCCCGACTTGCGGCGCGACGGGTCGATGGAAATCACGGCGATGTTCAGCGCATCGCCCTGGTCCAGGCGGATGCGGCGGATCAATTCGTCCGTCAGCGACGATTTGCCCGCGCCGCCGGTGCCGGTGATGCCCAGGGTCGGCGCCGGCAGGCTTTCCGCCGCCGCTTGCAGTTCGGTGCGCAGTTCCGGCGTGACCTTGTTGTTTTCCAAGGCCGTGATCAGTTGCGCCAGCGGGCGGTGGCGCTCGGTGATGTCGCCGGCCTGCAGCGGCGCCAGCGAAGTCGGCGCGTATTGCGACAAGTCGCTGTCGCACTGCTGCACCATCCATTGGATCATGCCCACCAGGCCCATGCGCTGGCCATCTTCGGGGCTGAAAATACGGGTCACGCCATAGGCGTGCAGGTCGGCGATTTCTTCCGGCACGATCACGCCGCCGCCACCGCCAAACACCTTGATGTGGGCGCCGCCGCGCTGGCGCAGCAAGTCCAGCATGTACTTGAAGTATTCGACGTGGCCGCCCTGGTAGCTGGAAATGGCGATGCCCTGCACGTCTTCCGTCAGCGCCGCCGTCACCACTTCGTCGACCGAGCGGTTGTGGCCCAGGTGGATCACCTCCACGCCGTTCGATTGCAGGATGCGGCGCATGATGTTGATCGAGGCGTCATGGCCGTCGAACAGCGAGGCGGCGGTGACGAAGCGTACCTTGTTGGCCGGCTTCGCTTCGGCGGCAGCGGCGAGTTTGGGGGCGGAGAGGTCGTTCATGGAAATCCTTATCTTGGACTGTTCAGGACGTGGTTCCTGAAATTATATGACGTTTACGTTAACGTCAAGTCAAGCAATTCTTTGCGTTCGTGGCCTGCATGGCGGATCATGATCCGCCCTACGGACCGTGGTTTGCCGTGACACGTAGGCCGGATTAGCGCGCAGCGCGTAATCCGGCATGCGCACCATTAAGCCGCGTGCTGGTGGCCGCTGTTGAAAATAGCCAACAGCCGCTCTTTTTCAGCGCGGAACTCCGCCACGGCTTTTTCCTTCACGTGGCCGAAGCCGCGGATTTTTTCCGGCAGCGACGCCAGCGCCACGGCCGTGTCATAGTTGTTGGCGTTGACCTTGCCCAGCAGCAGCGCCACCAGGTCGCGGTATTCGCCTATCAGCGCGCGCTCCATCTTGCGCTCTTCAGTGTAGCCAAAGATGTCGAGCGCGCCACCGCGCAAGCCCTTCATTTTTGCCAGCAGCTTGAAGGCCGACCACATCCACGAACCGAATTCGGCTTTCACCAGGTGGCCCTTGGCATCCTTTTTCGCCAGCAGCGGCGGCGCCAGGTTGAATTTCAGCGAGAAGTTGCCTTCGAATTGCGATTGCAACTGCTCGACGAAACGGCCATCGGTGTACAGGCGCGCGACTTCATATTCATCCTTGTACGCCATCAGCTTGGACAGCGATTTCGCCACGGCCATGGCCAGCTTGTTACCGAGGTTCAGCGAAGCGTCCTTCGCGCGCACCTGCCGCACCAGTTCTTCATACTGCGCCGCGTAGGCGGCGTTCTGGTAGCCGGTCAGGAATTCCACGCGCTTCTTGATCACGGTGTCCAGGCTTTGCGGCATTTGCACGATCACGGCTTGCGACGGGATCGCGGTTTTTTCCACGCGCTTCAAGTCCACCGCGGCGCGGCGGCCCCACAGGAAGCTCTTCTTGTTGGCTTCCACGCCCACGCCATTCAATTCAATGGCGCGCAGCAGCGACGCTTCGTTCAGCGGAATGCGGCCGCGCTGCCACGCATAACCGAGCATGAACAGGTTGGCGGCGATCGAATCGCCCATCAGGGCGGTGGCCAGCTTGGTGGCGTCGATGAAATCGGCGGCCGCGGTATTGGCGTTGTCCTGTGGCGCGCCGACCGACTCGCGGATCAGCGCCTTGACTTCCTGCACCGGGTATTCCCAGTCGCGCTGCTGGGCGAACGTGCCGGGCGGCTGCTCGTGCAGGTTGACCACGGCCAGGGTACGGCCCGGGCGCATTTTCGACACCGCGTCGGCCGCGCCGGCCGTCAGCATGTCGCAGCCGAGGATCAAATCCGCTTCGCCGGTGGCGATGCGCTGCGCGCGCAAGTGCGCCGGCGAACGGGCGATCTTCACGTGCGACGTGACCGAACCGTTCTTTTGCGACATGCCCGTCATGTCCAGCACCGACGCGCCCTTGCCTTCCAGGTGCGCGGCCATGCCCATCAGCGCGCCCACGGTGATGACGCCGGTGCCGCCGATACCGTTGATCAGGATGTTGTACGGGTGTTCGCAGTCCGGCAGCGCCGGTTGCGGCAGTACGCCCCAGCCATCGTCGGCGTTCTTGTCCTTCGAGACGCCGGTCTTCGATTTCTTCAAGGTGCCGCCTTCGACGGAGACGAACGAGGGGCAGAAGCCCTTGACGCACGAATAATCCTTGTTGCACGACGACTGGTCGATCGTGCGCTTGCGGCCGAATTCGGTTTCCTTCGGCAAGATCGACACGCAGTTCGACTGGATGCCGCAATCGCCGCAGCCTTCGCACACGGCTTCATTGATGACCATGCGTTTTGCCGGGTCGGGGAATTCGCCTTTCTTGCGGCGGCGGCGTTTTTCCGCCGCGCAGGTCTGGTCATAGATGATGACGGAGGTGCCGGGCAATTCGCGCAGCTCGCGCTGCACCGCGTCCATTTCCTTGCGGTCGTGCAGCGAGACGATGGACGGCAGCGCCGAACGGTCGGTATAGCGCGTCAAGTCTTCCGTCACCAGCGCAATGCGCTTGACGCCTTCGGCCGCCATTTGCTGGGCGATCATCGGTACCGACACGGTGCCGTCCACCGGCTGGCCGCCGGTCATGGCCACGGCGTCGTTGTACAGGATCTTGTAGGTGATGTTGACCTTGGCCGCCACCGCGGCGCGGATCGCCAGGTAACCCGAGTGGAAATAAGTGCCGTCGCCCAGGTTCTGGAACACGTGCGGCACTTTCGAGAACGCGGCCTGGCCGATCCACGGCG
>CBIHOX010000262.1:0-4469 GCA_966211685.1 uncultured Pseudoduganella sp.
TATACATGCCTTCCCAGTCCAGGCCATCGTCGCCGATGGCGGAAGCGGAGGCGGCTGGCGCGGCCGTCACGGCCGGGGCTGGCGCGGCAGCGGCCGGCGCCGGCGTGGCCGCCGGGGCGGCAGGCGCCGCAGCCTTGGCCGGGGCGCTGGACTTGCCTTCAATGGCGTCCTTCAGGATCGCTTCCAGGTCGGCCGGCATGGCGCCCAGGCTTTCCGGCGGCGCGCCATTGTTCAATTCCGACAACTGGTCCGCCACGAACCCGGAAGCCTGCAACGCCGCCTCGATCGACAGCGGCGTGACCGGCGCGGCGCCGGTGCGCAACGCGTCGAACAGGTTTTCCGTTAGGTGGCACGCGGTCACCAGCGCGCCCAGGTTCATGAAGCCGGCGCCGCCCTTGATCGTGTGAAAAGAGCGGAACACCGCATTCAGTGTTTCTTTATTGTCGGGGTCGCGTTCGAGGCGCAACAGGTGTTCTTCAACATTTACAGCCAAGTCCATCGCCTCGACGACGAACTCCTTGAGCATATCGTCCATTAGAATCCCAGATCGGCAAGAAGGTCATCGACACTGTCCTGATTCAGCGCCACGGTCGGTACCGACGGACCGGACATCAGCTGGCCTTCTTTCTGCGCCATCTTCTCGCGCTTGTCGGCCGGTGCGTTATCTCGCAGCAATTGCGCCAGTTCCGATTCCACGGTCTTGGTGATGTTCACCACTTTCTTGATCAGCTGGCCGGTGATGTCCTGGAAGTCCTGCGCCATCATGATTTCCAGCAGGCGGGCCTTTTCCGCCTCGGTGGCTTCCGATACGGCCGCGGCAAAGGCGCGCGAGTCGCCGGCCAGCACCTTGAATTCGTCGATCGACAGCTTGCCGGCAAACAGCGCGGCCCAGCGGTCTTCCATTTCCTTGGATTTTTTCGACAACACGTCCTGCGCCGGCATGCCGTCGTCCAGCGTGTTGAGCACCTTGTTGGCAGCCTGCTCGGTCAGGGTCGCCACGTATTCCAGGCGATCCTGGGCATCGCCGATCTGCGCCGACGCTTCGGTCAGCGCCTTGTCGTAGCCGAGTTCGCGCAGCGAATCGTGCAGCAAGCGCACGATGCCGCCCAGGCGTTCAAACATCGGGTTGCCGGAATCGTGGTCGCCTTCGCCCTCGCCGCCTGCCGGCGCCGCGTCGGCCGCCGGGGCAGCCGCGGCAGGGGCTGGCGCCTCCGCGGTGCGGGAAGCGGATACTTCGTCAAACAGGCTTTCCAGGTCGTCTTCCGCTGAAGCTGCCGGCGCCGGTGCCGGCGCCGCTGGTGCTGGAGCTGCGGCGCGTTGCGCAGAAACTTCATCAAATAGTGATTCGAAATCATCAGCGGCGTTGGTCATTCCTGCTTCTCCATGTCTGTATTGGTTGCTGCTTCTGCTGCTGTTTTACCTGCGCACGGGCATTTGATGATGCCCGGCAATATCAAAACCGCTGGTGCGAGTGTAGCAGGGCGTCAGCCGGTTGTTCAATCGCCGGGCCATCAAAGCCGCCCCGCCATCCCCCGCGGTGTGGGTAAAACGAAGTTTACTGTTGTATTTGGAGATACTATCATCGCTCGCCCGCGACTGGGGCGCCTTGGAAGACAATTCGATGCTTCCGTGCAAAAAACGCGTCCTGGACACGCACGGATTTGCGCTATAACCCGGCGTTCGTTGACAATTATCAAGACATCATTGCCCTATCGTGGTTCAATCCGGGGCTACAATGAAGGGGGCAGCGCCATCTTCAGAGGGAAAGGAGCTCGATATGTACCGCAAAATCCTGATCACCACCGACGGTTCCGCGGTCTCCAGCATGACCGCTTGCGCGGGCGTGAAATTTGCCCAACAAATGGGCGCGGAAGTGCTGGCGCTGTTCGTCGCGCCGGAATACCAGTACCCGATTTATGTGGAAATCATCCCGCCCAGCTATCCCAGTGAAGAAGAATACCGTGCCGCCATGCGCCGCGCCGGGCGCGAACATGTGCAGCCGATCCTGGACGCCTGTGAAAAAAAGGGCTTGCAATGCCAGGGCATCACCGCCTTTGCCGAAAGCGCGGCCCAGAAAATCGTCGACGTGGCCAATGAACATGGCTGCGACCTGATTTTCATCGGCTCGCACGGCCGCAGCGGCTGGGGCCAGCTGCTGCTGGGCAGCGTCACCAACAAGGTGCTGTCGCATTCGAAAATCCCGGTGCTGGTGCACCGCTTGCTGAAAGAACCCCTGCCGGATTGACCGGCGCCGACAGATTCCGGCGGCAGTCCGCGCTGCCGCCCCCGACAAGGCCAACATGATCAGAATAGTCATTGCCGACGACCACACCATCATGCGCGAAGGTCTCAAGCGCATACTCGACGGAGCACCGGACATCGACATCACCGGCGAAGCCACCGACGGCTTCGAAGTCCTCAACCACGTCCGCCAGGGCGGCTTTGACTTGCTGTTGCTGGATTTGTCCATGCCCGGCCGCAGCGGCGTGGAACTGATACGGCAAATCCGCAGCGAAGCACCCAAGCTGCACATCCTGATCCTCACCATGCACGAGGAAGAACAGTATGCGGTGCGCGCCATCCGCGCCGGCGCCCAGGGCTACCTGACCAAGGAAAGCGCCGGCACCCAGCTGGTGGGCGCGATCCGCCGCGTGGCATCAGGCCGGCCCTATATCAGTACCGAAGTGGCCGAGCAGCTGGCGCTGAACATCATGATGCCGAATGAAAGCTTGCTCCACAAGCAGTTGTCGGACCGGGAATTCGAAGTATTTTCCCTGCTGGTGGGCGGCAAATCCATCACCGATATCGCCAACGCGCTGCATTTGTCGGTCAAGACCGTCAGCACGCACAAGACCCGCATCATGCAAAAAATGGGCATGAATTCATTGTCTGAGATGGTGCAATACGCGGTCGCCCACCGCTTGCTGGCGCCGTTCAAGACGTAACACCATCCCTTCCGCCACACTCCCGGCGCAGCGATTTCCCGCCAAGTCGTTAGGAATATTCCTACAAAGCTGCGCCGTCTCCTACCCGTATATTCAGCGCCCGCTGATATCCATGCCTGGCCTCGGTTGGCATACTGAAACCACATAAAAGTTGCCGAATAGTTATAACTCGTGGTCATTCCGCGCAGGTATTCCGACCGGCACAACATACCGACACAGTCCCAGGGATGGACAACGCCACCAGGAGAATCACCATGCAGTCCACACACATTTCCGAATTCCGCCCGGCGCAAGCGCTACCCTCAGGCGGGGAAGCAGGCCGGCAACGCCAGGGCCGCCTGTGGTCGAATTTGAAGGAAGTTTGCGACTTGCTGCACATACCCGCCACCAACCTCTCCCCGTCCGACGAATTATTGTTCCAGCACGTGCAATTCAAGCAGGGCCAGCGCGTCCACACGATCGGCCAGGCGTTCGACACGCTGTTCGTCGTCAATTCCGGTTTCCTGAAAACCGTGCTGATCGATGAATTCGGCAATGAGCAGGTGCTGAGCTTCCCCATGAAAGGCGACATGATGGGCGTGGATGGCATCCACACCCGCCATTACGCCTCGGAAGCCGTGGCGCTGTCGGACTGCGACCTGGTCCTGCTGCCCTTCCGCAAACTGGCGGCGCTGGGCCGGGCCCATACGGAGCTGGAAAACCTGCTGTATGGCGTCATGAGCCGGGAACTGGTGCGTGAACAAACCATGATCGGCATGCTGGGCGCGCTCTCGGCGGAAGCACGCGTGGCACGCTTCCTGGTCAACCTGGCCGACCGCTTCGCCGCCATGGGCTATTCCAGCAAACTGTTCAACCTGCGCATGACGCGCCATGAAATCGGCAGCTACCTGGGCCTGACGCTGGAAACCGTCAGCCGCACGCTGTCGGCATTCAACGAAGTGGGCCTGATCAGCGTGGACCAGCGCACCATCGGCATCAAGGATGCGGAAGCGCTGAAAAACCTGCGCCGGCTGCCGCCATCGCGCTCGCGCAGCCGGCAGCGCGCCCGCGCCGAGGCCACGCCTGCCACGCCACCAGCCAATACCACGGCGCTGCTGGCCACCGCGTGAAGGACCGGCGCCACCGCCGTCATCGCCATCCCCCATCCACCCGCTTCGGCGGGTTTTTCATTGGCTATGTCACCGCAAATCGTGGAAAGCATCCAATTGCTGCTTTAAGCATGCTTTCCGGGGTGTCGATGCGATGTGCATCAAGAACGCAGCGCCAGCCCAAATAGTTCGGCAAATAGCGCGTGGCCACGCCGTGAAACCGGTGCAGCCAGTTGCGGAAGCGGCTGTGGTACGCGTTGACGTTTTGGACGTGCACTGCGCCACGCGCGCGAACCCCGGCGCGCACATTCACGGCTTCGTGGCTGATGCCGGCCTCTATGGCAAAGGCCCGGTAGGCCGCATTGGCGTCGGTCACCAGCAAGATGTCGGGATCGAGCGCGGGCCGCAGGCACTGGTGCAGGGCGCGTTTGGTCAG
>CBIHOX010000263.1:0-4352 GCA_966211685.1 uncultured Pseudoduganella sp.
TGCGCCAGGGCGCGCGCCTGCGCGTGGCGACCAAGTTCACCACCACCGCGCGCGAGCACTTCGCCTCCAAGGGCGTGCACGTGGACCTGATCAAGCTGTATGGCTCGATGGAACTGGCGCCGCTGGTCGGCCTGTCCGACGCCATCGTCGACCTGGTGTCGACCGGCAGCACCTTGCGCGCCAACAACCTGGTCGAAGTCGAGGAAATCATGCAGATTTCGTCGCGCCTGGTGGTGAACCAGGCCGCGCTGAAGCTCAAGCGCGCGCGTTTGCAACCGATTATCGAAGCCTTCGAGCGCGCCTCGAAAGCCCGTGCGAAGAAAGGCTGACCATGAGCATCCCGATCCGTAAGCTCGACTCCACCGCGCCCGATTTCAAGGCCACGCTGGACGCCCTGCTGGCGTTCGAAGCGGAAACCGACGACGCGATTGAATCGGCGGTCGCGAAGATCCTGGCCGACGTGAAAAAGCGCGGCAACGCCGCCGTACTGGAATACACCAACCGCTTCGACCGCCTGCCCAACGGCGGCGCCGCGTCGGTCGATACGCTGGATTTGCCGGTGGCGGAATTGCAGGCCGCATTGGACAGCCTGCCGGCAACCCAGCGCGCCGCCCTGCAGGTGGCCGCGGACCGCATCCGCGCCTTCCACGAGCGGCAAAAGGAAGAATTGCAAGGCTTTACCTATACCGAGCCTGACGGCACCGTGCTGGGCCAGCGCATCACGCCGCTGGACCGCGTCGGCATTTACGTCCCGGGCGGCAAGGCCGCGTATCCGTCGTCGGTGCTGATGAACGCGATTCCCGCGCAGGTGGCCGGCGTCGGCGACATCGTGATGGTGGTGCCGACGCCCGATGGCGTGAAAAACCAGATGGTGCTGGCCGCCGCCGCGCTGGCCGGCGTGACCCGCGTGATCACCATCGGCGGGGCGCAAGCCGTGGGCGCGCTGGCCTATGGCACGGAAACCATTGCGCCGGTCGACAAGATCGTCGGTCCCGGCAATGCCTACGTGGCGGCCGCCAAGCGCCGCGTGTTCGGCACGGTCGGCATCGACATGATCGCCGGCCCGTCGGAAATCCTGGTGGTGTGCGACGGCACCACGGACCCGGACTGGGTGGCGATGGACCTGTTCTCGCAGGCCGAGCACGATGAACTGGCGCAAGCGATCATGCTGTGCCCGGACGAGGGCTACATCGCGCAGGTGGAAGCGTCGATCAACAAGCTGTTGCCGACCATGCCGCGCCAGGACGTGATCCGCACCTCGCTGACCGACCGTGGCGCGCTGGTGAAGGTGCGCGACATGGAGGAAGCATGCGCGATCGCCAACGCCATCGCGGCCGAACACCTGGAAATCTCGGCGGCCGAGCCGCTGCAATGGGCCGACAAGATCCGCCACGCCGGCGCCATGTTCCTGGGCCGCTTCTCGTCCGAATCGCTGGGCGACTATTGCTGCGGCCCGAACCACGTGCTGCCGACGTCGCGCACCGCGCGCTTCTCGTCGCCGCTGGGCGTGTACGACTTCCAGAAGCGTTCGTCGGTGATCTACGTGTCCGAGGCGGGCGCGCAAACGCTGGGCAAGGTCGCCGCCGAACTGGCGTATGGCGAAGGCTTGCAGGCGCACGCGCGCAGCGCGGAATTGCGGTTGAAATGAGCATGGCGATGCGCCCGGAATCCCCCTGGCTGAACCAGGTCTTCTGCGAAGATGCGCTGGCGGGGCTGGCGCGCATTCCCGATGGCTCGATCGACCTGATCCTGACCGACCCGCCCTATAACCTGGGCAAGGATTACGGCAACGCATCCGACCAGCAGACCGTAGAAGAATACCTGGGCTGGACCGAGCGCTGGATCGACGCGGCGCTGCCCAAGCTGAAACCCAACGGCAGCCTGTACATCTTCCTGACGTGGCGCTATTCGCCGGAAATCTTCGTCATGCTGAAAAAACGCATGACGATGATGAATGAAATCATCTGGGACCGCCGCGTGCCGTCGATGGGCGGCAGCGTACGCAGTTTTTCGTCGGTGCACGACACGGTGGGCTTTTTCGTCGGCCGCAAGGATTATTACTTCGACCTGGACGCGGTGCGCATCCCGTATGACGCGGAAACCAAGAAAGCCCGTTCACGCTCGATCTTCATCGGCGCCAAGTGGCTGGAAGTGGGCTACAACCCGAAAGACGTGTGGAGCGTGTCGCGCCTGCACCGCGAACATTCGGAGCGGGTCGACCATCCGACCCAGAAGCCGCTGGAAATCATCGAGCGCATGGTCAAGGCCTCGTGCCCGCCGGGCGGCGTGGTGCTGGACCTGTTCATGGGCAGCGGCACCACGGCGCTGGCGGCGCGCCGCTGCGGCCGGGACTTCGTCGGGTTTGAACTGAATCCCGACTATTGCGCCATCATCGAGGCGCGGCTGGCGGCGCAAGACGCGGCCGCCGTCGTGGCGGGGGCGGGCGCCGTGGACGGAGAGAATGGCGCGCCGGTGGACAAGCCTGCGCGTGCCAAGGCCGCGAAGTCCGCTGCCAATACTAAAACCGCCAAAATCGCCAAAGCCGCCAAAGTCTCTAAAACCGCCGACGTCGGCAAGGCCACGGCCACGGCGAAAAAGCCGCCGGCCCCGAAACGATCCCGGGTTCCCAAACCCCCTGAAGAAATATCTATTTAGACAGCTTGTGTGCCGGGCCTTCAGGCCGGGCGCCAACAAACCAGCAAAGGAGTGCAGCAAGATGTCCATCGACAGTCTCATCCGCAATACCATCCGTTCCGACGTACTGGCCACGCCCGGCTACCACGTCGCCGATGCGAGCGGTTACATCAAACTGGACGCGATGGAAAATCCTTACCCGCTGCCGCATTACCTGGCCACCGACCTGGCCGAACGCCTGGCCAGCGTGGCCCTGAACCGTTATCCCGTGCCCTCGTACGCGTCGCTGAAGCAGCGCATTTGCCGCCAGCTCGGCGTGCCGGCCGGTTATGACGTGTTGCTGGGCAATGGCTCCGACGAACTGATTTCGATCCTGGAAATGGCGTGCGCGCACCAGGACCGCGGGCGCCGCGCCGTGGTGCTGGCGCCGGTGCCGACCTTCGTCATGTATGCGCGCTCGGCGCAATTTGCCGGCATGGACTTCGTCGGCGTGCCATTGAAGGCGGATTTGTCGCTGGACCGGGACGCCATGCTGGCCGCGATTGCACAGCACCAGCCATCGCTGGTATTCCTGTCGTACCCGAACAACCCGACCGGCAACCTGTTCGATGAACAGGACATGGTGGACATCATCCGCGCGCTCGGCGACACCGGCATTGCCGTGGTGGACGAAGCGTATGAACCGTTCGCGCAACAGAGTTTCATGGCGCGTTTGCCGGAATTCGACAACCTGGTGGTGATGCGCACCGTGTCGAAACTGGGCCTGGCCGGCATCCGCCTCGGCTACATGTCGGGCGCCCCGGCATTGCTGGAACAACTGGACAAGGTCCGTCCGCCGTACAATGTCAATGTTTTGACCCAGGTAGCCGCTGAATTTGCCCTCGACAACATCGAGGTGCTGAACAGCCAGGCTGCCCAGCTGCGCAACGAGCGCGCTGCGCTGTCCGCCGCATTGGCAGCAATTCCAGGGGTCCAGGTGTTCCCATCCGCCGCCAATTTCATCCTGGCGCGCGTGCCGGATGCGGACGCCGCTAATGCCTATCTCCTATCCCATAAGGTATTGGTGAAAAATGTGGGTAAAATGCATGGTGTACTGACCAATTGTCTGCGTATCACGGTCAGCACACCGGAAGAGAACGCCGCTTTCCTGACTGCCTTCAAGGCAGCGCTGGCGGCTTGACCATCGTAGAGTTTCCAATGAACCGCACCGCAGAAATCACCCGCAACACCAGCGAGACGCAAGTCCGCGTGGCCATCAACCTCGATGGCACCGGCCAGCAAAAGCTGAACACGGGCGTGCCATTCCTGGACCACATGCTGGACCAGATCGCCCGCCATGGCTTGATCGACCTCGACATCGAAGCCACCGGCGACATCCACATCGACAACCACCATACCGTGGAAGACGTCGGCATCACGCTGGGCATGGCGTTCGCCAAGGCTGTCGGCGACAAGAAAGGCATCCGCCGCTACGGCCATGCCTACGTGCCGCTGGACGAAGCGCTGTCGCGCGTGGTGATCGACTTTTCCGGCCGTCCCGGCATCGAATACCACATCCCGTTCACGCGTGCGATGATCGGCACCTATGACGTCGACTTGACGCTGGAATTTTTCCGCGGCTTCGTCAATCACGCGCAAGTGACCTTGCATATCGATAACCTGCGCGGCACCAACGCCCACCACCAGTGCGAAACCGTGTTCAAGGCATTCGGCCGCGC
>CBIHOX010000264.1:0-4328 GCA_966211685.1 uncultured Pseudoduganella sp.
TGGCGCGCGCCATCGACTTCGAGATGAAGAAGCGCGGCATCGACTACGTCCACCTGGACATCACGCACAAGAGCCCGGAATTCATCAAGGAACACTTCCCGACGATTTACGCGCGCTGCCTGGAACTGGGCATCGACATCACGAAGGAACCGATCCCCATCGTCCCGGCCGCGCACTACACGTGCGGCGGCATCGTGACCGACCTGTCCGGCCGTACCGACCTGCCGGGCCTGTACGCGGTCGGTGAAACCGCCTACACCGGCCTGCACGGCGCCAACCGGCTGGCCTCGAATTCACTGCTGGAATGCGTGGTGATCGGCCGCGCCTGCGCGCACGACATCGAAAGCAAGGAACGCACCGGTACGCCCTACCTGCCCGACTGGGATGAAAGCCGCGTCACCGACGCCGACGAGGAAGTCGTGATTTCCCATAACTGGGACGAATTGCGGCGCTCGATGTGGAATTACGTGGGCATCGTGCGCACCACCAAGCGGCTGGAGCGCGCCCAGCACCGGATCGCGCTGCTGAAGGAAGAAATCGACGAGTATTACCGCAATTTCCGCATCACCAGCGACTTGCTGGAGTTGCGCAACCTGGTCGACGTGGCCAGCCTGATCGTCAACAGCGCCCTGCAGCGGCGCGAAAGCCGCGGCCTGCATTTCAGCCGCGATTATCCGGAAACCCTGCCGAAGGCGCTGCCCAGCGTGCTGACACCGGCGCGCCGGTAAGGCCGCCAGGAACCGGCAAGCACGAGGTGCGGCACGCGGTCACGTCTGCCGCAGCCGCCCTGCGCCGCGGCTGGCCGTCACGGCATATCGACCTCATGCCGGCGCAGCAGCCTGCGCCATTCGCCGCTGTCGACCAGGCGCTGGAACTGCTCGTCGAAATCGCGCCGCAGCGCGTCATGCCGGCCGCCGAGGGGGAATGCAAAATACGCATCCTGGCTGTCGATCGGCACCGGCAGGCTGGCGACCTGGCCGGAAAGTCCCAACCGCGCCAGCATGGAATCGGTGTCGCGCCGGTTGCTGGCGAACAGGTTCACATGGCGGTGCGCCAGCATGCGCAAGCCGCTTTCCACACTGTTGGTGACGCTCAGTCGCAGCCCGGGCCGGGCCCGTTCGAACGCTTCGCCGTAAGCCCAGCCATTGAGCACGGCCACACGCTGCGCCGCCAGCGCACGATAATCGCCGCGCCATGGCGGCATATCGTCGGTGCGGGCGTAAAACACCACGTTGTCGCGAAAAAACGGCTGGCGGGAAAACCCCATGACTTGCTGGCGCGCCGGTGTGCGGTACGGCGCCACCAGGATATCGGCCTGGCCATTGGCGACCAGCGCCTGCGCGCGCGCCCACGGATACAGTTCGAACCGCACCGTGTGGCCCAGCTGGCGCGCCACGTGGCGCACGATTTCCGGGCCCAGCCCGACCATCATGCCTTCGGCGTCGCGCTCATACACTTTTTCAAAGTGGGTGCTAATCACGAGCAATTCGCGCGCCCGCGCCGGCGCCGGACAGGCCAGCGCCACGGCCGCCACAACGGTCCAGGCCAGGTGGACGGCGCGCGCCAGTCCGCCCTCAAGCGCCGGCCGCCGCGACGTCATGGGGCCGGACGCGGCAACCGCCGCCGGCCCGCCGGCGCCGGCAAAACGGCCCAGCCCAATGCCGGCTTCACGGCACCGTGACTTCATGCCGTTGGCCCAGGCGTTTCAGTTCGCCGCTGTCGACCATGCGCTGGAACGCCACGTCGAATTCGCGCCGCAGCGTGTCGAACTGGGTATCGCGCGGAAAAGCGAAATACCCTTCCTGGATATCGATCACCTTGGGCAGCATGACGATTTGCCCGGCCAGCCCGAGGCGGCCGAGCACTGGTTCCGTGTTGCGCCGGTTGCTGGCAAACAGGCCCACGTGCTGGTGCACCAGCATTTTCAGGCCGCTGTCGACGCTGTTGGCAATGCTGAGCCGCAGTTGCGGCCGCGCCAGGTCAAACGCGGCGCCGTAGGCCCAGCCATTGAGCACCACGATGCGCTGGCCGGCCAGCGCGTTGAAGTCGCCATTCCAGCTGGCATTGGCGTCGGCGCGCGCATAAAACACCATTTGGTCCTGGTAAAAGGCCTGCCTGGAAAACGCCATGGTTTGCTGCCGTTCCGGCGTCTTGTAGGGGCCGACAAGGATGTCGGCCTTGCCCTGCGCGATCAGGGCCTGGGCGCGCGCCCAGGGGTACAGCTCGAAGCGCACGGTGTGGCCGGTGCGCTGCGCCAGCAGCTTGACGATTTCCGGCCCCAGTCCAATGATTTCACCTTCCTGCCCGCGCTCAAACACGCGTTCGAAATGCGCGCCGATGGCCAGCAATTCACGCGCGCACGCCCAAGGCGTGGCGCACGTGGCCGCTGCCGCCAGCATGGTTGCCGCAAGCTGTCGCATATGCCCTCCCAGTTGCACAATCATAACACCAGGAAAGGCCGTGCAAGGCGGTACGGCAGGGCGGCGTGGCGCGCCCGCCGCATGGCGGCGATGCGTCACCGCCCGGCATCAACGGTCCGGCGCGGGACGGTGGCAAGCGCGGCGGACCGTGCGCCGCTCCCGGCCGCCCATGAAGCCGGCGCAGTACGGTGGCCTGGGCCGCCCGTCAACCGTTGAAGCCCTTGCCTTCCGCCGCCAGCTTCACCAGCAGCGGGGCCGGTTTCCACGCTTCGCCATGGCGGCCGCGCGCCATGCGCTCCATGGCCGCCAGCACGTTCGGCAAGCCGACGGTATCGGCATAGAACATCGGGCCGCCGCGGTGCAGCGGGAAGCCGTAGCCGGTCAGGTACACCATGTCGATGTCCGACGCGCGCAGCGCAATGCCTTCTTCGAGGATCAGCGCGCCTTCGTTGACCAGTGCATACACGAGGCGTTCGACGATTTCCTGGTCGCTGATCTTGCGCCGCTCGATACCCAGATCGGCGGAATGGCGCACGATCATGGCGTTGACTTCCTCGTTCGGATACGCCTTGCGGTCGCCCGGCTTGTAGTCATACCAGCCGCCGCCGGTCTTCTGGCCGAACCGGCCCATTTCGCACAGCAGGTCGGCGGTCTTCGAATACGTGATCTCCGGCGATTCCACGTAGCGGCGCTTGCGGATATACCAGCCGATGTCGTTGCCGGCCAAATCGCCCATGCGGAACGGCCCCATGGCAAACCCGAATTTTTCCACGGCGCGGTCGACCTGCTCCGGCAGGCAGCCTTCCTCCAGCAGGAATCCGGCCTGGCGGCTGTACTGTTCGATCATGCGGTTGCCGATGAAGCCGTCGCACACACCCGACACCACACCGGTCTTCTTGAGTTTTTTCGACAGCGCCAGCGCCGTGGCCAGCACGTCCTTGCCGGTTTGTGCGCCGCGCACGATTTCCAGCAGCTTCATGACGTTGGCCGGGCTGAAGAAGTGGGTGCCGATCACGTCCTGCGGCCGGCTGGTGAACGCGGCGATCTTGTCCACATCCAGGGTCGAGGTGTTCGACGCCAGGATCGCACCCTGCTTCATGACTTCGTCGAGCTTGCTGAACACGGCCTGCTTGACGGCCATGTCCTCGAATACGGCTTCGACCACGATATCGGCGTCGGCAATGGCCGCGTAATCGAGGGTGCCGCTGATCAGGCCGACGCGCTGGTCGAATTTCTGCTGCGTCAGCTTGCCTTTCTTCAGTGTGTTTTCATAATTGCGGCGGATCGTAGCCAGGCCCTTGTCCAGCGCTTCCTGTTTGGTTTCCAGGATCGTCACGGGTATGCCGGCATTGGCGAAATTCATGGCAATGCCGCCGCCCATGGTGCCGGCGCCGATCACGGCGGCCTTGGCAATGGTGCGCACCGGGGTGTCGGCCGGCAAGTCCGGCACCTTGCTGGTCATGCGTTCGCTGAAGAACGCATGGCGCAGCGCCTTCGATTCCGGCGTCTGCATCAGCGCAATGAAGCGCTCGCGTTCGAACGCCAGCCCATCCTCGAACGATTTGGTGACGGAAGCCGCCACGGTTTCCACGCATTCGAGCGGCGCCGGGAATGGGCCGGCCATGGCTTTCACGGTATTGCGCGAGAATTGCAGGAACGCTTCATGGTTCGGGTAATCGACCTTGCGGTCGCGTACCTTCGGCAACGGACGCACGGCGGCCACGCTTTCCGCAAACGCCACTGCCTTGTCCAGCAAGTTGTCGCCGCCGTCGAACACCGCGTCGAACAGGCCGGTGCCGGCGAGTTTTTCCGACATCACTGGCGCGCCCGACACCACCATGTTCAGCGCGGTTTCCAGGCCCAGCACGCGCGGCAGGCGCTGCGTGCCGCCGGCGCCCGGCAACAGGC
>CBIHOX010000265.1:0-4244 GCA_966211685.1 uncultured Pseudoduganella sp.
ACAGCTGCAAGTGCATGTACATCGGCGACGGCGGCACCTACTTCAACAACCTCGGGTCGATCGACGTGATCGGCCACGAAATGGGTCACGGCATCACCGCCGCCACATCCAACCTGGCCTACCGCGGCGAATCGGGCGGCCTGAATGAATCCGCGTCGGACATCGCCGGCGAAGCCGTGGAAGCCTATGCGCGCGCAGGCGGCACCGGCACGTCGCTGCCATCGCCAAGCGGCAACGACTGGATGATGGGCAAGGAGATTTCAAAGGATGGCCAGCCGCTGCGCTGGATGTACAAGCCATCGAAGGACGGTGCATCGAAAGATGCGTGGAGCACCTCGCTCAAGCGCCTGGACGTGCACTACAGCAGCGGCCCGAACAACCGCATGTTCTACTTCCTGGCCATGGGATCGAGCGCCACCACCACGAGCGACTACTACTCGCCCTACCTGACGCAGTCGCCGAAAAACATGACCGGCATCGGCCTGGACAAGGCATACCGCATCTGGTTCAAAGCGTTGACCACCAAGTTCACGTCGTCGACCACCTATGCCGACGCGCGCCTGAAGGTATTGGCCGCCGCACAGGAAATGTATGGCGTCAACAGCGCCGAAGCGAAAGCCGTGCAGCGCGCCTACGCGGCCATCAACGTGGGCACCGACGTCGCTGAATAAGCCGCCAGCCCGCCAATAAAAAACCTCCGCAAGCGCGGGCTTGCGGAGGTTTTTGTTTTCCCTTCAACGTGCCGGGCCTTCAGGCCGGGCAACTCGGTGTTCATGCAGCGTGCCGGGCCTTCAGGCCGGGCAACTCGGTGTTCATGTAGCGTGCCGGGCCTTCAGGCCGGGCAACTCAGTGTTCATGCAGCGTGCCGGGCCTTCAGGCCGGGCAACTCACTTCAAAAGCGGTACGACAGCTTCACCACCCCAAAGTCCACGCCGCTGTTGGGCTTCTTGATGCCGCCATTGGAAAAGTGCTGCATTTTCACGGCGATTTCCCAGTTCCTGTTGAACACGTAGCCGACGCCGACATGGTCGCCGAACTGGTACGTGGTCGACAGCTTGTCATCGTTGTTGTCATATTTCTTCGACAGCAGGTGCGCGCCGATACCGGCTTCCGCATACAACCCCAGGCCGTCGTCGCGCTGGAAACGGAACACGGGCGTGATGCCGATGTCCGCCAGGTTCTGGTGTGCACCGGGGATGTTGCGCGCCTGGGTGCCACGCCAGGCACCGGCGCTGACTTCCCAATACGCGCGCACGCTGGTGCCGTTGGACTGGAACCAGCGCTGGTCCCAATCGGACGTCACGCCGGCGCGGACCATGCGGACTTTGGACCCGCTGCCGAATTCCGTATAAACAGTGTTGATGTCAGGTGCTGCCTGGACGGATTGCATGGCCAGCATGGCGCCAGCAACCGCGACAAGTTTGAATGTGTGCATAGGCTCTTTCATAGTCGATGCCATATCTCGAGTTATATAGCATTCCCCCATTTTAGCGACATTCACAAAATCGAGCCGGAGAGGCTAAGATGATTGTATCGAATCTAATCCTGCTTGGAGTTTCATATGCAAATCACCTTCCTCGGCATCGGCTTGATGGGGGAACCCATGGTGCGGCGGCTGCTCAACGCCGGTTACGCCGTCACCGCATGGAACCGTACGGCCAGCAAGGCCGAACCGCTGGCCGAATTCGGGGCCATGCCGGTGGCGGAACTGGGCGACGCGGTTTCGTCGGCCGATATCGTGATTTCCATGCTGGAGGCGGGGCCGGTGGTGGGCCTGGTGATCGACGCCGCGCTGCCGTCGCTGCGCGCCAATGCGCTGTGGATCGACATGAGTTCCACCCGCCAGTCGGAAGCGCAGGCTTTCCACCGCACGCTGGCCGCGGCGGGCTGCCGCTTCATCGACGCGCCCGTGTCGGGCGGTGTGGGCGGCGCGCAAGCCGGCACGCTGGCCATCATGGCCGGCGGCAGTGAGGACGATTACGCGCAGGCGCAGCCGGTGTTCGCCGCCATGGGCCGCTCCACGCGCGTGGGGCCGGCCGGCGCGGGACAGGTATCCAAGCTGTGCAACCAGTTGATCGTGGGCGGCACCATCAATATCGTGGCCGAAGCCCTGCTGCTGGCGCAGGCGGCGGGCGCCGACCCTGCCGCCGTGCGCGAGGCGATCCGCGGCGGCTTCGCGGAAAGCCGCGTGCTGGAAGTGCATGGCCAGCGCATGCTGGAGCGTAACTTCATGCCGGGCGGCCAGGTCAAGACCCAGCTGAAAGACCAGCACAATATCCTGGCGGCGGCCGCCGACGCGGGCGTGGAATTGCCGGTGACGGACCTGGTGACGCAGCGCTATGAATCCATCGTCGAGGTATACCCGCATGCCGACCATTCGGCGGCGCTGCTGGCGCTCGAACAATTGAATACCGGCCAGCGCGTGGGCAGCGGCCCTGACCGGTTGCCGTGACCGCTGCTCATCGTAAGGAAGGCGCCCCTGCCGGAGCGCCTTCAGTGCATGCCATGCGCATAGCACATCATCGGCATGCCCGCCATCACGCGGCGGGCAGCGCCGCTTCCACCAGCTTGACCCAGAAACTCGCGCCGATCGGCAGCAGTTGATCGTTGAAGTCATAGCTGCCGTTATGCAGCACGCACGGCCCCATTCCATGGCCGCCGTCGCGGTGCGCGCCGTCGCCATTGCCGATGAAGATGTAGCAGCCCGGCTTTTCCTGCAGGAAGAACGCGAAATCCTCGGCGCCCATCGTCGGTTCGACCTTGTCGTTGACGCGATCCTCGCCCACCAATGATTTCATGACCTCGACCGCGAAGCGCGTCTCCCTGGCGTGGTTGATCAGCGGCGGGTAGTTGCGGCGGAACGTGAAATCGACTTCCGCGCCAAAGCCGGCGGCGATGCCCTCGGCCAGCGCCCGCATGCGGCTTTCGATCAAGTCCAGCACTTCGGTGGTGAAGGTGCGCACCGTGCCCACCAGCTTGGCGTCGTCGGGAATCACGTTGGTGGCGCTGCCGGCGTGGATTTGCGTGATCGACAGCACCGCCGTGTCGAGCGGGCTTTTGTTGCGGGTGATGATGGTTTGCCAGGCTTGCGCGATTTGCACGGCAATCATGACGGGATCGATGCCATTGTGCGGCTGCGCCGCGTGGGCGCCCTTGCCGCGCACCGTCACGTGGAATTCGTTACTGGACGCCATCATCGGCCCTTCCGTCACGCACAGCGTGCCGGCGGCCAGGCCCGGCCAGTTGTGCATGCCGTAGATCGCTTCCATCGGGCAGCGCTCGAACAGGCCGTCGTTGATCATGGCGCGCGCGCCGGCGCCGCCTTCCTCGGCCGGCTGGAACACCAGGTACACGGTGCCGTCGAAATGGCGGTGCCGCGACAGGTAATGCGCGGCGCCCAGCAGCATGGCCGTGTGGCCATCGTGGCCGCAGGCGTGCATCTTGCCCGGATGGCGCGAGGCGTGCGCGAAGGTGTTAATTTCCTGCATCGGCAGCGCATCCATGTCGGCGCGCAGGCCGATGGCGCGCTCCGACGCGCCATTCTTGATGATGCCGACCACGCCGGTGCCGCCCATGCCGCGCAGGATGGGAATGCCCCATTCGGTCAGCTTGGCTGCCACTACGTCGGAAGTGCGCTGCTCTTCATAGCAAAGTTCAGGATGCGCGTGGATGTCGCGCCGGATTTGTTGCAGTTCGGATTGAAATGCAATGATGGGTTCTACCAGTTTCATCGAAGTCTCCGCAATTCGGTCGAAGCGGCGGCGGGATCCCCGGCCAGCCGATTGCTATCCTTGCATTGTAGCCTTGCCGGGCCCGGAAGGGCAGCCTGAGTGCGGCCAGGAAATGGGGTACGATGGGGTTTTCATCCATGCATTTCCAGGCAATTCCATGACTACTACCCATGTTCGCGCGGCGTGCCCGCACGATTGTCCCGATACGTGCGCGCTGATCGTCACCGTTGAAAACGGCGTCGCCACGGAAGTCAAAGGCGACCCCGATCATCCGCCCACCGCCGGGGTGCTGTGCACCAAGGTGGCCCGCTATGCCGAGCGCACCTACCATCCGGACCGCCTGCTGTATCCGCTGCGCCGCGTCGGCAGGAAAGGCGAGGGCAAGTTCGAGCGCATCAGCTGGGACGAAGCGCTGGACACGATCGCCGCGAAACTCAAGCCGATCGCCGCGCGCGCGCCGGAAGCCATCCTGCCGTACAGCTATGCCGGCACCATGGGCCTGGTGCAGGGCGA
>CBIHOX010000266.1:0-4199 GCA_966211685.1 uncultured Pseudoduganella sp.
TTTTCATCGCAGCCATTTCTTTCGACAGGGTTTCTGATGCTGGTTTCCATTTCTGAAGCTGCCCGCATGGTACGGCGCGGCCGGGCAACGCTGTACCGCGATATCGACCGTGGGCGCCTGCACAAGGCCGTCTCGCCCAATGGGGAATCCGTGCTGGACACGGCGGAATTGATCCGCGTGTACGGGCAATTATTCCTGCACGGAACAAATAACGATGCGCATGGCGCCCCCCTGATCCCGGCGCCCGTTAATCTGGAAAACCAGAGCGTGTCGACTTTCCAGGATTTACCAAAGGACGACAGCCTGTTCCGTATCATGGAGGAAAGGATTCATTCGCTGGAACGCATCATTGCGCTGGAAGCGGAATTGCGCAAAGTAAAAGATCAGGTCACCAATGAAATGCGGGCCCGGCTCGACGATAAAGACCAGTTGATTAAAATGCTGGAAACTAAGGTTCAACAATTGCAGCAAAGCGAGCTACCCGCACCAAGCGATGAGCCCGACAAGGAACCGCGCGGTTTCTGGGCCAAGTACGCACGGGGCCGCTAAGAACTTGTCCTGATTCCTGCCGGGCAGGCGTCCGCCTGCCTCTTGCGGCACACTACTGCCGCCTCCATATCTGCTTCATCATTGCATGCCATACTGGCACCATCCCATCGGGAATGTGTCAGTTTTTGGCGTAAGCAAATTCAGCCGTGTATCACCTGCCTCAAAATTGTCTTACAATGAGTCAAGAACTATTGCAGTTTTCAAAGCTGCTGCCGTTAACTCAAATAGACGTTGAAAAGTTGGCGAAACCGCATTCTCTCAGGTAAATATCTGGCGTTTACCTGGAAAACTGCGTGCGGCGTGCTCATCAGTGCCAGTTTGCATTTTTAACAAGGCTACGGCCTGCCCCTGGCGGACTGCGGCCAAGCTGCGGCGATAGCGAATTCATGTTACACGGCGAAAAAACAAGCCTATAATTCTGCTCGCTAGCCACCTTTGTGCGCCGCACCATTCCACGTCGCGTTATGAACAACCTGAGCAAAATCCTTTCACTCGAAAACGTTCAACTGGATTTAGAAGTGTCCAGCAAGAAACGTGCTTTCGAGCAAGCCGGCCTGATCTTTGAAAACAATTGCGGCATTGCCCGCTCGACCGTCTCCGATAACCTGTTCGCGCGCGAGCGCCTGGGGTCGACGGGGTTGGGCCATGGCGTGGCGGTTCCACACGGGCGCATCAAAGGAATGAAGAGCTTGAAGTCGCCGCTGGCGGCATTTGTCCGGCTGGCCGAGCCCATTCCATTCGAGTCGCCTGACGGCAAGCCGGTCAGCCTGCTGTTTTTCCTGCTGATTCCAGATCATGTGACACAGCAACATCTGGAAATCCTGTCGGAAATCGCGGAAATGTTTTCCGATGATGCGTTCCGCACGGCGCTGGCCACCGATCCCGACCCGCAATCGGTGTATACGCGGATCGTGAATTGGCAACCAAGTCTGCAGGCAGCAGGTTAAACTGTCAGCGTTGCCATCCTGAATTGAACGACCATGCTGCAAACGCCACTGACGATCCAACGCCTGTATGACGATAATCGTGAAAGTTTGCAGCTGGGGTGGTTTGCCGGGTTTCCCGGCGGCGAACGCCTGATCTCCGGCGACGTCGCGTCGGCGGCCGACCAGGTCGGCCACCTCAACACGATCCACCCCGGCCGTATCCAGGTGTTCGGCCACCAGGAAATCAATTATTACCAGCGCCTGAAGTCGCTCACGCGCGCCCACGTGATCGGTGAATTGATTGCCGGCGGCCCGCCGGCGCTGATCATTGCGCAGGGCCTGGAAACCCCGCCCGACATCCTCGCCATTTGCGACGAGAAAAACATCCCGCTGTTTTCCACGCCGCTGCCGGCCGCCCAGGTAATCGACTTCCTGCGCGTCTACCTGTCGAAAAAACTCGCGCAGCGCATCATCATGCACGGCGTGTTCATGGACGTGCTGGGCGTGGGTGTGCTCATTACCGGCGATTCGGGCCTGGGCAAGTCGGAATTGGGCCTGGAACTGATTTCCCGCAGCCATGGGCTGGTGGCCGACGACGCCGTGGAATTCGCCCGCATCGCGCCCAACATGATCGAAGGCCGCTGCCCCGCCCTGCTGCAAAACCTGCTGGAAGTGCGCGGCCTGGGCTTGCTGGACATTAAGGCCATCTTTGGCGAAACCGCGGTGCGCCGCAAGATGCGGCTGAAACTGATCGTCCACCTGGTGCGCCGCTCGGCGCTGGAAGAGGAAGTCGAACGCTTGCCGTTCCAGTTCCCGACCGAAGATGTGCTGGGCTTGCCGATCCGCAAAGTCGTGATCCCGGTGGCGGCCGGCCGCAACATCGCGGTCCTGCTGGAAGCCGCTGTGCGCAACACGATCCTGCAATTGCGCGGTATCGATACCTTGCAGGAATTCATGGAGCGGCAGCGACAGGCAATGTCAGGCGATTAAGTGGCCTGCAGTGGGAGTGTGCCCTTGCAAGGGCACACCGTTCCACAGGCACGGAGCCCTGCTCCGTGAATTCCCTGCTACACCAGGCAATGTCAGGCGATTAACCCCTTCCCATAGCGCATCGGTATCGCATCCCCAAGCACTATCGGTATGCATTGAGGTATTATCAATACCTATGCGAATCGTGCTCATTACCGGTATATCCGGCTCTGGAAAATCCGTTGCCCTGAACGTCCTCGAGGACACGGGCTTTTACTGCGTCGATAACCTGCCACCCGGCTTGCTGGCCCAGCTGGTCACCCAGTTGACCGATGAAGGCACGCAAGCGCTGGCCGTGGCGGTCGATGCACGCAGCTCGCAATCGCTGGCCAGCTTGCCCGGCGTCGTGAGCGATCTGCGCGTGCAGGGACATGACGTGAAAATCATGTTCCTGACCGCGAATACCCACTCCCTGGTCGCGCGCTTTTCGGAAACGCGCCGCAGCCACCCGCTGTCGCACGAATTGAAGCCGGGCCACAACCCGGCCGCGCGCCGCACGCTGATCGAATGCATCCTGGAAGAACGCGAACGGCTGTCGGCCATCGAACAGCTGGGACACGTGATCGATACGTCGGAGTTGAGCGCCAATAAATTGCGCGCCTGGGTCAAGGACCTGGTGCAAAGTGAAAACGCGCCGCTGACCGTATTCTTTGAATCGTTCGCCTTCAAGCTCGGCGTGCCGCTCGATGCGGATTTCGTGTTCGACGTGCGGGCCATCCCGAATCCGTACTACGACCTTGCGCTGCGCCCGCTGACGGGCCGCGACGCCCCGGTGATCGCCTTCCTCGATGCGCAACCGAGCGCCGAGGAAATGTTCAAGGATATCCGCGATTTCATCAGCAAGTGGCTGCCGTCGTTCAAGGGCGACAACCGCAGCTACCTGACGGTGGCGATCGGCTGCACCGGCGGCCAGCACCGTTCGGTGTACATGGCGGAACGGCTGGCGCGGCATTTCCACCAGTCGGAACGCGTGATCCTGCGGCATCGCGAACAGTCCTGAGCAAAAGGCCTGCCGCGTGGCAGGCCCCGGTTGTCAAGCCAGGTGGCGCAGCGGATGCGCCCACGCCGGCCAGGCCGGCTCGAAGAAGCGCTCGACCATGGCGGGCGTCACATCGTCCAGCAACGCCGGCGACCAGCGCGGCGCATTGTCCTTGTCGACCACCAGCGCGCGCACGCCTTCCAGCACTTCGCCGTGTTCGAAATTGCGCCGCACCACGTTGCGCTCCATGCGCAGGCAATCGGCCACGTCCAGCGCGGCGCCGCGGTCCAGCAGCGACAGGGTCACGCACATCATCAGCGGCGAGCGGCCGCGCATGATGGCCAGCGTCTTTTGCGCGAATTCCCCGGCATCGGCCGCCAGCGACGCCAGCATGCCCGGCACGGTATCGGGCGCGAAGTGGCGCTCGATGGCGGGGCGTTCGGTTTCCATCACCGCCACGCCGGCCTGGGCGCGGAACGGCGCGGCGAAGTCCGCGATGGCTTGCGCCAATTGCGCGCCCGGCGTGTCGGCCATCAGGGTGGCCAGCGCCGCCAATTGCGCAACCGGCACGAAATGGTCGGCCAGCCCGACATACAGCGCATCGGCCGCGCCCACCGTCATGCCAGTCACGCCGAGGTAGCGTCCCAGCCGGCCCGGCGCGTGCGACAGGAAATGGCTGCCGCCCACGTCCGGGAACAGGCCGATATTCACTTCCG
>CBIHOX010000267.1:0-4072 GCA_966211685.1 uncultured Pseudoduganella sp.
GGGTTCATGCCCAGGTTCAGGTAGCGCAGCGGCGAAATGCCGGTGCCGCGCGACTTCGACATTTTTTCATTGTTGACGGTCAGGTGGCCATGCACCGCGACCTTCATGCGGTCGATGGTCGGGTGGCCGGCGAATTGCAGCATGGCGGGCCAGAACAGCAGATGGAACGAAACGATGTCCTTGCCGATGAAGTGGATCTGTTCCGTGCCGGGATCGGCCAGCAGCGCCTCGTAGTCGATGCCCTGCTTGCCGCAATAGTTCTTCAGGCTGGCCAGGTAGCCGACCGGCGCGTCCAGCCACACATAGAAATACTTGCCCGGCGCATCGGGAATCGGGATGCCGAAGTAGGGCGCATCGCGGGAAATATCCCAGTCGGCCAGCTTTTCACCGGCTTCGCCCAGCCATTCCGACACTTTGTTGACCATTTCCGGCTGCAGGCGGCCCGGCGTGTTCAGCCAGTCGCGCAGGAAGGTGTAGCAGCGCGGGTCGGACAGCTTGAAGAAATACTGTTCGGACGGCTTGAGCACCGGCGTGGCGTTGGTGAACACGGAGAACGGGTTCACCAGTTCGGTCGGCTGGTATGCCGCGCCGCACACTTCGCAATTGTCGCCGTACTGGTCCTTGGCGCCGCACTTCGGGCATTCGCCCTTGATGTTGCGGTCGGCCAGGAACATGCCCTTGACCGGGTCATAGAAACGGTCCACGGTCTTGGTCTGGATCAAGCCGGCGTCGCGCAACTTGCGGTAGATGCCTTGCGACAACTCCACATTTTCCGGCGAATCCGTGGAGTACCAGTTATCGAAGGCAATATGGAAACCGTCGAGGTATTGCGCGCGGCCGGCGGCGATCTTCGCCACGAATTCCTGCGGCGTGATGCCTTCTTTTTCCGCCGCGATCATGATCGGCGTGCCGTGCGTATCGTCGGCGCCCACGAAATGCACTTCGCGCAAGCCATCGCCTTCGCGCTGCATTCGCTGGAAACGGACCCAGATGTCGGCCTGGATATATTCCATCATGTGGCCGATGTGGAAGGCGGCGTTTGCGTAAGGCAGGGCAGTAGTGACGAACAGCTTGCGGGTCATAGTAATGCGCTTTATTGGTGGAAAAACGGCCATTTTACCAGCGCTGGCGCCAGATGCGCACGCCGCCGCCGTTACGGTAGGTATTACCGGGGATGCCGGCGGGGACATGGCGCGGCGGTTTTGCGCTAGACTTCCGCATCAACTCCGGAGAACTTATGAGCATTACAACTGAAGACGTCAAGGCAGCCCTGTCCCAGGTGATGGACCCGAATACCGGCAAGGACTTTTGCGCATCGAAAGCCGTGCGCAACCTGAAGGTCGATGGCGCCGACGTGTCTTTCGATATCGAGCTGGGCTACCCGGCAAAAAGCCAGTTCGACGCGATCCGCGCGCTGGCGGCCGGCGCTGTGCAGGCGCTGCCCGGCGTCGGCAAGGTGTCCGTCAACGTGTCGAGCAAGATTATTTCGCACACGGTGCAGCGCGGCCTGAAACTCATGCCGAACGTGAAAAACATCATCGCGGTGGCGTCAGGCAAGGGCGGCGTCGGCAAATCCACCACGGCGGTGAACCTGGCGCTGGCCCTGGCGGCCGAAGGCGCCGCGGTCGGCATCCTGGATGCCGATATTTACGGCCCGTCGCAGCCGATGATGCTGGGCGTGTCCGGCCGCCCCGAGACCAAGGACGGCAAGACCATGGAGCCGCTGGAAAACCATGGCGTGCAAGTGTCGTCGATCGGCTTCCTGATCGATCCAGACGAACCCATGGTGTGGCGCGGCCCGATGGTCACGCAGGCATTGCAGCAATTGCTGGAACAGACCAACTGGCGCGACCTCGATTACCTGGTCGTCGACATGCCGCCCGGCACTGGCGATATCCAGCTGACCCTGTCGCAAAAAGTGCCGGTGACGGGCGCGGTGATCGTTACCACGCCGCAGGATATCGCGTTGCTGGATGCGCGCAAGGGCCTGAAAATGTTTGAAAAGGTCGGCATCCCGATCCTGGGCGTGGTGGAAAACATGAGCCTGCACATTTGCAGCAATTGCGGCCATCACGAACATATCTTTGGCCAGGGGGGCGGCGCGAAAATGTGTGCCGACTTCGGCGTCGATTACCTGGGCGCGTTGCCGCTGCAGCTGGCCATCCGCGAACAGGCCGATTCCGGCAAGCCCACCGTGGTGGCTGACCCGGATGGCGCCACGGCCGCGATTTACAAGGAAATCGCGCGCAAGGTGGCGGTGCGGGTGGCGGAAAAGGCCAAGGACATGACCAGCAAGTTCCCTTCGATCGTGATTAAAAACGATTGATCGGGTGCATAATGCTGTTTTGCTAACGTTAAAGGAGAACAGCATGAAACACCCCCTGATGGCCGCCGCACTGGCGTCGGCAATGGCGCTGGCGGCGGGCGGCGTGGCCGCCCAATCGGTCTCGTTTGCCGAACCGGCCGATGGCGCCACCGTGACCAGCCCGTTCAAGGTGAAATTCAACGTGGCCGGCATGGACGTCAAGCCGGCCGGCGACATGACGGCCAACACCGGCCACCACCACCTGATCATCAATGGCGACAGCCTGAAGGCCGGCGAATCGATCCCGTTCGATGAAAAGCACATGCACTTCGGCAAAGGCCAGACCGAAGCCGAACTCAAGCTGCCGCCTGGCCAGTACAAGCTGACCATGCAGTTCGCCAATGGCGCGCACCAGTCGTATGGCGCGCCGCTCAGCAAGTCCATCAATATCACCGTCAAATAAGCCGGCCGCCTCCGGCACCGCCGGGGTGATGCCGTGGTGCGCCGGACCTTTCCAGGTGAGGCGGCGATGCGTCGGCGCTGGCGCTTCGCTGGCCGCGCTTGGTCAAGGGCGGCCGGTTTATCGCGGCCTGGCTGCATGCCGCGATCGGCCTTCGCGCCGGCGTGGCCGCGCATCGCAGCGGCGGCGCGCCCCGTCGCCATTGCACGGCGAGCGCCATGCTGTTGTATTTGTGGCCATCCGAAGGCCCGCGCGCCGCGTTGCCATTGCCCGGTGCGGCGGGCAATGGCAAGCTGGGGCATCACATTTCCTTGGAGATACCATGAACCTGGGCCATTCCCGCTGGTGCGCCGTGTTGTTGCTGGCGGTTGCGGTGTCCGGTTGCGAAACCATGACGCCGAACGAGTGCAAGAGCGCCAACTGGCGCGATGTCGGGCTGCGCGACGGGCTGAAAGGGGCGACCATGGCGGTGCTCGATGAGCGCGTCGGCGATTGCGCCAAGGCCGGGGTGCGCGCCGATACCGAGCAATACCTGGCGGGACGCGGGCAGGGCTTGCAACAATACTGCCGGCTGGACAACGCGGTCCCGCTGGGCCTGAGCGGCGGCAGTTACAGCGGCGTGTGTTCGCCGATGGTCGACGTGGAATTCCGCCGCCGGCACCAGGCGGCCCGCGCGGTTTATGACTTGCGCAACCGGATCAGCGACCTGGGCGGGCGTGCCGAACGGGCCCAGCGCCGCCTGCGCGATGCGGACCGCGACGAAGACAAGCAACTGAAGGCGGCCGACAAGGAAGACGACCGCAAGCGCATCCGCAAGGAGTTCGATGAGCGCCGCCACCAGTTGCGCCAGGAATTGCGTGATCTCGACCGCAACACGCGCCAGGCCCGGGATGACTTGCGCTCGGCTGAGTACATGCTGGACCACTTGCACTGAACGGGCTGGTGCGGCGCGGCATCCCGGCGCATTTCCCGCGCCGGGTGACATCGCCTAAAATAACGCCTTTATTTCATTGCACAGAACAACCCCATGACCACCGCCACTCCCGTCCGCACCCGCTTCGCCCCCAGCCCGACCGGTTTCCTCCACCTCGGCGGCGCCCGCACCGCCCTGTACTCGTGGGCGTATGCACGCCATTTCGGCGGCACCTTCGTGCTGCGTATCGAAGACACGGACCTGGAGCGCTCGACGCCGGAAGCCGTGCAAGCCATCCTGGACGGCATGAAATGGCTGGGCCTGGATCACGACGAAGGGCCGTTCTACCAGATGCAGCGCATGGACCGCTACCGCGAAGTCGTGGCGCAAATGC
>CBIHOX010000268.1:0-4057 GCA_966211685.1 uncultured Pseudoduganella sp.
GCCTTCATGCCGGGCGCCACGGCCTGCGCGCAAAAGAACTGGTGGCGCAGGTTGACGGCCAGGCTGTCGTCCCAGTACTGGTGCGTGACTTCCTCGACCGTGTGGCGCTTGTCGTTGGCCGCGTTGTTGAGCAGCACCTGCACCGCGCCGATGTCCTGTTCGATGCTGGCCAGCGTGGAAGCCAGCGCATCGAGGTCGGTCAGGTCGCAGCGGTAGAAACGGGGCGCGTGGGCGATCCCGTCCTGGCCGACCCGCGCCGCCAGCGCCGCTTCGAGCGACTGCGACGCGTCCACCGCGATGTCGATGAACGCCACCTTGGCGCCCTGGCGCGCGAACGCTTCCACCAGGGTGGCGCCGATGCCGGTGCCGCCGCCCGTGATCAGGACGCGCTGGCCGGCCAGGCTAGGATACGTTGCGTATTGCATCGGCTGCCGCTTGGCCGCACCGGCCACGTTATTGGTGCTGGTCACGGCCGTCATTGCGCGCCTTTCAGCAGGCCGCGCTGCGCCAGGTTGGCATACAGCGCACGCACGCCGAAGGTCCATGGCGCGATCGCGTCGCTGCGCTGGACGTGGTTGAACAGCGCGCCCAGCGCGCTGCTGCTGATGGTGACACGGTCGCCCAGCTTGTGGGTGAAGCCCGCGCCCTTGGCGCCGCGGTCCTTGATCGGCGAGAACATGGTGCCCAGGAACAGCATGAAACCGTCCGGATACTGGTGGTGCGGCCCGCAGGTTTGCGCCACCAGGTCCAGCGGATCGCGGCTGATTTCGCGCATGCGCGATTCGCCGTCCAGCACGAAGCCGTCTTCCGCGCCCTCGATGCGCAGGCGCACTTCAGCCTGGCGCACGGTATCGATCGTGAAATGCTCGTCGAACAGGCGGATGAACGGGCCCAGCGCGCAGGAACCGTTGTTGTCCTTGGCCTTGCCCAGCAACAGCGCGCTGCGGCCTTCGATGTCGCGCAGGTTGACGTCGTTGCCAAGCGTGGCGCCGACCGCCTGCGCGCGGCTGGTCACGGCCAGCACGATTTCCGGTTCCGGATTGTTCCAGTGCGATTCCGGGTGCAGGCCGACGTCCGCGCCCAGGCCGACCGCCGACATCGGCTGCGACTTGGAAAACACTTCGGCATATGGGCCGATGCCCACTTCCATGTATTGCGACCACGCGCCGCGCGCGATGAATTGCTGCTTCAGCGCTTCGGCTTCGGGCGAGCCGGGCTTGATGGCCGACAGGTCGCTGCCGATGTCCTTGAGCAGGCTTTGGCGCAGTTCATCGGCGCGCGCGGCGTTGCCGCCGGCCTGTTCCTCGATTACGCGTTCCAGCAGGCTGACGGCGAACGTCACGCCGCACGCCTTGATGGCCTGTACGTCGCACGGCGCCAGCAGGCGCGGCGCGGCGCCGGCGGCCTGCGGCTGCAAGGCGGTTTCCACCAGCGCACTCGCCGCGCCCAGCGCTTCGCCCTGCACGCCGCGCACGAATGCCAGCAAGTCGTCGCGTTCCAGCAAGTCCGACACGGTGGCGCAGTGCGCCGTGATATCGGTCACCTGGCCGCCGCGCACCACCACCACGCACGGGCCCACGTTGTCACGCCACACGCGGCCGACCAGCAGCGCGCGTTCCAGGTCGGACGGCAAGCACGACGCCGCATTCAATTCCATTGTCATCTTCAATCCTTTGCAAAACTCGGTTTCTTCAGGTTGTACAGGTTGTACAGGTTGTACATCAGCCGCGGGCCAGGCCGGGCACGGACACCGTGATGCGGTGTTAGTAACATCTGTATTTGTTGCATCAACCATTTTCAAACCATAAAATGAATAGCGCTAACATTTTCGAGTGTGAAGGATTTGTAGAATCCAGTCAACTCATTCAGGGCAGGTGGAAAGGGCCGTAATGAAAATAACCAAACGCATCGTAAAAAACATAATCCCGCCTTGCACGATGCGCGCCGCCGTTGCCTGCTTCGCGCTGTCGCTGGCGCTGCTGCTGTCATTGCAAGGGGCGGCGGTGGCTGCGCCCGCGGCAACGCCACCGGCCGACGAAGACGGCTATGCCTTGTGGCTGCGCTATGCGCCGCTGCAAGGCGCCGCGCGCGCCCGGCTGCAGGCGCAGGCGCGCGCGCTCGTGCGGCTGGCGCCGCCCTCTCCCACCACCGACGCGGCGCTGGCGGAGCTGCGGCGCGGCCTGGGCGGATTGCTTGGCAGGGCGCCCGCCACGGGCGGCACGGTGCGCGACGGCGCCGTTGTACTGGCCCGCGCGCAGGACTTGCCTGCCCCCGTGCGCAACGCACCGGCGCTGGCCGGCGCGCTGGCCGGGGCCGGCCCGGAAGGCTACGTCTTGCGCCGCGCCCGCCTGCAGGGCCACGCTGTCTTCCTGATCGCCGCCAATACCGATACCGGCCTGCTGTACGGCAGCTTCGCGTGGCTGCGCGCCGCCGGCAGCGGCGCCGCCATGGAATCGGCCAGCGCGCCGCGCCTGAAATTGCGTGTCCTGAACCACTGGGACAACCCGGACCGCCACGTCGAGCGCGGCTATGCGGGCCAGTCGATCTGGGACTGGTGGGCGCTGCCCGGCGTCGTCGACGCCCGCTACGCCGATTACGCGCGCGCCAATGCATCGCTGGGCATCAATGGCGCAGTGCTCAACAACGTCAACGCCAGGGCGGAAATGCTGACGCCGGCGTTCCTTGCCAAAGCCGCCGCGCTGGCCGCCGTGTTCCGCCCGTACGGCATCAAGGTCTACCTGTCCGTGCGTTTTTCCACGCCGCTGGAATTGAAGGAAACCGCCACCGCCGATCCGCTCGATCCAGCCGTGCGCGCTTGGTGGCGGCGCAAGGCCGATGAAATCTACCAGGCCATTCCCGACTTTGGCGGCTTCCTGGTCAAGGCCAATTCCGAGGGCCAGCCGGGGCCGCAGGATTACCGGCGCACGCACGCCGACGGCGCCAACATGCTGGCCGAAGCGCTGGCGCCGCACCATGGCAACGTCATGTGGCGCGCTTTCGTCTATGCGCCGGGCGGCGCCAGGACCGATGACCGCGCCAAACAGGCCTATGACGAATTCACGCCGCTCGACGGCAAGTTCGCTCCCAACGTGCTGGTCCAGGTCAAGAATGGCGCGATCGACTTCCAGCCGCGCGAACCGTTCCACCCGCTGTTCGGCGCCATGCCGGCAACGCCGCTGATGATGGAATTCCAGATCACCAAGGAGTACCTGGGCTTTTCCAACGATCTCGCCTATCTCGGCCCGCTGTTCCAGGAAACCCTGGCCAGCGATACCCGCCGCGCCGGCCACCCGCACACCGTGGCCGACGTGCTGGAACAGGCGCCCGGGCCCCTGAGCGGGATGGCGGGCGTGGCCAACATCGGCACCGACCGCAACTGGAGCGGTTCGCACTTCGACCAGGCCAACTGGTATGCGTTCGGCCGCATGGCGTGGGATCCCCGGGCCGACGCACGCGCCATCGCCGATGAATGGGCGGCGCAAACCTTCAGCCGCGACACCAGGGTGCGCGCCGCCGTTACTGGTATCATGATGGGATCGCGCGAAACCGTGGTCGACTACATGACGCCGCTGGGCCTGCACCATATAATGGGCACCGGTCACCATCACGGCCCCGCCCCATGGGTGGACAACCTGGGGCGGCCGGACTGGAATCCCGTGTATTACCACCGCGCGGCGCGCGACGGCATCGGCTTCGACCGCACCGCCAGCGGCAGCAATGCCATTGCCCAGTACGCGCCGGCGCTGGCCGCGCTGCTGGCCGATCCGCGCACGACGCCGGAAAAATACCTGCTGTGGTTCCATCACGTGCCATGGGATTACCGGATGGGGTCCGGCCGCACGCTGTGGGAGGAACTCATCGGCCGGTACGACCGCGGGGTGGACGCGGTGCGGACGATGCAGGCGCAATGGGCGGCGCTGGCGCCGTCCATCGATGCGCGCCGCCACAAGGACACCGCGATGCGGCTGCAGCGCCAGCTCGACGATGCGCAACTGTGGCGCGATGCCTGCATCGCCTACTTCCAGTCGGTATCCGGGCTGCCGCTGCCGGCCGGCGT
>CBIHOX010000269.1:0-3973 GCA_966211685.1 uncultured Pseudoduganella sp.
GTCAAATCTTGATGTAATGGTCCACCAGCAGCGCGGCGAACAGCAGGGACAGGTAAATGATCGACCACGCGAACGCCTTGCGCGCCACCAGGTCCGTGTAATGACGGTAAATGCGCCAGCCGTGCCACAGGAATACCGCGTTCAGCACGATGGTGCTGGCCAGGTAAATCAGGCCGCTCATCTTGACGGCGAACGGCAGCAACGTGGTCGCGGCCAGCGCGATCGAATACAGCCACACGTGGAAACCCGTGAATTGCATGCCGTGCGTGACCGGCAGCATCGGCAAGCCCGATTTCGCGTAATCGTCGCGGCGGTACATGGCCAGCGCCCAGAAATGCGGCGGGGTCCAGACGAAAATGATCATTACCAGCAGCCAGGCCTGCATCGGCACTTCATTGGCGACCGCGGCCCAGCCCAGCGCGGGCGGCATGGCGCCCGACAGGCCGCCGATGACGATGTTTTGCGGCGTGGCCGGCTTCAGGATCATGGTGTAGATCACGGCATAGCCGACAAACGTGACGAAGGTCAGCCACATGGTCAGCGGGTTGACCAGCGCATACAGGATCCACATGCCGGCGCCGCCGATCACCGCGGAAAACACCATGGTTTCAGCCGGCGAAATTTCCCCCTGCGCCATCGGCCGGCGTGCGGTGCGCGCCATGCGCGCATCGATTTCGCGCTCGACCAGGCAATTGACCGCGAACGCAGCACCGGCCAGCAGCCAGATGCCGAACGTGGCGGCAATCACGACTTTCCAGCTTGGCAACTCGTCGGTGGCAAGGAACATGCCGATCACTGCGCAAAACACCGCCAGTTGCGTGACGCGCGGCTTGGTCAGCGCCAGGTATTGGGAAATGCGGGACATGCTCGGTTTCTGCGGAATGGTCTGGGTCGTCATTGCTGGTGCCTGGAAGGCGCCGCTGCGCGCAACATGCTGCTTGCGCTGTGCAGGGCCGTGTCGAATTGATGCTTAGCCCGGTAGTTTAACATGGCCAGCATCAGGACCAGCAGCGCCGCGCCGCCGTTATGCAGCACCGCGATCGCCAGCGGGAAATTCAGGTAGATGGTGGCCACGCCCGTCACGGCCTGCGCGCCCAGCACGATGGCGATGCCGCGCGCCAGCCGGGTCATGCCGCTGATGTGCCAGGCGCGATAGGCGGTATAGCCGGCCACCGCCGCCACCACCAGCGCGAAATTGCGGTGCACCCAGTGCACGGCGGTCAGCGCCTCGAACGGCAAATAATGGCCGGCGGCGGTCTTGCCCAGTTCGCGCCACAAATGGAAGCCGTGCTCGAAATCCATGTCCGGCACCCATTTGCCCCCGCACTTGGGGAATTCCGTGCACGCCAGCGTGGCGTAGTTGGTGCTGACCCAGGCGCCCAGCGCCAGTTGCGCCACCACCACCACGGCCGACAGCACGGCCAGCCAGCGGATCGCGCGCAGCACCGGCGGCGGCGCGGCGGGACGCACTTTCTTGCCGGCCAGCGCATCGTGCATGGCGTTCTGGCGGCTGCCGAACCAGGCCAGCAAGGCCAGCAGGCCCATGCCCAGCAACAGGTGGCCGGTCACGATCACCGGCTGCAATTTCATCGTCACGGTCCACGCGCCAAAGGCCCCTTGCAGGCAGATGAAGAAGAACAGGAAGGTCGGCATGGCCGGCTCGAAACCGGGGCGGCGGTGTTTTTTCCACTGCACCCAGGCGGTCGCCATCATGGCCACGATCAGCACGCCGATGCCCATGGCCAGGTAGCGGTGGATCATTTCCACCCAGGCCTTGAACACCGTCACCGGGCCGGTCGGCTGCAGCGCTTCGGCCGCCGCGATTTCCGCATGCGCAAGGAAGGGATTGGCCAGGCCATAGCAGCCCGGCCAGTCCGGACAACCCAGGCCGGAATCGGTCAGGCGCGTATAGGCGCCGAACACGATCAGGTCGAACGTGAGGAACACGCAAGTCCACACCAGCTTGCGGTACTTGTTTTCATCGGACGACATCCACACCATGGCGGCCGGCAGCAGCGCCACCAGCAGGCCCGTGATGAGCATTTGCGCAAGGGAAGTCACGTGCATGGCGGTATCCTCAGCCGATGGCCGATGCCTTCAACACCTTGGCCAGGTCTTTCTTGACCCTGGTCGGGTCGGCGTCTTTCGGGAAACGCATCATCAGGTTGCCCAGCGGGTCGATCAGGTAAATATGGTCGGAGACCTGGGCGCCCTGCTCCACCGGCAGCCACCGGCGCACGGTGTCCTGCGGCGCGCGCAGCATGCGGGTGCCATCATTGACCCGCAACAGCATGGTCTCCAACGGTTCGTTATCGGTGATCAGCCACACGCGTTCGATGCGGCTGGCTTCCTTGCCCTGCATGGTGCGCAGCTGGCGCATGGCAAACAGCTGGTCCTGGCAAGCCTGCCCGCATTCGGACGGCCCAACTTTCAGCATGATCCATTTGCCCTTGTAATCTTCGAGCTTGCCGGGCTGGCCATCGAGCTGCGTACTGGCCATGGCGGGGATCGGGTACTGGCGCGGGTCCAGCAGCGCGCCATAGTTGGTGCGCCCTTCCGGCTTGATCACGTAATACGTGAAATACGAGGCGATCATCGGCGCCGCGCATACGGCCAGCACTGCCAGCAATTTCCAGCGCCCCCTGGCGCGCTGGCGCGCGCTGTCGGTATTAACTTGTTGCTTTTCCACGTTTGAATCCTGTTACGACAAAAAAGAGTAAAGCCATCAACGCCAGGCCATACCACTGGAATGCATAGCCCTTGTGTTTATCGACTCCCATCGACGGCGCCGGCCAGTCATGCACGAGGCCGCGGTCGTCCGGCCCGGCCGGCGCCGATTGCTCGACTATGAAAGGTTGCAGCTTCAAGCCGCTGGCCGACACCATTTCCTGCACCGTGGCGTTTTGCACGATGGCCTGGCGCTGCAGCGGCGGCGGCGTGCCGAGCTGCATCACCTGGCCCGGTCCCAGCCGCGCCACGCCTTCCACCGTGACCGTGCCGGCCGGCGTGCCATAGTCCGGCACCTTGTTGCGGTCGGCGGTATCGCGCGGCAGCCAGCCGCGCGCCACCAGCACGTGCATATCGGTTCCCTCAATTCTAAAGGGCATCAGCACGTAAAAACCGGCGCGTCCCTGATACGGACGATTGTCGAGGTAAACGGGCCAGTCCGCCACGAATTGCCCGCGCATGCGCACGCGGCGGAATTCCACCAGCGAGGCCGACAACGGTTGCGCGCCGATCTCCAGCGGCGCGCCGGTGCGGCCGGCCTGCATGCGCAATTGCTGCGCCAACTTGTATTCCGCGCGCCGGTCTTGCCACTGGCCAAGCGAAATCCCCAGCGCCACCAGCAAGACCGTGGCAATAAACGGCGCCAGCCTGAAACGGAATGTAATCGGCATCCCCGGACGCATTACAATGCAACCTTCACTTTTCTGAATAGGTGGGTACCCGGCCCCGAAGCCAGGTCCCCATGTTGTCCAACAATGAAAATCCTCGTCGCCATCGCGTTCATCCTGATCCTGGCCAGCCTCGGTTCGGCGCTGTATCACATGATGCGCCAGAAAAACAAAGCCGATCCGCGCATGGCCCGTTCGCTGGGCCTGCGCGTGGGCTTTTCCATCCTGCTGTTTGTCTGCATCCTGCTGGCCAATTACCTCGGCTATATCCACCCGACCGGCCTGCGCTGACAGTCCCACTGCTGAATAAAAAAGCCGTACGCGGAATTCCTGCGTACGGCTTTTTTATTCAGCGGCGCAGCCGTCGGCCGCGCCACCGATTATACGCTTACATCCAGTACACGACGACGTACAGGCCCAGCCAGACCACGTCGACGAAGTGCCAGTACCATGCGGCGCCTTCGAACGCGAAGTGGTGTTCCGGCGTGAAGTGACCCTTCATCAGGCGATACAGCACCACCGCCAGCATGATCGCGCCCATGGTCACGTGGAAGCCGTGGAAGCCGGTCAGCATGAAG
>CBIHOX010000270.1:0-3877 GCA_966211685.1 uncultured Pseudoduganella sp.
GCGCGCGCCGCTTCCACGGCGGCGTTCAGCGCCAGGATATTGGTCTGGAAGGCGATGCCGTCGATCAGGCCGATGATGTCGACGATCTTGCGCGCCGACGCGCTGATGTCGCCCATGGTGGCGCCCACCCTGGCTACCGATTCGCCGCCGCGCGTGGCCACTTCGGTGGTGGATGCGGCCAGCGTGCTGGCTTGCCGCGCGTGTTCCGCGTTGCGCTCCACGGCGGTGGCGAAATCGCCCATGCTGGACGCGGTTTGCGCCAGGCTCGAGGCTTGCGCTTCGGTGCGCGACGACAGGTCCAGGTTGCCCGCCGCGATTTCATGCGTGGCGGTCTGCATCGAGTCCACGTTGGCGCTGACGTCGCCCACCACGGCGCGCAAGGTGACGTTCATCTGCTGCAGCGCGCGCAGCATCTGTCCCATGTCGTCAGCGCGCGAGGTATCGATCGACGCCGTCAGGTCTCCGCCGGCCAGGGTGCGCGCGGCCGATACCGCGCGTTGCAGCGGCGCGGCCACGGCCATGTGGAATGCATAGGCCTGCAGCCCGGTAAACACCAGGCCGATGCCGGCCAGCCAGCCCATCCAGCTGGCGGCGGCGCCTTGCAGTTGCGTGAGGCCGATGGCGCCCATCGCGATGAACAGGGTGCTGAACGACACCAGGCCAATGATGATGCGGGCCCTGACCGTCAGCGTGCGCAAGCTTTGCAGCGCTCCGACGAAGCCGGTGCGGACTGGACGCCCCTGCCGGATCAACACGCTGCGGTCGCCCGAGGCCAGGTTGTGGTACAGCTGTTCGGCTTCCGCGACCTGTTCGCGCGTGGGCTTGGTGCGCACCGACATGTAGCCCATCACGCGGCCCTGCTCGATCACTGGCGTGACGTTGGCCAGCACCCAGTAATAGTCGCCATTCTTGCGGCGGTTCTTGACCACGGCGCTCCACGGCAGGCCCTGCTTCAGTGTGGCCCACAGGTCGGCGAACGCGGCTTCCGGCATGTCCGGATGGCGCACGAGATTATGCGGCGCGCCCATCAGCTCGCTTTCTTCGAATCCGCTGACTTCCACGAAGTAGGGATTCACATACGTGATCTTGCCCTTCAAGTCGGTCTTGGACACGATGGGGCGGCCATCTTCCATGTGGTACTCAGTCGTCGAGACAGGGAGATTTTTTCGCATGGTTCACTCCGAACATGGCTTTACGCACGAGCATGCGCAATCTTTCATTTTAGAAAGGCTAAGTACGAGAATACAGTTAAATCACGGTGTTGATGGCCGCTGTGCGAAAAAACTACACAGGGAAACGCGCGGGACGGTTGCCCGCGCGGGCAAGGGATGACGGATGCTTACTGGCAGTTACTGTGGCTTGACGAATTTCAGCGTCATGCGGTCGCTTTCACCGATGGCCTGGTATTTGGCCTGGTCCTTGTCCTTGTTGGCATAGGTTGGCGGCAGCGCCCACACGCCGTTTTCATGGTCGGCGGTGTCTTTCGGGTTGGCGTTGATTTCCGATTTGCCCACCAGCTTGAAGCCGGCCCGTTCCGCCATTTTGATCACGTAGGCTTCATGCACGTAACCGCTCGACGCCTTGGCGTCCTGGGTCTTCGATGCCGGCAGGCGGTGTTCTTCCACGCCGAAGATGCCGCCCGGTTTCAAGGTGTCATAGATGCTGGCGAACAGTGCCTTCATGCTGTCGTCGCCATTGCCGATCCAGTTGTGAATATTGCGGAACGTGAGCACCATGTCGGCGCTGCCCTTGGGTGCGAAGGTGAACACATTGTTGGACGGTTCGAACGCGCCCAGCTGTACCTTGGCGGTGCCGGGATTGGCGTTGAGCTTGTCCTGGAAGCGGGCCGCCGCCTTGCGCACGTTTTCAGTGGCCGAACCGGGAGTCGCGCCGGCGGCAATGAGCTTGCCCTGGTCGCGCAGGTAAGGGCCCAGGATTTCCGTATACCAGCCGCCGCCCGGCGACAATTCCACCACCGTCATGTTGGGCTTGATGCCGAAGAACGTCAGCGTTTCATACGGATGGCGGTACACGTCGCGCGCCACGTTGGCGGGCGTACGGGCCGGGCTGGCGATGGCGGCCTTCAGGGCGTCGTCGGCCAGGGCCGGACCCGCCATGCCGCATGCGAGCGCCGCGGCCAGGAACAATCTCTTCATTCGTATCCTCCAGTGATGGGGCGACCGCACCGGTCGCGTGCGCCGATGATGGTGTAACTGACAACGGTGGTCAAGTGGAATCTGAAAGTGTCCGCGGCGGTGAAGGGCGGACAAATTGCGGACAGTTCGCGGACACTTTTTATACGGCGCCGCCAGCGGTTTGGCCAATTAAATCAACTTGCGGCAGCGGCGCGGCCCCCGTGTGTAACGTTATGTTTCTGCTACGGTCTCGATGCGCAAATGGCATGGAACTTGCCTTAAGCTGTGCGGCTATCCACGGGACATAGCCGCATAACTCGAAGTGTACATTGGAGACTATTGAATGGAACGACGTGCATTCCTCAACATCAGCGGCGTGGCGCTCGGCACCATGCTGCTGCCCGCCTTTGGCCGGGCGATCGCGGCGGAAGAATTGCTGAAGCCTGCTGATGTGAAGGTCAAGAAAATGCTGGCCGATACCGCCATGACGGCCGCCACGCAAGCCGGCGCCTCGTACTGCGACGTGCGCATCGGCCGCTACCTGAACCAGTTCCTCACCACGCGTGACTTGAACATTGAAAACATCACCAACACGGAATCGGCCGGCGTCGGCGTGCGCGTGATCGCCAACGGCGCCTATGGCTTTGCCGCCACCAGCGACATGTCGCCGGACGGCGTGGCAGGCGCCGCGCGCCAGGCCGTCATGATCGCGAAGGCCAATGCGCGCCTGCAGACCGAACCCGTGCGCCTGGCGCCGGTCAAGGGCGTGGGTGAAGTGTCGTGGGCCACGCCGATCCGGAAAGACTGGCGCACGGTGCCGATCAGGGAAAAGGCCGACCTGCTGATCGCCGGGAACAAGGCCGGCCTCGATGGCGGCGCCAGCTTCATGCAATCGCTGCTGTTCCAGGTCAACCAGCAAAAATACTTCGCATCCACCGATGGCTCGTACATCGACCAGGACTTGCACCGCCTGTGGATGCCGTTCTTCGCCACCGCGGTGGACAAGAAGACCGGCAAGTTCCGCTCGCGTTCCGGCCTGTCCACGCCGGTCGGCATGGGTTACGAATACCTGGACGCGCGCAAGGAAGACAAGTTCAAGGCGGCCGGCGGCGTCACCACGCTGTACCGCAATTCGTATGACCTGGTGGAGGATGCGCGCGCGGCGGGCCAGCAGGCCAGGGCCAAGCTGACCGCGAAGTCCGTGGAGCCGGGCAAATACGACCTGGTGCTGAGCCCTGAACACCTGTGGCTGACCATCCATGAATCCGTCGGCCACCCGACGGAACTGGACCGCGTGCTCGGCTATGAAGCCAATTTCGCCGGCACCAGCTTCGCCACGCTGGACAAGTGGGAATCGAAGAAATTCAAGTACGGTTCGGACCTGGTCAACATCGTGGCGGACAAGACCACGCCGGGCTCGCTGGGCGCCGTCGGCTACGACGACGAGGGTGTGCGCTGCAAATCGTGGGACATCATCAAGGATGGGGTGCTGGTCAATTACCAGGCCACGCGCGACCAGGCCCACATCATCGGCGAAAAGGAATCGCACGGCTGCTCGTATGCGGACAACTGGAGCAGCGTGCAATTCCAGCGCATGCCGAACGTGTCGCTGAAGGCCGGCGGCAAGCGCCTGACGCCCGATGAAATGATCCGCGACGTCAAGAAGGGTATTTATATCGTCGGCGACGGCTCGTTCTCGATCGACCAGCAGCGCTACAACTTCCAGTTCGGCGGCCAGCTGT
>CBIHOX010000271.1:0-3857 GCA_966211685.1 uncultured Pseudoduganella sp.
GGCCAGAGGCGGCGTGGTGGGTTCGGGGCGGCGCAATTGCACCGGTGGGCGCAGCAGGTTCACTGCGGCGGGAGCGGGAACGGGAAACGGCGAGGAGGGGGCGGCCGCCTGGGGCGGCGCCTCCTGTTGCGCTTCAGCCTTTTCGGCTAGCCAGCGTTGTAGGCGTGGGGCGAAATGACGCGCATTTCTGATTCGATCCACTGTTCCACCTGCTCCATCAGACTGTCTGGTGTTTGTCCCGCGGATGGTATCGGCTTGCCGACGGAAACCGTCACCTTGCCGGGCCGCTTGATAAACGAATTCTTGGGCCAGCACTCTCCCGAGTTCAGCGCGATCGGGATCACGCAGGCGCCGGTTTCCACCGCCAGCCGCGTGCCGCCGCTCTTGTACTTGCCGGCCTGGCCGACCGGGATGCGCGTGCCTTCGGGGAACATGATAATCCATTGGCCGTCTTTCAGGCGACGCTTTCCGTGCGCGACCACCTGCTTGAACGCGTGCTTGCCCTGTTTGCGGTCGATCGGGATCATGCGCAGCATGGCGATGCCCCAGCCAAAGAACGGGATGTACAGAATTTCTTTTTTAAATACAAACACCAGCGGGCGCGGCAGGTTCGCCAGCAGGAAGATGGTTTCCCATGCCGACTGGTGTTTCGACAGCACGATGGCCGGCCCGTCGGGGAAGTTTTCCGCGCCCTTGATTTCATATTCGATGCCGCAGATGGTTTTCGCGCACCAGATGATGAACACGTTCCAGCGCGACACGACCCAGTAGCGTTTGTTGTACGGCAGCGGCGCCACCAGCATGCAGACACCGGACCAGATGATGGTGGCAATGGCCATGATGACCATGAACAGCAGGGAACGCAGGAAAAGGGCGGCTTGATGCAATGCGGGTCTCCGGTAAATCATTCGCCCCGCGCGGGGGCTTTCAGCAAGTGGTCGACCGTGGCGGCCAGGTCGGGGAACACCATGGTCCCGGGCGGCAAACCGCCGGTTTCATGGGTTTTTTCGCCTTTGCCGGTCAACACCAGGTAAGGCACGCAGCCGCTGACGAAGCCGGCCTGCAAGTCGCGCAGCGAATCGCCGACCGTCGGCACGCCTTTCAGGCTGACCTGGTAGCGCTTGGCGATTTCCGCGAACATGCCCGGCTTGGGTTTGCGGCAGTCGCAATGGTCGGCGGCCGCGTGCGGGCAAAAGAAGATCGCTTCGATTTCCGCGCCGGCCTGCTGCGCCAGCGTATGCAGCTTGTGGTGGATGGCGTTGAGGGTGGCGATGTCGAACAGGCCGCGCGCGATGCCGGACTGGTTGGTCGCGACCACCACACGGTAGCCTGCCTGGTTCAGGCGTGCGATCGCTTCCAGCGACCCCGGCACCGGGATCCACTCGGCGGGCGACTTGATGAAGTCCGGGGAGTCGTGGTTGATCACGCCATCCCGGTCCAGGATGATCAACTTCATCGCCACGCCCATGTCAGGCCGCCAGCTTGGAAATGTCGGCCACGCGGTTCATCATGCCGTGCAGCGACGACAGCAGGGCCAAGCGGTTGTTGCGCAGCGCGACGTCTTCCGCCATCACCATCACGTCGTTGAAGAAGGCGTCGACGTCGTCGCGCAATTGCGCCAGCGTCTTCAGGGTGCCGGTGAAGTCGCCCTTGGCGAAGGCGGCGTCGACTTCCGGCTGCACGCGGGTAATGGCCGCGTACAGGTTCTTCTCGGCGGTATCCTGCAGCAGTTCGGCTTTCACACCGCTTGCCACCTGGGCCAGCGCTTCCTCGTTTTTCTTGAGGATGTTGGTGATGCGCTTGTTGGCGCCGGCCAGCGAACCGGCTTCCGGCAGCGCGGCAAACGCCTGCACGGCTTCCAGGCGCTGCACGATGTCGTCCAGGCGGTCCGGGTTCTGCGCCACCACGGCTTCGATTTCATTGGGCGAGAAGCCGCGTTCGCGCAGGATGCCGCGCAGGCGGTCCAGCATGAAGGCGGTGACGTCGGCCGACGGGTCCTTGAAGCCGGCCACGGCGCCGAATTGCGCCACGGCGTCGGCCAGCAGGCCGGAAATGCCGAGCGGCAGGCGCTTTTCGATCAGCATGCGCAGCACGCCCAGCGCATGGCGGCGCAGCGCGAACGGGTCCTTGTCGCCGGTCGGCTGCAGGCCGATGGCCCAGATCCCGACCAGGGTTTCCAGCTTGTCGGCCAGCGCCACGGCCAGGCCGGCGGCGCTGCCCGGCAGCGCATCGCCGGCAAAGCGCGGCTGGTAGTGCTCGCTGGCGGCCAGCGCGACTTCCTCGTGCTCGCCATCGTGGCGCGCATAGTAGGTGCCCATGATGCCCTGCAGTTCCGGGAATTCGCCGACCATGTCGGTCAGCAGGTCGGCTTTCGACAGGCGCGCGGCGCGCTGCGCCAGCGCCACGTCGCTGCCAAGCTTGCCCGCGATGGCGCCGGCCAGCGCGGTCACGCGCTCGCTGCGCTCGGCCTGCGTGCCGAGCTTGTTGTGGTACACCACGTTCTTCAGCAGCGGCAGGCGCGACTCCAGGGTCTTCTTCTTGTCCTGCTCGAAGAAGAACTTCGCGTCCGACAGGCGCGGGCGCACCACGCGCTCGTTGCCGCCGATGATGGCTTGCGGCGTATCGGTGGCGATGTTCGACACGATCAGGAAACGCGAACGCAGCTTGCCGCCCTTGTCGGTCAGCGCGAAGTATTTCTGGTTGGTCTGCATGGTGAGGATCAGGCATTCCTGCGGCACGGCCAGGAATTCCTCCTCGAAGCGGCATTCATACACTACCGGCCACTCCACCAGCGAGGTGACTTCATCCAGCAGCGCTTCCGGCATCAGGACCAGGTCGTCGCCGGCCTTTTCCAGCAGCGCGGCGCGGATCTGTTCCTTGCGCGCGTCGAAGCCCGGGATGACCTTGGCCTTGTCGGCCAGGGTGGCGGCGTAGGCGTCGGCGTGCGGCACTTCGACCAGGCGCTGGCCCGGCGCGGTCAGGAAACGGTGGCCATCGGTGATCTTCGCGGCGGTCAGGCCCAGCACGGACAGTGGCAGCACGGTCTCGCCATGCAGCGCGATCAGGCTGTGGGCCGGGCGCACGAATTGCACGGTGGCGCCGTCCGGGCGCTGGTAGCTCATGACCTTGGGGATCGGCAGCTTGGCCAGCGCTTCCTCCAGCGCGGCCTGGGCGCCGGTCTCGAGTTTCGAGCCCGGGGCGGTATAGGTGTAGAAGAAGCTTTCGGCCTTGCCGTCCTGCGCGCGCTCCAGGTCCGACACCTGCAGGTCGGGGAAGCCCAGCGCGGCCAGTTTCTTGGCCAGCGGCGCGGTCGGATTGCCATCCTTGTCCAGCGCCACCGAGACCGGCAACACTTTTTCACGGATGGATTTGTCCGGCGACACGGCGCGCACGTCGGTGATGGTGACCGCCAGGCGGCGCGGCGTGGCGTAGGTGGTGGCCACGCTGCCGTCTTCCAGGAAGCCGCGCGCCTTCAGGCCATTGACGATGACCGTGGAAAACGCGGCGCCCAGCTTGGACAGCGCCTTCGGTGGCAATTCTTCGGTCAGCAGTTCGATTAACAGGGTCTGGTTCATATTCTTACTCTTTCGGCAGCATCGGGAAGCCGAGGCGTTCGCGGGAATCGTAGTAGGCTTGCGCAACCATGCGCGACAGCGTGCGCACGCGGCCGATGTAGGCGGCGCGCTCGGTCACGGAAATTGCGCCGCGCGCGTCCAGCATGTTGAAGCTGTGCGACGCTTTCATGATCTGCTCGTAGGCCGGCAACGTCAGTTGCAGCTCGATCAGGCGCTTGGCTTCGGACTCGTGGTTGGCGAATTGCGCGAACAGCAGTTCGGTGTTGGCGTGCTCGAAGTTGT
>CBIHOX010000272.1:0-3853 GCA_966211685.1 uncultured Pseudoduganella sp.
CGACTCGCCTTCCACCACGTCGAACGGGTGGCGGTTGGTCTCGGCCAGGCCGGACGTCAGGTAGATCACGAACAGCGGCAACAGCGGCAGCCAGTTCCACGACAGGAAGTTCAGGCCCATGTCGGCCATCTGGCCGCGCTGCTGGCCCTGCACGATGTCGATGAAGTTCAGCGAACCGGACACCATCAGGATCACCACCAGCACGAAGCCCAGTGGAATCTCGTACGAAATCATCTGTGCCGAAGCGCGCATCGCGCCGAGGAACGAGTATTTCGAGTTCGACGACCAGCCCGCGATGATGATGCCGTACACCTCCATCGAGGTGATCGCCAGCAGCACCAGCATGCCGGCGTTGACGTTGGCCAGGATCGCTTCCGGACCGAACGGCACCACCGACCAGGCGGCCAGCGCCGGCATGATGGTCATGATCGGGCCGATCACGAACAAGCCTTTGGCGGCCTTGGTCGGGATCACGATTTCCTTCAACAGCAGCTTCAGCGCGTCGGCGATCGGCTGCAGCAGGCCGCCCGGGCCCACGCGGTTCGGGCCGATACGGATCTGGATCCAGCCGATCAGCTTGCGTTCCCACAGGGTCAGGTAAGCAACCAGGCCCAGCAGCGGCAGCATGACGCACAGCAGCTTCATCATGGTCCACACCAGTGGCCAGATTGGACCCAGCATGGCGGAGCCCTGGGTTTGAATAGTAGTTACGAACTCAGGCAACGCCATTACTTGGCCTCCTTGGCGATGGTGACAGGACCAAACATCGCGCCCAGTGCGGCGGTCGATGCGTGGGCGGCGGCAACGCGGACCACGTTGGCGGGCAGGCCGGCTTCGACAAGCGCGGGCAGCACGGCGGAGCCATTACCCTGCGTGACCTTGACCTTGTCGCCAGCCACCACGCCCAGCTTGTCGGCCAGCGCGGCCGAGATGCGGGCCGATGGCGCCTGGCCATCCGGGGTCGCCAGCAGCGGGCCGGAACGGCGCGCCAGCGCGTCGGCAAAGTGGATCGGCACGTCGGCCAGGCGTTCCAGCAGCGCATCGCCGCCGGTTGGCGCCTTGGCCGCCACGGGCGCCAGCTTGGCCACGTTGTTCAGCTTGGCCGACAGGTCGGTCACGCCGGCGCCGAACAGTTCGTCGCGGATGGCTTCCGAGGTTTCATATTCGAAACCGGACAAGCCGAGGATGTTGCCCAGTACGCGCAGCACTTTCCAAGCCGGACGCACGTTGGCGGCCGGCTTGACAGTGCCGTTGAACGATTGCGCGCGGCCTTCGGCGTTGACGAAGGTGCCCGAGGTTTCCGTGAACGGCGAGATCGGCAGCAGCACGTCGGCATAGTCGAAGCCATGCTTGAACGCCGACATCGCCACCACCATCTCGGCGCCTTTCAGCGCGGCGGCGGCTTGCTGTGGATTGGCGGCGTCCAGTTCCGGTTCCGCGTTCAGCAGTAAATACGCTTTCTTGGGCGCCGAGAAGGCCGGCGCACCCTGTTTTGCGGTGGCGCCCACCAGGTAGCCGCCGACCGTGTTGGCCGCTTCCACCAGGTAGCCCAGCTTGGCGCCGGTCTGGTCGGCGATCCATTGGGCGGCGGCGTGCAATTGCGACGCTTGCGGGTGCGCTGCGGCGGCGTTACCGATGAACACAGCCTTACGCTCGCCGCCGAGCAGCGAAGCGGCGATGGCTTTGGCCGCGTCCGACGCTTCGATGCCGTCGAAACCGGCTGGCGCGGCCACTTCCTTGGCGGCCGCCACGGCCACCACCACTTGCGACAGCGCGGCCAGCCATTCGGATGGCGCGGCGATCAGCTTGTTCGCGGTGGTGATCAGGTTTTCTTCATCGGTACCGTGCAGCACCGACAGCTTGCCGCCAGCCTTGACGGCGGCGCGGATGCGGGTGGCCAGCAGCGGATGGTCCTTGCGCAGGAACGAACCGATCACGAACACGCGCTGCAGCGTGGAGACGTCGGCAATCGGCATGCCCAGCCATGGCTTGACCTGGCCGTCCAGCGCGAAGTCGGTCTGGCGCAGGCGGAAGTCCACGTTGTCCGAACCGACGGCGCGGGTCAGCTTTTGCAGCAGGTGCAATTCTTCCACGGTCGAGTGCGCGGTCGCATACGAAGCGATGGCGTCGGCGCCGTGTTCATGCTTGATGTTCTTCAGGCCGTGCGCCACGTATTCCAGCGCGGTCTGCCAGTCGACTTCCTTCCATTCGCCGCCCTGCTTCAGCATCGGCTGCGTCAGGCGCTCGTCGCTGGCCAGCGCTTCGTACGAGAAGCGGTCCTTGTCGGAAATCCAGCATTCGTTGACCGCTTCGTTTTCCAGCGGCAGCACGCGCATGACCTTGCCGTTCTTGACCTGGACGATCAGGTTGGCGCCCAGCGAGTCGTGCGGCGACACGGATTTGCGGCGCGACAGTTCCCACGAACGGGCGCTGTAGCGGAATGGTTTCGACGTCAGCGCGCCCACCGGGCACAGGTCGATCATGTTGCCGGACATTTCCGACGACACGGCTTCGCCGACGAAGGTCGTGATTTCCGAGTGTTCGCCGCGGCCGATCATGCCCAGTTCCATCACGCCGGCCACTTCCTGGCCAAAGCGTACGCAACGGGTGCATTGGATGCAGCGCGACATTTCTTCCATCGACACCAGCGGGCCGGCCTGCTTCGGCGCCACGACGCGCTTTTCTTCTTCGTAGCGCGAGGTGTGCTTGCCGTAGCCGACAGCCAGGTCTTGCAGCTGGCATTCGCCGCCCTGGTCGCAGATCGGGCAATCCAGCGGGTGGTTAATCAACAGGAATTCCATCACGGACTTCTGGGCGTGCACCGCTTTATCGGAAGCGGAGCGCACGACCATACCGGCCGACACGGGCGTGGCGCAAGCAGGCAAAGGCTTGGGCGCCTTTTCCACTTCGACCAGGCACATGCGGCAGTTTGCTGCGATCGACAATTTCTTGTGATAGCAGAAGTGCGGAATGTAGGTACCCAGTTTGTTGGCAGCGTCCATCACCATGCTACCAGCAGGGACTTCGACTTTCTTGCCGTCTATTTCGATTTCAACCATGGTGATCGTTACGCAGGCTTAGAGGTAAGCGGGCACCAAGCAATGCTTGTGCTCGACGTGATATTCAAATTCTTCGCGGAACTGCTTGACGAAGGCGCGCACCGGCATCGCGGCAGCGTCGCCCAGCGCGCAGATCGTGCGGCCCTGGATGTTGTCGGCGATGGAGTTCAGCATGTCCAGGTCCGACGGACGGCCCTGGCCGTGCTCGATACGGTGGACCATGCGGTACATCCAGCCGGTGCCTTCACGGCACGGCGTGCACTGGCCGCACGACTCTTCGAAGTAGAAGTACGACAGGCGTTCCAGCGCCTTGACCATGCAGCGGGTTTCATCCATGACGATGATCGCGCCCGAACCCAGCATCGAACCGGCCTTCGCGATCGAATCGTAGTCCAGGTCGGTGTTCATCATGATTTCGCCGCGCACCACGGGCGCCGACGAACCGCCGGGAATCACGGCCTTGATCTTCTTGCCGCCGCGCATGCCGCCGGCCAGTTCCAGGAACTTCGCAAATGGCGTGCCCAGCGGGACTTCATAGTTGCCCGGACGCTCGACGTCGCCCGAGATCGAGAAGATCTTGGTGCCGCCGTTGTTCGGTTTGCCCATCGCCAGGTAGTTTTCCGCGCCCACGTTCAGGATGAACGGCACGGCGGCAAACGTTTCCGTGTTGTTGATGGTGGTCGGTTTGCCATACAGGCCGAACGATGCAGGGAATGGCGGCTTGAAGCGCGGCTGGCCTTTCTTGCCTTCCAGCGATTCCAGCAGCGCGGTTTCTTCGCCGCAGATGTAGGCGC
>CBIHOX010000273.1:0-3810 GCA_966211685.1 uncultured Pseudoduganella sp.
CCCAGCCGCGCCGCGTGATCAAGGCACCGGAAGTGGTGCCGGCTGCGAAGCCGAAGGCGGCCGAACCGAGCACGCTGCACAAGCCGGCAACGGCTGCAAAGCCGGCCGAAGCCAAGCCGGCCGAGGGCGCGGGCGCAGGCCGCGGCAAGCCGGGCGACAAGAAATCGATCAAGTCGGCCAACGTGGCCTCGACCTGGTCGGACGACAAGAAGCGCGGTGGTCCGAGCGGCGGTACGAAGGGTCGCGGCAACGCGGCACCGACCGGCCGTGACGGCTGGCGTGCGGGCGGCGGCCGTGGCGGCCGTCGTGGCGGCCACGACGATCGCGAATCGAACTTCCAGGCCCCGACCGAAGCCATCGTCAAGGATGTCTACGTGCCGGAGACCATCACCGTCGCCGAACTGGCGCACAAGATGGCCGTCAAGGCATCGGAAGTCATCAAGCAGCTGATGAAGCTGGGCCAGATGTGCACCATCAACCAGGTGCTGGACCAGGAAACCGCGATGATCGTGGTGGAAGAGATGGGCCACAAGGCCTTCGCCGCCGCCGTCGACGATCCGGAAGCCATCCTGGCCGACCAGGGCGAACACGCGCACTTCGAATCGACCTCGCGCGCGCCGGTGGTGACCGTGATGGGTCACGTCGACCACGGCAAGACCTCGCTGCTGGACTATATCCGCCGCGCCAAGGTGGCGTCGGGCGAAGCCGGCGGCATTACGCAGCACATCGGCGCATACCACGTCGAAACGCCGCGCGGCATCATCACGTTCCTGGACACCCCGGGCCACGAAGCGTTCACGGCAATGCGTGCCCGCGGTGCGAAAGCCACCGACATCGTGATCCTGGTGGTGGCGGCCGACGATGGCGTGATGCCGCAGACCAAGGAAGCGATTTCGCACGCGAAAGCTGCCGGCGTGCCGCTGGTGGTGGCGATCAACAAGATCGACAAGCCGGGCGGCAACCTGGAACGCGTGACGCAGGAACTGATCGCCGAAGGCGTGGTGCCGGAAGAATACGGTGGCGATTCGCCATTCGTGCCGGTGTCGGCAAAAACCGGCCAGGGCATCGATTCGCTGCTGGAGAACGTCTTGCTGCAAGCCGAGGTCCTGGAACTGAAAGCCCCGGTCGAAGCGCCTGCGCGCGGCCTGGTGGTGGAAGCGCGCCTGGACAAGGGCCGTGGTCCGGTGGCCACTATCCTGGTGCAGTCCGGTACCCTGCGCCGCGGCGACGTGGTGCTGGCCGGTTCCTCGTATGGCCGCGTGCGCGCCATGCTGGACGAAAACGGCAAGTCGATCACCGAAGCCGGTCCATCGATCCCGGTCGAAATCCAGGGCTTGACCGAAGTGCCGGCCGCCGGCGAGGAAGCCATGGTCATGGCCGACGAGCGCAAGGCGCGTGAAATCGGCCTGTTCCGCCAGGGTAAGTTCCGCGACGTGAAGCTGGCCAAGCAGCAGGCCGCGAAACTGGAAAACATGTTCGACCAGATGGCCGAAGGCGAAGTGAAGAACCTGCCGCTGATCGTCAAGACCGACGTGCAGGGTTCGCAGGAAGCGCTGGTGGGCTCGCTGCAGAAACTGTCGACTTCCGAAGTGCGCGTGCAGATCGTGCACGCCGCGGTCGGCGGCATCACGGAATCGGACGTCAACCTGGCGACCGCGTCGAAGGCAGTCATCATCGGCTTCAACGCCCGTGCCGACGCCCAGGCGCGCAAGGTGGCCGAAACCAACGGCGTGGACATCCGCTACTACAACATCATCTACGACGCGATCGAAGAGGTGAAGGCGGCGCTGTCGGGCATGCTGGCGCCGGAGAAGCGCGAACACGTCACCGGCCAGGTGGAAGTACGCCAGGTCATCCTGGTGTCCAAGGTCGGCGCGATCGCGGGCTGCCTGGTCACCGATGGCGTGGTCAAGCGCACCTCGTCGGTACGCCTGCTGCGCAACAACATCGTGGTGTGGACTGGCGAAATCGACTCGCTCAAGCGCTTCAAGGACGACGCGAAAGAAGTGCGCGCCGGTCTGGAATGCGGCCTGTCGCTGAAGAACTACAACGACATCCAGGTTGGCGACACCCTGGAAGTGTTCGAAGTGCAGGAAATCGCCCGTACGCTGTAACAGCGGCAGGCAGCATGGCGGGTGCATCCCGCCTCGCGCGATGCGCGGGGCAGGGGCACCCGCCATATTTTTTTAGGTAATGCATCATGGCTAAACACAGCAAAAACATCCCACAGCGCGGCGTGCGCGTGGCGGACCAGATCCAGAAGGATTTGTCCGAACTGATCGCCTTTGAATTGAAAGACCCGCGCGTGGGCATGATCACGCTGTCGGAAGTGCAGCTGACGCCGGATTACGCGCATGCCAAGGTGTTCTTCACGACCCTGAAGGACGACAAGGAATCGATCCGCAACACGCTGGCCGGCCTGCAGGCGGCGGCGGGCTACCTGCGCAACCAGCTCGGCAAGCGCCTGCACATCCACACGCTGCCGCAACTGCACTTCGTGCACGACACGTCGACCATGCGCGGCATGGAAATGTCGGCGCTGATCGACAAGGCCAACGCCACCCGCGCTGCCGATTACGATGAAGGCGGCGAAGGCGGCGAATGAACCAGGCAAAAGTAAAGCGCGTCCGCGACCTGGTCGACGGCGTGCTGCTGCTGGACAAGCCGGTCGGCTTGTCCAGCAATGACGCGCTGATCAAGGCCAAGCGCGTGCTCAATGCGAAAAAGGCCGGCCACACCGGCACGCTGGATCCCTTTGCCACCGGCCTGCTGCCGCTGTGCTTTGGCGAGGCCACCAAGTTTTCCCAGGATTTGCTGGAAGCCGACAAGACTTACCTCACCACCGTGCACCTGGGCCGGCGCACCGACACCGGCGACACCGAGGGCCAGGTCATCGAGACGCGCGACGCCGAGGCGGCGGCGGTCACGGTGGAACAAATCGAGGCCGTGCTGGCGCGCTTCCGCGGTCCCATCAAGCAGGTGCCGCCGATGTATTCCGCATTGAAGCGCGATGGCAAGCCACTGTATGAATATGCGCGCGAAGGCATCACGCTGGAGCGTGAAGCGCGCGACGTGACGATCCACCGGCTCGAAATCGTGTCGTACGAGGCGCCGTTCCTGAAGTTGTCCGTCACCTGCAGCAAGGGCACCTACATCCGCGTGCTCGGCGAAGACATCGGCGCGGCGCTGGGCTGCGGCGCGCATTTGAATGCCTTGCGCCGCATCCAGGTCGGCGACCTGGTGATGCGCGACGTGGTCACGCTGGAACAATTGGCGGCGCACCCGGAGCCGCTGTCGCTGCTGGCGCCGGTCGATGCGCTGCTGTCGTCGTTCCCGCCGGTGCAATTGACCGGCGAACTGGCGAAACGCTTCCTGCAGGGGCAGCGCCTGCCGCTGGGGAAAGAGCCCGAAGCCGTGGTGCCGGCCGGCCATATCGGCCGCGTGCGCGTGTACCACGACACGAAACTGCTGGGCACCGCGCAACTGCAACAATTCGCTATCCTGGCGCCGGAACGCCTGATCGCCACCGCGGCGCAATGATGCCGCGATAAGGCGGACCGGCGCGCCCGCGCCGCCAGTCCGCCTGCATGACGCCACCGTTACAGGCGCCCGTGGTATCCCACGAACACGCCGCCCGGCAGGTATTGCACGGACCACGGCCCGCGCCGGTGCGCCAGGTAGCCGGCCGCCACCCCGAGCGCCGCGCCGGCCGCCACGTCGCTCTGCCCGTGGTGGGGGGGGGGGACGGCCGCCCCCCACAGGTGTGGCGGCCCCCCCCCCCCCACCCCCGCGGGCGGCGGGGGGTGGGCC
>CBIHOX010000274.1:0-3804 GCA_966211685.1 uncultured Pseudoduganella sp.
TGGCGGCCACGCGCTGGATGTCGGCCGACGTCACGCCCTCGATCCAGGCGGGAATCTTGTTGACGACTTTCGCGTCACCCCACAGCGCCTGCAGCTTGGCCAGCGTGTCGGCGCGGTTGATGAAGCTCTCGAGCTGGTTGTTCCAGTCGGCCAGCATGCTGGTCTTGACGCGCTTGAGGGTGGCCTCGTCGACGCCATCCTTGACGATCTTCGCGATTTCCTCGTCGATGGCGGCCAGCATCGCATCGGCGCTGCTGTTGGGTTTATACAGGCCGAAGATCGTGAACAGGGTCGGGCCGTCGTATTCCCAAGGGCCCGTCAAACCCCACAGCGGCGAAACGTTCAGCGCGATTTCGCGGCCCTTGACCAGGCCCTGGTACAGCAGCGACGCGTCGCCGCCGGCCAGCACCTCGCCCAGCACGGCCATCGGCGCCTGGTCGCGGCTGCCGCGTTCCGGCACTTTCCAGCCGGCCGCGATGGCCGGCACCTGCGCCAGCGCATCGCCCTGCACCACGCGCTTTTCCTCGGTGTTCAAGCCTTCGGAAAAGTCGCCGCCTTTCGGCACCGCGCGCTTGGGAATCGCGCCAAAGTATTTCTGCGCCAGCGCGAAGCCCTGCTGCGGCGTCAAGTCGCCGGCAATGGCCAGCACCGCATTGTTCGGGCCATAGTAATCGCGGTGGAAATTGCGCACGTCGTCCAGGCTGGCGCCTTCCAGGTCTTCAAAGCTGCCGTAGCCGTCGTGGTTGTTTTCCCACTTCTTGAACGCCTGCTGGTTGATGTCGAGCCACATGAAGCCGCCGTACGGCTTGTTCTTCACGTTGACGCGGATTTCCTCCTTCACCACGTCTTGCTGGTTCTTCAGCGTCTTGTCGTTGAAATCCAGCGTCTTCATGCGGTCCGCTTCCAGCCACAGCAGCGCGTCCAGCGCGGACACCGGCGCGGTTTCTATGTAGTTGGTGAAGTCGGGACGGGTGGAGCCGTTGTTGCGGCCGCCGCCGGCCGTGATGGCCTTGTCGAACACGCCCTTGGGCGCATTCGGCGTGCCCTGGAACATCAGGTGCTCGAACAGGTGCGCAAACCCGGTGCGGTTTTTCGGCTCGAGGCGCATGCCGACGTGGTACACGACGGAGACGCCCACGGTGGGCGAACTGTGGTCTTCGGTCACGACGACCGTCAGGCCGTTATTGAGCTTTTTCACATGGACCGGTAAGTCCCAGCGGTCAGTGCTGGCAGCCTGCGCCGACAGTGACAGCGTGGCTGCGGCCAGCAAGGCGGAAAGTTTGCGCATGCGCATAGACATCCTTGGTGTTCGAACGGTTGATCGGAGCAGCAATTTTGCGCAGGCCTGTCTAAAAATGCAAGATTGAAAAGGAGTATCATGTCAGATGGACACCACTGTGTGTGTCAGGTAACCTGCGTGCGTTGCAAATTGCAACAGGCAATAGGAGACACGTATCTTGACGGTGCAAAAGGAAGTCGCTCACTGGCGCGCGCAAATATTTACACGCATCCTGCAGGTGGTGTTGGCGCTCGGCCTCGTGACGGCGCTGCCGAGCATCATGCTGAGCCTGTCCGAAGGCGTGTGGTCGATTGCCGTGGTGGACGTGCTGGCCATCGGGTGGATTGCCGCCATCCTGCGCACGACGACCTGGTCGTACCATGCGCGCGTACTGAATTTCCTGGCCGTGACGTTCCTGGTCGGCATCGGGCTGATGTTGAAAATCGGACCGATTTCCCAGATTTACCTGGCCGCCGTGCCGGTGTTCGCGGCGCTGATGCTGGGCCTGCGCGCCGGCATGGGCGCGCTGGTCACGTCCGGCCTGGCGCTGCTGGTGGTCGGTTATTTCACCCAGACCGTGCACGGCAACGCCGAGGAGCAGAAGGCGGCGCTGATCCACTGGTGCGTGATCACACTGAATTATGTGTTCATCATGGCGGTGCTGACCCTGGCCTGCGGCGTGCTGCTCAAGCGGCTGGACAGTTCGATCGGCGAATTGCGCGGACTGAACGAGGAATTGCGCCTGACGTCGGCCGCCGTGGCGCGCCTGAACGATATGGTCCTCATTGCCGAAGTCACCGACCAGGGCCAGCGCATCATCTTCGTCAACAAGGCGTTCGAACGCCGCACCGGCTACCGCCGCGACGACGTGCTGGGACGCGACTTGCGCCTGCTGCAGGGGCCCGACACGTCGCCGGCCACGCTGGAGCGCATTGCCGGCGCCATGCAGCGCTGCGAACCGGTGCGCGCCGAGCTGTTGAATTACACGCGCGCCGGCGAGCCATATTGGGCGGAAATGGAACTGGTGCCGTTTGCCGACGAAGGCGGCAACAATACGCACTGGGTGGCGGTCGAGCGCGACATCACGGAACGCAAACGCTCGGAAGACGATATCCACCGCCTGGCTTATTTCGACGTGCTGACCGGCTTGCCGAACCGACGCCTGCTGATGGACCGCATTGAAAAAATGCTGGCCAGCTCCGAACGCGACCATACGTTCAGCGCCGTGATGTTCATCGACCTCGACAACTTCAAGACCATCAACGATGCGCGCGGCCATTCGATCGGCGACGCGCTGCTGAAAAATACCGCGAGGCGCCTGGCGCAACTGGTGCGCAAGGCCGACACGGTGGCGCGCATCGGCGGCGATGAATTCGTGGTGCTGCTGGCGCACCTGGGCGCCGTGCACGCGACGGCGGCCCATGCGGCGCTGGCGGTGGCGGAAAAAATCCGCATGGCCATCGCCGAGGAATGCATCATCGAAGGACAGACTTACAGTTCCTCGGCCAGCATCGGCGTGACGATGCTGCCGAAAGGCGGCGAAAGCCCGCAAGACTTGCTGCGCGAAGCCGACATTGCGATGTACCGGGCCAAGGCCGAAGGCCGCAACGGCATCGCCTTCTTCGAGGCCGGCATGCAGGCCGAAGTGGAACAGCGGCTGGACATGGAGCGCGAACTGGCGGCCGCGATCGAGCACAACCGGCTGGCGCTGTACGCGCAGCAGCAAGTCGATTGCGAAGGCCGGCCGGTGGGCGCGGAATTGCTGATGCGCTGGCAGCGCGCCGACGGCAGCTGGGTGCCGCCGTCGCTGTTCATTCCGCTGGCCGAAGGCACCGGCCAGATCCTGCAACTGGGCGCGTGGGCGCTGCGCCAGGCGTGCCTGTACGCGGTGGAACTGGCCGCGGCCGGTCACAGCCTGCCGCTGTCGGTCAATGTCAGCCCCAGCCAGTTCCGGCATGCCGACTTCGTGGAACAGGTGCGCGCCGTGCTGCAGGAAACCGGCGCCAGCGCATCGCAATTGATATTCGAAGTGACGGAAGGCTTGCTGGTGGAAAAATGGGAAGAAACCGTGGCGCGCATGCATGCGCTGGCCGCGCTGGGCATCCGTTTCTCGATCGATGATTTCGGCACCGGCTATTCCAGCCTGGTATACCTGAAGCGCATGCCGCTGTATGAATTGAAGATCGACCGCAGCTTCATCATGGACACGCCGGCCGACGCCAGCGGCACGGCTATCGTGCAAACCATCCTGGCCATGGCCCAGCACCTGGGCTTGCGCGTGGTGGCCGAAGGCGTGGAAACCACGGCCCAGGCCAACTTCCTTATCAGCAGCCGCTGCCACAGCATGCAGGGTTACCTGTACGCGCGCCCGGCGCCGTTCGCGCAATTGCTGGAAGCGCTGTCGCCGCAAGCTTCAGCGGCGTAGAAATAAAAAGGCTCTGTCACCGGTAGTCGTGGAAGTCTCCCGTAGGGCAGATTAGCCGCAGGCGTAATCCGCCATTGCTTGTGCACCGCACCTGCTTGCG
>CBIHOX010000275.1:0-3792 GCA_966211685.1 uncultured Pseudoduganella sp.
TTCAGATCGTGTGCAGTTCATAGCGCACGTCCGCGCGGTCGCGCGGGATGCCGGCGTGCGGCAGGAAACTGTCCCAACCGAGCCGCACGCCGCGCGCGTCGTCGAGGCAGGCCCCGGGCACGTCGTCGCGCCGCAGCACCAGCTGCACTTCATATTCCAGCGTCACGCCGGTAAACATCGCCAGCAGGTTTTTCAGCGCGCCGGCCGCCGCGCCGCCCGGCAGGAACGACAGGTAGCTGGCATGGTCCAGCGGCCCCACCACCAGGCGCAGCCGCAAGTCGCGCTGCCAGACCCGCGCGCCGGCCAGCGCGCTGGCGCCCAGCACCGCGTTGGCGCCGCCGAGCGCGGTCTGCTGCGCCGGCGGCACGTCATACCAGCACCCGATGAATTGCTCGATGCGCACCGGATGGCCGAAATATTCCGACAGCACGCGCGCCACCTGCGAGGCCGACGCCGGCTTTTGCCGCACCATGGCGGCGAAATACGCCAGCGATTCGTCGCGCACGCCATCATCCGCGCCGCACGGCCGGTCCGCGCGGCCGCCCAGGCGGCGCCGCAACCCCGCGTGGCCCAGGCCGGCCAGCGACAGCAGCAGCGGCATGAAGCCGTCGCGCTGTCCGCCCTGGTACTTCAATTCCAGGCGGTACTTGCGCCACGCTTCGTAGAACAGCGCCAGCGAACGGTTGGAAAAGGCATCGAGGAAGGCGCGCGGGCCATCGTCGCGCTGTCCTTGCGCATGCGCGGCAATGCGCTCGGTGTAATGCGCGGGCAAGGCGCCGTTGGCGCCCAGCAGGCCCATGAACGTGGGCGTGATGCGCACATACTTCAATTGCGCCCGCTGCAGCGCCGCCCCGAGCGAGCCGGCGTCGCGCGCCAGCGCCGGCGGTTCCGGCTGCAGCGCCTCGATTTCACTGGCGGGGAACGCCAGCGAGGTGGAATTGTGGAAGCGCACATAGTTCGCCACCGCGTCTTCATGCGGCGTGCCGTGGCGGCGCAGCCACAGCTCGAGCATGCGCACCGCCTGGAAATAATCGAAGCGGTACGGCTCGGCGAACAGGCGCTCGATTACAGCAGGCTCAAATCGCCGCTTCGGGGCTGGCATCGCAGCAATTCCTCTCCGGTTTGATGGGACACCACGACCAGTTGCGCGAAGCTGTTGGCGTGCACGTACAGGCCCAGGAAGCGTTCGACCAGGTGCGCGAACGCATGGATGCCGCTGCCGACGAACGCTTCCTCGTCGATCGACAGCCGCACTTCGACGCCGCGCACCAGGCAAGCAAACGGGTTGCCGGGCAGCCAGGCATTGGCGCCCTTGTGCGCGATGCCGCGCACGCCGCCGATCAGGCGCTGGGTGGCCGGTGAACGCGGCAAGTCGTACAGCGCCAGCATTTCGCGGAACGCGTCGAGGCCGTCCTCGTCGAGCGAGAGATGGTTCAGCGACAAATGCGAGATCAGCCGCCATTGCGCGCCGCCGCCGCGCGCGAAGCGGTACGACGGGGTCGGCTTGCGCAGCAGCGTGATGGCGCGCAGCGAGGAGCCGCCCTCCATGAACAGGTCGCCGCCACGCGCGCCATACGACAGCAGCAGCGGCAAGTCGCGGTTGGTGCAGCTCAATTCCAGGCTCAGGGTGTCGGTCTCCACGGCGGCCGGGTCGAAGTCGATGTCGACGATGGAAATCTCGGTTTCATAGCCGGGGCTTTTTTCCGCCACCGCGTCGTTGCGGCGCGCGATCCAGTAATGGCCGTGCTTTTCCGGCGCCTGGCCATGCCGCAGCGAATAAAACGGGCGGAACGTGGTGACGGTTTCGCCCTGCGGCGTCTGCCGCACCAGGCGCACCGATTCGATGGCCTGGACCTCGTAGGCAAAGGCGCGGCGCGCATCGGCCAGCACCGGATAACTGGCGCTGGTGTGGGTCAGGCGGATCGGCTCGCCGCGCTGGCGGAACAGGTTGACCACCGGCGTGCAGCCGGTCAGCACGTGGTTGACCGACAGCGGCGCAAGGATGCGCGCCACGCTGGAATCCGTGCGCAGCCCGGACAGGGCCAGGTGCAGGGTCACCTTGCGGCAACCGGTGGCGCCCACGGGCGCGGCGGCGGCCAGCGCCGCCAGGTCGATGTCGAAGAAATTGAATTTTTCAGGGAAGCAGAAATACTCGGTCAACAGGCGGTAGGCCGCGTGCGAGCGCGCTGAAAAGTCGATCAGCGCGTCGTCCTCGTCAAAGCCGGCCTGCGCCAGCGGCGAAGCCGCCGACAGCGGCAGCGCGCGCCAGCGCCCGTCGCCGTCGCACTCGACCCAGGCCGCCACGGTGCGCATGAACAGGGCATCGCGCAGCGCAGCGCAAAACGACGGTTCGCCGTCGATGAACAGGCGCAGCTTGTCCAGGCCCAGTTGCAGCGGTCCGGCCTGCTCCGAGGTGCCGGACAGCGTGATGCTGATGCTCGACGTGGCGCCGGCAGGCGCGCGCAACGCTTCCGGCATGGCCAGGATGGGATTGAACACGGCTTGCGTGACCGCGACCGGCGCCACCGTTACCGGATAGGCGGTGCGGAACGTGCACGCGGCGCCCTTGACGGGCCGCGACGTCAGCTGCGTGCCGCGCGGGATGGTCGAGGCGCTGGTCAGTTGCGCGGCGGCCGGTCCGGCGTCCATGCGCGCGATCGAGCAGGATGGGAAAGGCCGCAGGTAATGCGGGTACATCGCCTCGAACAGGGCTTCGGTGAATTCGGGGTAATCGTCGTCGAGCCGTTTCGCGATGCGCGAATTCATCAGCGCGAACGACTCGATCATGCGTTCGATGTGCGGGTCTTCGCACACTTCGCCGCCGACCAGCAGGCGGCCGGCGATCTTCGGGTAGCGCTCGGCGAATTCGCGCGAATAACGGCGCAGGAAGCCGAGCTCCCTTTCGTAATACGGTAACAGCTGTTCCAAGTTCAGGCTCCCGCAAGCGCCTGGCGGCGGGCCTTGCTGATGGTGTAATGCTGGCTCGATGGCTGCAGCACGGCGTCGAAGCTCACAGGTTCCTGCGTGGCGCTGGCCACCAGCAGCGCTGAGATATTGAAGCCGAGGCGGTTGATCGAGCCCTCGCGCACTTCCAGCGATGCCTGCACGTTGCGCAGGCGCGGTTCGTGGCGCACGATGGCGCGTTCAAGCGCGCGGCAGATTTCCGCGCGGTCGTCGGTACTCGACAGCGACATGCCGGCGAAATCGGCCAGGCCGTAGCTGGCGATCGACTGCCCGCATTCGGGAAAGCGCTTCAGTACGTCCTCGCGCACCACGCTGCGGGTATTGAGCAGCGCTTCGAGGTCGCGGGCGACGGCGTCCTTCATTTCCTCCACCGACAGGCGCGCGATGGCGGCGGTGTCATTGCCGTGGTCGGACAACAGGCGGTCGAACAGACCAGGTGTGTAGCCCTTGATAGGCATGGTGATGTCTCTGCAAATCTTTGGAACAAAGTATGTAGGGCGGATTAGGCGCAGCCGTAATCCGCCATGCATCCGGTTGGCGCATGGTGGATTACGCGCTGCGCGCTAATCCCCCCTACTGCTATGACTTAACAGCGTTCGTCAAGAAGCACTATCAGGCAACGCGGTTGGTCGACAGGTCCCAGCCGCCGGAGGTGTTGCCGCCGGTGCCGCCGGTGACTTTCTGCTGGGTGTACTTCCACTTCACTTTCGAGTACTTCAGCGCAACGTCTTCGGACAGGATGTCGCCTGGACGGATGGCCGGCGCCACGCTGGAGATCAGCACGTTTTCCAGTTCGATCTCGAAGTACTTGACGCGGTCGCCCTGGCC
>CBIHOX010000276.1:0-3606 GCA_966211685.1 uncultured Pseudoduganella sp.
CCACCAGGATGCAGACCTGTTCATGCGAGATGCCGCGCAACTGCGCGTGGCCGCCGCGCCGGCGCGGGGGACGGTCGAGGTGGCGCGATCCCTTCTGCGATTCCAGCAAGAACAGCTCATCGGCTTCGGCGATGCCATGCAGCAGCGGCGCGCGGTCGGTCTTCGGCAGGCTGAGGAAGCGGTGGCGCCAGCGGAACGTCGTGTTGCGATGGACCCCGAGCGAGCGCGCGGCACGGCGCACCGATTGCGAATCGAGCAGGCTGTCCAGGTAGCGCAGCCACTTTTCCTTGTGGTGCAGGTGCGCCAGCGGCGTACCGGTCAGGGTATTGAAGGTTTTGCCGCACTGGCGGCAGCGGTAGCGCTGCAGGCCGCTTTCGCGGCCGTGTTTATACCAGTGGCGGGCGGCACAGCGCGGGCAGCACAGTTTGGCGAGCGCCGCCTGGTCCAGCAACTGGCCCACCTGCTGCCGGGTATGGCCCTGGCTGAGCCGGGCTTGCAGTTGCGCGCACTGGCGCGCGGTCAGGCTGGCCAGCTGGGCCAGCAGCGAGGCGAAAGCGTGGGTTTCCATGACGAGACTCCAGGCACAAGGTTTGATTCCTTGGACCGGAGACGTAAAACAAGGTTCCACGAATTTCGCAGACAGCGCCATTCAAAACCCGCAGCGTTATTGGAGCGCTGCGCCTGGCTGCGGTCATGTCGAAGCAACCTTAGTGCCCCTTCTTTTGCACCAGCGCGCTGCCGATCCCGTGCCGCTTGCCTTCGCTGACCGCCGTCACCGTGCCGTCGGGGTTGAACACCAGTGCATTGGCCGCGCCGATTTCCTCGGCGCCGGCGGCCCAGCGGCGGCCATATTTTTCCTGCGCCAGCGCGGCCGGGGTGGCGGCATAGCCGGGCTCGACGTGGGTGGCGTCCCCATTGCGTTCCGACAGGCGCGGCGCATCGATGGCCTGGTCCATTGTCATGCCCAGGTCGATATGGTTGACGATGGTTTGCAGCACCGTGGTGATGATGGTGGCGCCACCCGGGCTGCCGATGGAAAACGCCGGCTTGCCATCGCGGAAGGCCAGGGTGGGCGACATGCTGGAGCGGGGACGCTTGCCGGCTTCCGGCACGTTGGGATGCGGACCGCTGAAATCGAAATCCGTCATTTCATTGTTCAGCAGGAAGCCGTAGCCCGGCACCGTGATGCCGCTGCCGCCCCACGATTCAATCGTGTACGTGTATGACACGATATTGCCTTCCTTGTCCGACACTGTGAGATGCGTCGTGTGGGCGCCCTCGGACAGCAGTCTGGCTGTGGAAACCGGCCGCAGCGGCACGCTCTGGTCTTGCTGGAACGGGTAAGGATCGCCGGCCGCGGTCACCTTGCCGGCGCGGGTCGGGTCGATCAGTTCGCGGCGGCGCGCCGCATACGCCTTGCTCAGCAAGCCCTGCACCGGCGCTTCCACGAATTCCGGATCGGCCAGGTAAGCGTTGCGGTCGGCAAAGGCCAGGCGCGCGGCTTCCATGTACAAGTGCTCGACCTTGTCGCGCGGCATGGATTTCAAGTCATAGCCTTCCAGGATATTGAGCGCTTCGCCGATGGCGATACCGCCGGACGACGGCAGCGGCATGCCATACAGTTCGTAGCCGCGGTACGTGTAGCGCACCGGCTGGCGCAGGCGCGCTTCGTAATTGGCCAGGTCGGCCATCGTCATCGCGCCAGGGCGCACCTTGCCGCCCGGGTTATTGACGGTATCGACGATGGCGCGGGCGATCCCGCCTTCGTAAAATGCCTTCACGCCCCCGACCGCGAGTTCGCGGTACGCCCTGGCCAGGTCCGGGTTGCGCAACAGCGTGCCGCTGGGCAGCGCCTTGCCGTTGCGCAGGTACAGTTGCGCGGTGGCGGGGAACTGCGCGAACTTGGCTTCGTTTTGCTGGACCAGGTGGGTGAAGTTATCGTTGACCCGGAAGCCGTTTTGCGCCACCGCAATGGCAGGCTGCAGCACCTGTTTCAGCGACATCGATCCATAGCGGTCCAGTGCTTCATGCCAGCCCCGTACCGCGCCCGGCACGCCTACCGACATGCCGCTGGCCACGGCTTCGTCGAACGCGATTTCGCGGCCATCCTGCTGGAACACGGTCGGCTTGAAATTGGCCGGCGCGGTTTCGCGGTGGTCGATCGTGATGACGCGCTTGTCCCTGGCCAGGTAAATCATCATGAAACCGCCGCCGCCTATGCCGCAGCTGAACGGATCGGTCACGCCCAGCGTGGCGGCGGCGGCCACGGCCGCGTCGATGGCGTTGCCGCCCTTGTTCAGGATGGCGAGCGCCGCCTGCGACGCGGGTTCGCTGATGGTGGCGACGGCGCCGCCGGTGCCGGTGGCCACCGGGGTCTTGGCCCAGGCGGCCGGCAGCGCGGCAATGGCGATGGAGAAGATCAGGGGACGGAGGACGGTGCGGGTAGCGGTCGGGGTCATAGGCTCACGGTGGTTAGGAACCCCGGGGTGGCCGGGGTTCCGACTAGGAAATGTCCACCCGTAAGCTTACCTTATATGGCGGGGGCGCCTCATGCAGTGGCGTGGGCTCGGCCGGGTCCAGTGGACCCAGCGTGAATTTCAAACCTTGCTGCGTCGCGGTATTGCTGCCATTGGGCATATCTTCCGCCAGCACGAACTGGCTGGTCTGGCCGGCGTGGGTCAACACGAACGTGAAGCTGATGTACCCTTTCCATACGCACACCGCGCCGGGGCGGCAGCGGCTGTCGTTGACCTTGTCGAGTTTTAATGTCGTGGTGGGCGACAGGTTGATGGTTTGTCCCTGTGAGAAAACATAGGTCTGGCTGACCGGTTTCGCGGGGCCGCCACTCTCGGCCGGGCTGATGCCGCAGGCGGCAATGATACCGGCGCAGACAATGGCGCTGCATAGCGTACTGATGAAACGAGGCTGCATATTCATCTCCTCAGGCCTGATACATGGGCTGACGGGTGAAAATATTAACCAAATTGCATCAAAACTGGCGCACGGTTGAGATGGCGCCGGAAAAGCAAAACCCCTGGGGGAATTGCCTTGTTGGCAATTCTACGCCAGGGGCGTGGTGCGGTGCAGAATTTCCTGTATTTCGGCCAAGGCCTGGCACGCTGATTAAACGTAGGCTGCCAGCGCAGTCTTCATTTTTTTCAGTGCGGCTGCCTCGATCTGGCGGATACGTTCGGCCGACACGCCGAATTCTTCGGCCAGCGTATGCAGCGTGGCGCCGGAACCGTCGTCGTTGGCCAGCCAGCGCGCTTCCACGATGCGGCGCGAGCGCGGATCCAGTTTCGCCAGCGCGTTTTCCAGGCCTTCCGAATGCAGGCGCGTCACCTGTTCCGCTTCCAGCACGCGGGTCGGTTCGCTCTGGTCGGACGACAGGTAGGCAATCGGCGCGAACTTGTCGTCTTCATCGTCGGTCGGCGATTCCAGCGCGATGTCGCGGCCGGACAGGCGCGTTTCCATTTCAATGACTTCTTCGCGCTTGACGTCCAGCGACTTGGCCAGCTGGTCGATCTGGGCCGGCGTCATCGCATCGAGGCCCTGCTTGTGGCTGCGCAGGTTGAAGAACAGCTTGCGCTGGGCCTTGGTGGTGGC
>CBIHOX010000277.1:0-3562 GCA_966211685.1 uncultured Pseudoduganella sp.
TGGAGCGCCCTGTTTATCCCCGTGGCCGTGATTGCCGCCCCCAGCGGTTATGCGGCCGATTACCTGACCGTGGCGCAGGCGCAGGCGCAATTGTTCCCGGGCGCGCACATGACGGACCAGACGCTGAAACTGTCGTCCGAGCAGCGCGACCGCATCAAGGCCGTCTCCGGCCTGCGCCAGCGCTGGGACGAACAAAAGGTATGGCGCGCCGACAAGGATGGCAAAACCGAAGGCTGGCTGATCGTCGATGACGTGATCGGCAAGCACGAGTTCATCACGTATGCCGCGGCGATTTCCCCGGACGGCCGCGTGCTGGGCGTCGAGGTGCTGAGCTACCGCGAGACCCACGGCGGCCAGATCCGCGAGGCGGGCTGGCGCAAGCAGTTCGTGGGCAAGACCGTGGGCGACGCCTTCAAGCTGGACCAGGATATCCAGAACATCAGCGGCGCTACGCTGTCGTGCCGTAACGTCACGGACGGGGTCAAGCGCCTGCTGACGATCCACCAGCTGTACCTGCGCAAGGCTTGAGATGGACATCGTGCGCCGCATGCGTCCCCTGCTCGGCACGTTTGTCGAAGCCGGCGCGCGCGGGCCCGGCGCCGATGCCGCCATCAACGCGGCGTTCGCCGCCACCGAGCACGCCCAGCGGTTATGGAGTTTCCAGGACAGCGCCAGCGAACTGTCGCGCATCAACGCCGGTGGCGGCGTGTACGTGGCCGCCAGCCGCCCAACCCTGCGCCTGCTGGCGCTGGCGTGCGCACTGATGCGGCGCACCGGCGGCGCGTTCGACATCACGGTAGGCGGCCAGCTGGTCATCGATGGCGTGTTGCCGGACCACGGCGGCCCGGCGCCGCTGCCGCGTGGCCAGGCCGACGACATCGAGCTGGCGCGCGGCGCGGTGCGCCTGCGCCGTCCCGTGCGCCTGACCCTGGACGGCATCGCCAAAGGGTATGCGGTCGATGCCGGCATCCTGGCGCTGCGCCGCGCCGGCATCGCCGCCGGCTGGGTCAATGCCGGGGGCGACTTGCGCGTCTACGGCGACCTGGCGCTGCCGGTGTCGCGGCGCGAACCGGACGGGCGCGTCGTGCAGCTGGGACAATTGCGCAACGCGGCGGTCGCCACTTCGCTGGCCGCCGCACAGCGCGACGCCAGCTTCCCCGCCCTGCTGGTGGCGCCCGAGGGCGCACAGATGCATCCCGGCGTGCACACAGTCGTGGCGCGGTCCGCATGGCGGGCCGACGCGCTGACCAAAGTGGCCGCGCTCAGTCCCGGCGACGTGCGGCGTGATACAGTGGCTGGTTTAGGCGGACTCTTACTCGACTCGCATCCCGGCGGTGATTCATGAAAGGCTATCCCAAACATTTCCTGGCCGCGCTGCTGGCGGCGCTGTGCGTACTGCTGGCCACCGGCTTGCTGCTGGCGCCGGAAACCCTGTTCCTCAAAGGCGAAATGGACGTCCCGTGGCGCATCGGCGGTACGGCGCGCATCGTCACGGCCGCGCTGCACGCGGCCGGCGCCTTCGTGGTCGCGGCCTTCATTGGCGCGTTATGGACCGTGCACATGCGGGCCGGCTGGCGCAAGAAAAAACAGCACGTCAGTGGTATCCTGCTGGCCGCCGTGATGGCCTTGCTGGGCGCCACCGCGGTCGGCATTTATTACCTTGGCGACGAGGGACTGGGCCCGCTGGCGGCCCTGACGCACCTGGGCCTGGGCGTGGCGTTCCTGCCGCCCTTCATCTGGCACTGGGTGGCGGGACGCCGGATGCGGCAACACAAGATGGAGCCACCGGCCGCGGCGGCGGACAACCGTGTGGTGCGGTTGGCGGCCCACAAGGGCAAGGGCGCGGCGCGCAAATAGCTCCAGCCGCGCGGTTCCGGATAACGCACCGCGGCGCCACGAATGTCCCTGAGCAGCAGCCATGCTGGAAACCCCATACACGACCTTGGCTGGCGCCCCATCAGGTCCGGCCTAGCCTGCCATCGGAACAGGCTCCTCGCGTGGTTGTTTATACGATAGGTGCAACAACTGGCTTGAAGCGTGCGATATGGAATACGACCTCGTCCTGATCTTAGCCTTGCGCGACCGGATCGCGGCGCTGCAAGCGGCGCCTTGCCGCCTGGCGCATGAGCGCGTCATCATCGAAGACAGCCGCGCCAAACGCCGCTCCACTGGCGAGGAAACGGACCTGGTGCGCGTCGGCCTCTGCCCTGCGGCGTTCCGCTCGCATCAATTGTCGTGCGCCCACACTGGAGCGCACGGCGTGCTCGAACGCGCGCTCACTGCCGCGGCGCAGGCGCACGTTATCAGTCGTGAGGCGTCGGAACACATGCGCGCCGAGGTACGGCGCCTGGCCCATGCGATTCATTTGACGGACGCGAAGAAAAACGACGCCGAGCTCAGGTACGCATTGCTGACGGAGCAACAACGGGCTGGAGAAGCGGCGGTAGTACGGGCGGAGTTGGATGTCTTGATTGGCCAACACCTGGCGCTGGGTGAAGAGCTGGGCAAGCTGCGGACGTGGTTTTTGTCACAGCTGGAAAAGGTTATCGCCCAGGAAAGCAAAAAGCCCAGCAGGTAAAGGCTGGGCGCTTCCATGTTCCGGCTACCCGACCTGGACACATACTCGATACAGCAGCAGTCCCTCCCCCCACCAGTCAGTGACGTTCAATCGAATGAATCGCCCCCTCCTTTTCCAGGCGGCTGATGTCTTCCCTGGTGAGGACCAGGGCGCCTTCGAAATAGTCTGGCGTGGCGGCTTTTCCGTTGCCGAGGTCCTTGGTGGCGCCAGTGACCTTGTTGTAGGTAACCCTTGGCGTGTCGAATTCGATGTTATTCCCATTGACGCTCTTGACCCGCAACAAGCCGAACATGCGTGACGAGTCCGGCGATTTCAGCAGGCTGGCGACGTTCACCACATAAACGTCATGTTGCCGGGGCGCCGCGGAAAGCGCATGCACCAGCCCTGCGCGGTTCGAGCTTTCAATGGAGCCATAGACGCCGATGCCGGCAATCAGCGCCACCAGGAATACCCAGCCCCAGCGTGACATGAACGGGATAGGCGGCTTCCCGAGCGCCTCTTCCACCGCCTTGGTCGCCAGCGTTTCGCCCCGCTGGCAGACCTCGCACACCTTCACATACTGCTTCGAAGAGACCCACTTGAAGATGTACCAGATGTGGCGGACTTTGTAATGCAGCTGGACCAGGAACGCCCGCTCCCTTTCACAGACCGGGCAATGCTTGTGCTCGTTTGCACCCAGTACTGCGACTTCCTGTTTCGATCCCCATACGATCATGTTTGTTCCCTTTCATGTCATCGCCGCGCAGCATATCGGTCAATACAGCGCATTGTTATAAAATTACTATTTACATTTTACTATCGAGGACTGCGTGGGGCAATCCGTGATTTGGCAGCGGGAGCGGTCGGCGTGGAGAAAAATTGGAGGAACCTGGTACCGGCAGGTAGCCGGCAAAAGCAAAAACGGCCGCACGATTACTCGTGCAGCCGTTTTCTGTATTCTGGCTCCCCGACCTGGACTCGAACCAGGGACCTGCGGATTAACAG
>CBIHOX010000278.1:0-3547 GCA_966211685.1 uncultured Pseudoduganella sp.
CAGCGCCGGATGGTGGAACTGGCGCGGCGCCAGGTTCAGCGCCACCGGCGGCACGTGCAGCCCGGCATTGCGCCATGCATGGATGCGCGCGCACACCGCGTCGATGGCCCACGCGCCGAACGCCGGAGAGAGCCCGGTTTCCTCCGCCACGCGCAGGAACTCATGCGGCGCCAGCAAGCCGCGCGAGGGATGGCGCCAGCGCAGCAGCGCTTCCACGCCGGTCACGGCGCCCGTGACCAGGCTGCATTGCGGCTGGTATTGCAACAGCAGTTCGCCGCGCTCCAGGGCGCCCTGCAGTTCGGTTTCCATCGCCAGGCGCGGCGCCATGCGGGCATTCGTGTCCGCGGCGCGGAAGCGCCACGTATGGCCGCCCTCGCGCTTGGCGTCCTGCATGGCCTCGGCGGCGTGGCGCAGCAGGGTGTCGGCGTCGCCGCCGTCGTCCGGATGCAAGCTGATGCCGACCGACGCCTGCGGATGCACGTCCACACCGTCGAGCGGGAGCGCCTCGCCCAGCGCCGCCACCACCCGGGACGCGGTTTCCGCCGCCGTGCCGGCGCCCGCGACGGCCGGCAGGACGGCGATGAATTCGTCGGCGCCGGCGCGCGCCAGCAGCGCATGGGGGCCGCACGCCTGCTGCAGCCGCCGCGCCACCGCGACCAGCAAGCGGTCCCCCGCCTCGCGCCCGTGCTTGGCGTTGACATCGCGGAAGCGGTCGATATTGACGTGCAGCGCTGCAGTTTTCCGGGGCCCGTCGTGCGCATGATGTACATGATGTACATGATGCGCATGTTCCGCATGCCGGGCGCCGGCGGCGCCCCGCCCGGCGCGGCCATGGTCACCGCCGGACGGCGCCGGCCCGAGCGCCTCCGCCAACTGCGCCCGCAACGTCGCCACCGTCGCCAGCCCGGTCAAGCCGTCATAGTGTGTATGGTGCGCCAGCTCGTCTTCCACCTGTTCACGCACCGCGTGGTCGCGCCGGCTGGCGATGCCGAACGCCAGGTCGTCGGCCAGGTCTTGCAGCAGCCGGATTTCATCCTCGAACAGCGTGCTGGCGTCATCGGTGTACAGCCCCAGCACGCCGAACGCCCCGGCTTGGCCGGCCAGCGGCAGCGCAATGCAGGCCTGTACCCCGTGCGGCGGCGCCACCGACTTCCATGACGTGAACACCAGGTCGCCGTGCATGTCCTTGCAAACCAGCACGCGGCGCTGCACGATCGCGGTGCCGAAGCCGCCCTGCCGGTGCACGTCGGCGCCCCAGCTCAATTGCAGCCCGTCGATGTAGGCGCGGTCGGTCCCGGCGTGCGAGACCGGTTCGATGGTGCGCGCGTCGTCATCGCGCGCATAGCCGACCCATGCAATGCGGTATCCGCCCAGTTCCACCAGGTGCCGGCACAGGGCGTCCGTCAGCGCCGCCTCGCCGGACGCCGTCACCAGCGACCGGCTGCATGCCGACAGCAGCGCCCACGAGCGCTCCACCCGCTCCAGCCGCGCGATGCGTTCGACTTCGCGCTGGGCGGCCGCCAGGGTTTCCTCGGCAATACTGTTCATCGACCGAACCAGCACATCGAATTCACTCGCGCTGTCCGCCGGTGCATCCATGTGGCGCGCCCGCGCGCCGGGACGGGCCTGGGCCCCGCCATGCTGGAAATTGCCGGCCGCGATGTCGCCGGCAAACGCAATGCATTCGCGCAGCGTGCCATCGATGCCGCGCGTGATGCGCCGCGCGAGCACCAACCCGCCTGCGGCCGCAGCCACGGGAGCGAGCAGCATGACCGCCAGCGCCATGCCGCTCCACGTATCGGCGCCGGCCCGCGCAAGGGCGGCCGCGCGGGTGGCGGCTGCGGCGAGCTTGTCCAGCAGCGGCGGCAGCGGCGGCGCGCCGGCCTTGCCGGATTCGTGGTCATAGGTGGCCAGTGTCAAGGCCTGGGCCGCGGCGCGCACCGCGCCGTCGCCGCTGAGGGCCGCCACGTCGCGCATTTGCGAGCGCAAGGCGGCCAGCGCGGACCGGCCTTGGGCCTGGCCGCCCCCGGCCGCGCGCAACAGCGTGGCGCCCTGGTACGCCAGTTCCGCCACCCGGCCTTCCTGCACGGCGGTATCGCCCTTCAGGGAGGCAGCCATATGAAACGCCAGTGCCAGCAGGGCCGCCACGCCCATCGGCGCGATCGCGGCAATCACAGCCAGCCGCAGCCGCGCCGCCAGGCCCAGCTGCGCCAGGCGGGTGTCGAGATCAGTGGGCCGGGCCATGGTGCGACCCCGGGGTGCAAGCAGTGTTCATGCGCAGTCCAGTCAGGCAGGAAGCCACGCATCCATCTTACGCTTAAATTTATTTCCTTACTACAATGCCGAACTGCGGCCCGCCTCAGGCAAGTCCCGCGCCACATAGGCGTTGCAGCCGGACTGCGCGCCGCGGGGGCGCGCCGCGTCAGCCGATGATGCGCAGTGAGAAGTCCACCGCGCGGATGTCCTTGGTCAGGCTGCCGATGGAAATGCGGTCCACGCCGGTTTCCGCGATGCCGCGCACGGTGTCGAGGTTGACGCCGCCGGAACCTTCCAGCAGCGCGCGCCCGGCATTGATGGCCACCGCTTCGCGCATCATGGCCAGGTCGAAGTTGTCGAGCAGGATCGAGGTGGCGCCGGCGTCCAGCGCTTCCTGCAATTCCGCCAGGTTTTCCACTTCCACCTGGATCGTGACTTCGGGGCGGTCGCCCGCCACGCGGCGCGCGGCCACCATGGCGGCCGTGATGCCGCCGGCGGCGGCGATGTGGTTTTCCTTGATCAAGATGCCGTCGTACAGCGCCAGCCGCTGGTTGCAGCCGCCGCCCACGCGCACCGCGTACTTCTGCGCCAGCCGCATGCCCGGCAGCGTCTTGCGGGTGTCCAGGATTTTCGCGCCGGTGCCCTGCACCACGTCCACGTAGCGGCGCGTGGCGGTGGCCACGGCCGACAGCAGCTGCATGAAGTTCAGCGCCGAGCGTTCCGCCGTCAGCAGCGCACGCGACGGGCCGGTGATGGTGCATACCGGCGTATCGGCTTTCATCTGGTCGCCTTCGGCATAATGCCAGTCGATGGCAATCGAACCGTCGACGGCTTTCATGACGCCCTCGAACCACGGCGCGCCTGCCAGCACGGCGTCTTCGCGCACGATGACACGGGCCGTGGAACGGCCGTCGGCCGGCACCAGTTCACCGGTCAGGTCGCCGGTGCCGACGTCTTCCAGCAGCGCGGCCAGCAGGTTTTGTTCAAAGGCGCGCGTCAGCGCGTCGTCAAAAGGGGCAAATCGGTTGATCAGGGTGCTCATGCCGGGCCGATCCCCTTGAACAGCGCGCCTTCCTTGGCCAGGTCCGCCGCCGGGGCGACCCGGGCTTTCCTGGCTGCCGCGAAGTCCAGCATGCGGTTGATGGCGTTCACGGCCTGCTTGCCGACAGCGGGGTCGACGTAAATTTCGTTATTCATGTTTTCCAATACGTCCGCCAGGTTCTTCAGGCCGTTCATGGCCATCCACGGGCAGTGCGCGCAGCTCTTGCAGGTCGCGCTGTTGCCGGCGGTC
>CBIHOX010000279.1:0-3499 GCA_966211685.1 uncultured Pseudoduganella sp.
TCTGGAACGCGATGCCGTCGATGACGGCAATGATGTCGACGATCTTGTTCGAGCTTTCCTTGATGGCGCCCATGGTGGCCACCACTTCGCCCACCACCTTGCCGCCCTTGGTGGCGAAATCCGAGGCCGCCACCACCAGCGCCGTGGCCTGGCGCGCATTATCGGCGTTTTGCGTGACGGTGGACGTCAACTGTTCCATCGACGACGCGGTTTCCTCCAGGCTCGATGCCTGCGTCTCGGTGCGGCTCGACAAATCGAGGTTGCCGTTGGCGATTTCATTGGTGGCGGTATTGATGGTGTCGGAACCGGAGCGCACGCGGCCCACGGTATGCACCAGGCTCTCGTTCATGTTGCGCAGCGCGCGCAGCAGTTGCCCGGTCTCGTCGGTGGTGTCGGCGTCGATCTGCTGGGTCAAATCGCCGCCGGCCACGGCTTCGGCCACGCCCACGGCGCGGTGCAGCGGTTGCGTGATGCTGCGCGTGATCCAGTACAGCACGGCCGACGCCAGCGCCGCGGCCAGCACGGTCAGCGCGATCATCATGTTGCGCACCGACTGGTAGGTCGCGTGGGCGTCGGTGGCGGTCTGGTTAACAGCGCTGGTCTGGTATTTCACCAGGTCTTGCAGGGTATCCATGTACGCGGCCTGCACCTGGCGCACGGTGGTGAGGAGGAATTTAATGCTTTCATCGCGCTTGTCCGGGTCGGACGACATGGCCACGAACTTGACCTGCATGTCGATGTAACGCTCGCGCGCTTCGCGCACGGCTTTCAGTTTCGCGCTGCCCTGCGGGTCGGCGTCGTCGGCAATGAGTTTGTCGAGCTTGTCGAGGCGGGCGCCGATTTCCACCTTCTTGTCGGTGATGCGCTGGAGTTCCTTCTTCACCGTGGCGGGGTCGGTGGACAGCACGGCGTTGCGCATGGCGCGCGCGATATCGTTGACGCAGCCGATGATTTCATACGATTCGATGACCTTGGGCACCTTGTCGGCCGCCAGGTCGCCGGTGGCGCCGTCGACCCTGTTCAAATTCGTGATGCCGATCACGGACAGGCCGATCATGAACACCAGCGACATCCCGAAACCGGCCGCCAGGCGGGCGCCGATTTTCCAGTTACCGAGACCCATTTGCGGCTCCTTCGCAGAAGGTTACATGGTGCAACTCAGTATATGGCGAATCGGTCGTGTATTCAGGAAATTGTGGCGGAATGGCATTTCCGCCACAGTTTGTGCGCCAGTCAAGCCGCCTCTTCCCCGGCCAGGGTGCGTTCGATCTCGCGGCGGCTCAATTCCGGCGCGAATTGCAGGATGAATTCATGCGCATAGGCGCGCAGGTAGGCGCCGCGGCGTACCGCCAGCCGCGTGGTATTGGCGGCAAACAGGTGCGACGCTTCCACCGCGCGCAAGCCCTTGTCGCGGCCATGGTCGAACGCCATCGACGCCACGATGCCGACACCCAGGCCCATCGACACGTATTGCTTGATGACGTCCGAGTCCATCGCGGTCAGCACGATGTCCGGGCGCAGTCCGGCGCGCTCGAACGCGGCATCGAGGTGGCCGCGGCCGGTGAAGCCCACGTCATAGGTAATCAGCGGGAATTCAGCCAGGTCTTCGAGGTGGATCGGCGAGCGGGCCAGCAGCGGGTGGTTGTCCGGCACCACGATCAGGTGGCTCCAGCGGTAGCACGGGAACGACACCAGGTCGGGGAATTGCGACAAGCCCTCGGTGGCGATGCCGATGTCGGCCTTGCCGGACAAGACCCATTCGGCAATGTGTTCCGGCGAGCTTTGCTGCAAGGCGATGCGCACGTCCGGGAACGAGGCGCGGAAGCTTTGCACCACCTTGGGCAGCGCATAGCGTGCCTGGGTGTGGGTGGCGGCAATGGTCAGGGTGCCGCTGCTCTGGCCCGCGTATTCCAGGCTGGCCTGCTGCAGGTTTTCCGCTTCCACCAGCAACCGTTCGACGATTTTCAGGATGCCCTTGCCCGGCTCGGTCAACCCGGTCAGGCGCTTGCCGTTGCGTTCAAAAATGATCACGCCGAGTTCATCCTCGAGCTCGCGTATCTGGCGCGACACGCCGGGCTGCGACGTGTACAGCGCGTTGGCCACTTCGGTCAGGTTGTAGTTGCGGCGCGCCGCTTCGCGGATCGAACGTAGTTGTTGGAAGTTCATATCGCGGTTCCTTCATCGACAAACACATGCAAACGTTTCGGGCGCACCACCAGGGTTTCGCCATCCTTCAATCCCAGCTGGCGGTAACGCTCGTTGGGAATCACGGCTTCGATCAGCTCGGCGTTGTCGGCGCGCTCCAGGTCCAGCTGGGCCAGCGGGCCGATCGCATGGGCACGGCGCAGCTTGACGACGATGCCGTCGGCGTCGGGCGTGTAGCGGTCCACGTCGAGGTCGTGCGGGCGGACGTAGGCGGTCCCCTTGCTGTCCTGCACCGCGCCATGCGACGGCACGTCGAGCGCGATATCGCCGCTGGTGATGACGCCTTCGTGCACGCGGCCGTGGAAGACGTTGACGTTGCCCAGGAAGCCATAGACGAATGGCGACGCCGGGTGGTTATAGACTTCGTCCGGCGCACCCAGCTGCTCGACGTGGCCCTTGTTCATCAACACCACCTGGTCCGCCACTTCCAGCGCTTCTTCCTGGTCGTGCGTGACGAAGATCGACGTCACGTGCAATTCATCGTGCAGGCGGCGCAGCCAGCGTCGCAATTCCTTGCGCACTTTCGCATCGAGCGCGCCGAACGGTTCGTCCAGCAGCAGCACGCGCGGTTCCACCGCCAGCGCGCGCGCCAGGGCGATCCGCTGGCGCTGGCCGCCGGACAGTTGCGGCGGGTAGCGGTCGGCCAGCCAGTCCAGCTGCACCAGGCCCAGCAAATCCATGACTTTCTTGCGGATTTGCGTTTCCGACGGACGCTCGGCGCGCGACTTCACGCGCAGGCCGAACGCCACGTTTTCAAACACGGTCATGTGCTTGAACAGCGCATAGTGCTGGAACACGAAGCCGACCTGGCGCTCGCGCACGTGGCGGTCCGACGCATCCTTCCCGTCCAACAGGACCTGGCCGGAATCCGGATGTTCCAGGCCGGCGATGCAGCGCAGCAGCGTGGTCTTGCCGCAGCCCGACGGGCCCAGCAGCGCGGTCAGTTCGCCGGTCGGGAAATCCAGCGACACGTTGTTCAGTGCGACGAAGTCGCCAAAGCGCTTGTTGATGTTTTTAACTGCGATCGTCATGGTTATGCTCCGCTTGGTGTTCGCTTAGTGTTCATTGTCCGCGCCGGCGTAGTCTTCATTGAGGCGCCATGCGATAAAGGTTTTCAGGGCCAGGGTCACCAGCGCCAGCAGGGCCAGCAGCGAGGCCACGGCAAAGGCGGCGGCAAAGTTGTATTCGTTGTAAAGAATTTCCACTTGCAGCGGCACGGTATTGGTTTCACCGCGGATGTGGCCGGACACCACCGACACCGCGCCGAATTCGCCCATGGCGCGGGCGTTACACA
>CBIHOX010000280.1:0-3342 GCA_966211685.1 uncultured Pseudoduganella sp.
GTGACAAACACGATATATGTCAACGATGTCACACCCTGGTGCCTGACCCCAGGGGCTGACCCCAGGGGGTGACAAACACGATATATGTCAAGATGTCACACCCTGGTGCCTGACCCCAGGGGTGACATCGATCAGGGGCGCATTTCGATGACGTCGAACGGGGCTTGGGTGTCGTCGGCCAGGTAGGCCAGCAGGGCGTTGATGCGGTAGGGGGCTTCTTCGTGGCGCGTGCTGTCGATGGCCTGGCGCAGCCCGGGCATGCATTCGAGCGTGTGCGGGCTCTGGTAAGCCTTGATCAGCAGGGCGGCCAGCGGCGCGGCATCGTTGGCGCCGCGCTGGCCATGCTGGCCGCGGTGGCGCAGGCGCGTCTCGATCACGCCGAGCAGGGCGCGCTGCATGCGCGGCGTCGGGTTGGTAATGTGGGCAAACACCAGCGGCGTATTGGTGATCGCGTCGCAGATGCGGCGTTCGATTTCGTCGGGCTTCACGTCGGAGGCAATGTCGAAATACGCGCCCACCCAGCGCGTGCGCGCATAGGCGTGCCCGGGCGGGAACGAATCGGCTGTCTCGAAGCCGCAAATCCGGCTCAGGTGCTTGAGCCAATCCATCAGTGCATTCATGCGTGCATTGTAATGGAACCAGTCGAAACCGGCGGCCCTGGGGGCGTTGCCGTCCCCAGCGGCCGATTGAAAACTTATGCTGGATGGGCTTCCTCGCCCAAGGTGCCGGCGCGGAAGTCCTGCACCGCCTGCATCAATTCCGCCTGCGTATTCATGACGAACGGGCCGTATTGCGCGATCGGTTCGTTCAGCGGCCGGCCCGCCACCAGGATGAAGCGCGCATCCTCGGTGGCCGTCAATTGCACGCCGTCGCTGCCGGCGGTGTTGTCGAAAATCGCCATGCGGCCGCTGGCCACCGCTTTGCCATCGGCCTGCACGGCGCCGCGGTACACGAAGATGAACGCATTGTGCCCGGCCGGCAGTACCTGGCTGAATCCGGCCTGCGCCGGCAGCACCACGTCGAGATACACCGGTTCCGTGACCTCGCGTTGCACTGCGCCCTCCACGCCGTGGCTGGCGCCGGCAATGACTTTCACGCTGGCGCCGGCGTCGGTGGTGAACGACGGCACCTGGTCAGCCGTGAAGTCGCGGTACCAGGGCTTGCACAATTTATCCCTGGCGGGCAAGTTCAGCCACAGTTGGAACCCTTCCATGCGGCCGTGTTCCTGTTCCGGCATTTCCGAGTGGATCACGCCGCGGCCCGCGGTCATCCATTGCACGCCGCCGTTGCTCAGCAAGCCTTCATTGCCGGCGCTGTCGCGGTGGCGCATGCGGCCTTCCAGCATGTAGGTGACGGTTTCAAAGCCGCGGTGCGGGTGGTCGGGGAAGCCGGCAATGTAGTCGTTGGCGGCGTCGCTGCCGAAGTTATCGAGCATCAGGAATGGATCGAGGCGGCGCTGCAAGGTGTTGGTCAGCACGCGGTTGATCTTCACGCCGGCGCCATCCATCACGGACTGGCCCTGGATCACGCGCTCGACGGTGCGCGGGTGGCGGACGGTTTCAGTGCTTACGGTATTCATGGTCGTGCTCCTGGTTGATGCTCCCCGGCGATGCCGCGCCGGGGAGTGTATTGCGCCGCTTGGTGTGCCGTTAATGTACCGGTTACACCAGAATCGCGTTGATTTGTTCATCCGCTTCGGCCTGCGCCCTGGCCACGGCTTCCGGACCCAGGCCCATGCCTTCGGCATACACGAACTGCACATCGGTCAGGCCGAGGAATTTCAGGAATTGTTTCAAGTGCGGTTCCTGGGTATCGGTCGGGCCGTTGCGGTGCAGACCGCCGCGCGCCAGCGCCACGTACACTTTCTTGTTTTGCAGCAGGCCGACCGGGCCGGTGGCCGTGTACTTGAACGTCACACCGGCGCGGGCAATCGCATCGAACCACGCCTTCAATTGCACGGTAATGCCGAAGTTGTACATCGGCGCGCCGATCACCAGCACGTCGGCTGCCTGCACCTGGGCAATCAGTGCATCGTCCAGCGCCACACGGGCAGCCTGCTCGGCGGTGCGCTGGTCGGCCGGGGTGAACAGCGCTTGCAGCGCGGCTTCGTCCAGCACCGGATGCGGATCGGCGGCCAGGTCGCGGCGCGTGACGGCGGCGCCGGGATTGGCGGCCAGCAGTCTGGCCACGATGGCGTCGGCAATGCGGGTTGACTCGGAACCGGTGCTGCGGGCGCTGGAATTGATTTGCAGGACGTTCATGGTGTTCTCCTTTATTCGGGTTCGGTGCTGCGATGGAGGTACTTTATCAATTCCAAAATTGAAGAAAAAGCCGGTAAAATGCATAACACTCGTCCATTTTTGGAACAATTAAAAAAATCGCCCGCACGCCATGGCCATCGATCCCAATGATTTGCTGTTATTTGCCCGCATCGTCGAATGCGGCAGCATCAGTTCGGCGGCCGACCGCCTGCAATTGCCGAAGTCCACGGTGTCGCGCCGGCTGTCGCTGCTGGAAGCCGCGCTGGGCGAGCGGCTGCTGCAACGGACCACGCGCAAGCTGGTCTTGACGGAATTCGGCGCCAGCCTGCTGGACCACGCGCGCAAGGTGGCCGAGGAAACCGAAGCGGCAGGCGCGCTGGCGCAGCACCGGCAACAGGCGCCCAGCGGCCTGCTGCGGGTATCGATGCCGGGCGACTTCGCCAATTACGTAATGGACCGGTTGCTGGCGCGGTTCCTCGCCCAATACCCGGCAATCTCGCTGGAGCTGGACTTGTCGCCGCGCCGTGTCGACCTGGTGGCGGAAAACTTCGACGTGGCCATCCGCATGGGCCCGCTGCAGGATGACGCCACGCTGGCGGCGCGGCCGGTGGCCATCAGCCGCATGGGCCTGTACGCGGCGCCATCCTATACGGCCGTGCATGGCTTGCCCGAACATCCGGACGACTTGTTCCACCACGATCTATTGAGCCTGCCCAGGGCGCACAACGGCATGACGCGCTGGACCCTGTTGCGCGGCAAGACCACGTGGGAACGCGAATTGCCGGTGCGGATGATGGCCAACTCGCCGGAATTGCTGGTGCGGATGGCGTGCGCCGGGGCCGGCATTGCGTTCGGCACGGAACTGTTTGCCAGCAAGTTCCTGCACAGCGGGGAACTGGTGCGGGTGTTGCCCGAATGGTGCATGCCGTCGGTGACCGGCTGGGCCGTGTTTCCAGGCCGCCGGCTGATGCCGGCCAAGACCCGGGTGTTTTTGGACATGCTGGAATCATTGTCATCCTCCGCTCCCTCGGCATGAAGGCTGCCGCTTGCGCGGACCAGCAGGCCCGGCTGTCGGATCCTG
>CBIHOX010000281.1:0-3339 GCA_966211685.1 uncultured Pseudoduganella sp.
ACCAGAGCACGCGCCACGCGGGCGGCGGCATGGACCAGGACAGCCGCGACCAGTATGCGCAATTCCTGCTGCAGAGCCGCGTCAACACGCGGCTGGTGGAATTCCGCGAACCGGACGGCACCCTGCGCATGATTTCCATCATCGACGTGCTGTCCGACGGCCTGTCGTCGGTCTACACCTTCTTCGATCCGGACGTGCCGGGCGCCTCGTACGGCACCTACAACATCATGTGGCAGATCACGCAGGCGCAGGAATTGGGCCTGCCCTACGTGTACCTCGGTTACTGGATCCGCGACAGCCAGAAGATGTCTTACAAGATCAACTTCCAGCCGCTGGAAGCACGCATCAAGGGCGCCTGGTCGGTCATGCCGCGGACGTAAGGGCCGCCGCACAGGGTAAAATACGGGCCAATTGTTTTTCCCCGTATTTTTCCCGGCCCCGCTCATGTCCAAATTCCTGTATTCCCTCGCCCGCCCCATGCTGTTTTCCATGGATGCGGAAGAAGCCCACCATTTCACCCTGCCCGCGCTGAAACGCGCCGCCTCGCTGGGCCTGACGCGCGCCTTGGTGTGCCAGCCCAAGGCCGATCCGCGCACCGTGATGGGCCTGACGTTCAAGAACCCGGTGGGCCTGGCCGCGGGCCTGGACAAGGATGGCGCCTTCATCGATGCGCTGGCGGACCTCGGTTTCGGTTCCATTGAAGTCGGCACCGTGACGCCGCGCGCGCAGCCGGGCAACCCGAAGCCGCGCATGTTCCGCATCCCGGCCGCGCAAGGCATCATCAACCGCATGGGTTTCAATAACGGCGGCGTCGACGCCTTCGTCTCCAACGTGCAATCGTCGCGCTTTTACCAGAACAAGGAAGGCGTGCTGGGCCTGAACATCGGCAAGAATGCCGATACGCCGATCGAACGCGCCGCCGACGATTACCTGCACTGCCTGGAAAAAGTCTATCCCTACGCCAGCTACGTGACGGTCAACATTTCATCGCCGAACACGAAGAACTTGCGCCAGCTGCAGGGCGGTTCGGAACTGGACGGCCTGCTGGCGCAATTAAAGCAGGCGCAGCAGCGCCTCGCCGACAAGCACAAGCGCTACGTTCCGCTGGCGCTGAAAATCGCGCCGGACATGGATGGCGACCAGGTCAAGAACATTGCCGATGCGCTGGTCCGCCACCGCATCGATGGCGTGATCGCCACCAACACCACGCTCTCGCGCACCGCCGTGGAAGGCATGCAGCATGGCGCCGAAGCAGGCGGCCTGTCGGGCGCGCCCGTGTTCGAACTGTCGAACACCGTGATCCGCCTGCTGAAGGCGGAACTGGGCGATGCGCTGCCGATCATCGGCGTGGGCGGCATCATGAAAGGCGCCGATGCGAAAGTCAAGATCGAGGCCGGTGCGCAGCTGGTGCAACTGTACAGCGGCCTGATCTACGCCGGCCCCGGACTCGTGCGCGATTGCGCCGAGGCGATCCGCGGCGCATAAGCAGGCGGCCATCAGCAACCGGCCAAAAGCAACTGGCCATCAGCGACCGGCCCGCTTCACGGGACATGGCCGCGCCGGCGCCGGCGCCCGCGCGGCCACTGAAGACAAGGGAACACCATGGATTACACCACCCTGGGCAACACCAGCCTGAAGGTCAGCAAAGTGTGCCTCGGCACCATGACCTTCGGTGAGCAGAACAGCGAAGCCGATGCGCACCGCCAACTCGACTACGCCATCGAACGCGGCATCAACTTCATCGATACGGCCGAGATGTATCCCGTGATGCCGGGCCCGCACACGCAGGGCAATACCGAGCGCCATATCGGCAGCTGGCTGGCCAGGCCGGGCAACCGCGCCAAGGTGGTGCTGGCCACCAAGGCCGCGGGCCCCAACCCCAACCTGGCGTGGGTGCGCGGCGGGAAGCAGAATTTCGACGAGGCGAATTTGCGCGCGGCAGTGGAAAGCAGCCTGAAACGCCTGCAGACCGACCATATCGATTTATACCAATTGCACTGGCCCAGCCGCAACGTGCCGATCTTTGGCGCCTCGGTATTCGACCCGGCCAGGGAGCGCCCGTCGGTGGCGATCGACGACACGCTGGCGGCGCTGGGCAAGCTGGTCGACGAAGGCAAGATCGGCCACATCGGCGTGTCCAACGAATCGTCGTGGGGCGTCAGTGAATTCGTCAAGCAGGCGCAACTGAAAGGCTTGCCGCGCATCGCGACGATCCAGAACCTCTACAACCTGACCGCGCGCCATTTCGAAACCTCGCTGCTGGACGAGACCTGCTACCGCGAAAACGTCAGCCTGCTGGCCTACAGCCCGCTGGCGTTCGGCCAGCTGTCCGCGAAATACATCGACAACCCGAAAGCCCATGGCCGCCTGACCATCTTCCCGTCCAGCTGGAGCCCGCGCTACCTGCGCCCAGGCGTGTTCGACGCGGCGGCGCGCTATGCGCAACTGGCGCGCGCCGCCGGCATGACGCCGGCGCGCATGGCGCTGGCCTGGTGCTATACGCGCTGGTTCGTGGCCTCCACCATCATTGGCGCCACCACCATGGAACAGCTGAAGGAAAACATCGACGCCTATGGCACCGTGCTGCCGCCGGACCTGGTGGCGGCCATCGATGCGGTGCACGCGCAGCTTCCCAATCCGGGGCAGTAAGCGCCCGGCGACGGTATCCGGTGCGGCCCGATCGTGGTCCGCTTCGATCCGCCGCACGCGTGGCGGCATGCCGCGCTGACACTGCGCACTGAGGTGCACTTGGGCAGCCATCACGCCACGCGGCCGGCATCGCCGCCGGCGCGGCCCGCATCAGAATTCCTGCCAGTCGTCCTGCTCCGCCGCCGCGGCGGCGGCCTTCCGGGCTGGCGGGGGCACCACTTTCAGCACCGGCCTGTCCGGCTTCCTGGCAGGCGCCGCCACCCGCGGCGCCGCTGCCTGGCTGCCGGCGATGCGGAACACGCTGACCGCGTCGGCCAGCAATTGCGCCTGCTCGCGCAGCGATTGCGCCGCTGCGGCGGCCTGCTCCACCAGCGCGGCGTTTTGCTGGGTGGCGTCGTCGATCTGCACGATGGCTTCATTGACCTGCGCGATGCCGGACGATTGTTCCTGGCTCGCGGCCGATATTTCCGACATGATGTCGGCCACCTGTTTCACGGCCGTGACGATGCCGCCCATCGTGTTGCCGGCTTCATCGACCAGGCGCGCGCCGGTGTCGACGGTTTCCACCGAGCGGTTGATCAATTCCTTGATTTCCTTGGCCGCCGCGGCCGAGCGCTGCGCCAGTCCCCGCACTTCCGACGCCACCACGGCAAAGCCCCTGCCCTGCTCGCCGGCGCGCGCCGCTTCCAC
>CBIHOX010000282.1:0-3088 GCA_966211685.1 uncultured Pseudoduganella sp.
CCGAGGTTGTTGAAGTAGGTGCCGCCGTCGCCGATGTACATGCACTTGCAGCTGTCCGTGTAGTACGCGTTGTCATACGCGGTGTTCACGTGCGCGGCGATATAGGTCGCCGTGTTGTTGCCGTCCAGCGACTGCCAGCCCAGCACGTTCTTGTGCATGTCGTAGGTATTCATCAGGCCCCACAGCGCGTTGACCGCGGCGGTCTGGCCGTTGGCGTTGGTGGTGCTGCCACCGGCGATGTATTGCTTGCCGTCGCCCCAGACGTTGGTGGCGTTGGTGTACACGCTGCCGGCGCTGGTGGTGTGGTTGGCGTTGGTAATGGCCATCGCGCCGAAGGTGCCGCCGGTGCCGCGCGAACCATCGATCATCTTGTAGATGCTGCCATCATAGGTGGTATTGATCGGAACGGCGCCATTGTACTGGCTGTTGCCGGTGCCGATCACGGTTTGCAGCATGCCCCACTGTTCGATCACGGCGCCATTGTTGGCGTCGACGATGGTGTTGTGGAACACAGGCTTGTTGCCGTTGGCCTGGCGCGTCTGCACCAGGTAGGCCAACTGGTAGCCATCGACCACGTCCTGCACGTCGACCGCGTTCAGCTCCGCTTCCGGCTTGTTGGCGGCGCTGGCGACGCGCACGGTTTTCATCACGGGATAGATGATCAATTCGGCTTTTGGCGGATCGATCTGCACGTCATGCGAACCGATCTTGCCCAGTGCGATCTTGATCGCGTCCTGGCCGCTCATGGCAGGCTTGGTGTTCATGCGCTTGGCGCTCAAACCACCGCGGCGTTCGGCGATGGATTCGCTGACGATGTTGCCGCCGGCATCGGTAACGACCACGGATTCGGATTCGAAGATGCGCACGCCCTTGTAGGTGTGGTTCAGGCGGCTGATGGACTGGCCGAAGGCGCCCGGGTGTTGCGATGCGATGGCGAAGCCGTGGTCGGCGTCCAGGCCATGCTTGCTGCGTTCACCATTGAGGGTGCTGATCAAACGGGCCTTGTCCTGGGCGGAAAACGATGCGGGCGTACCCATGGTAGGGGCGGCGAACACGGTACCTGCGATCGAAACAAGCGCTGCTGCAATCAGGGTCTTGCGAATTGCCATAGTCTCTCCGTAATTGGTCTGGATAGCGGCTGCTACCTCGTGTGCCACACCTTACCGAAGCGGGAGGGACCATTTCAAAAAAATCCGGAAATACGACGAAAAGTGTGCACTTGTCTGAAATTGGAATTTTTTGTCGGAACAGCACGTGTTTTTTTGCAGGTGATACACAAACAACGCGCGACTTGCACACTGTTGAATCATTTGCCTTGGCTGGGCTATGCTGGATTAAGCAATCGGCGCGAGGCCGGTTGCAGCGTAGTCGGGAGAGCCCGGTCCATCAAAACCGGCGCCGAAGGAGCAACCGCCCCGGAAACTCTCAGGCCCATGAACCGGCTATGCTGAATACACTCTGAAGAGCCGTCCGGCCGCATGGCCTGGCGCACCGAAGGAGCAAGCGGTGCTACCGCCCGCGAATCTCTCAGGTCCCGAACAGAGGGGGCATCCGCTGCACGCACGTCCTGTGCGTGCAGTCCCCTGTCAATACGTATCTACAGCCCGTATTCAACGCCGCGCTTGCGGTGTGGGCTTCGTACACCCTGAAAGGAAAGCATCCATGCAGCACAATCGTTCGACCCGGCGCGCATTGCTGGCGCCACTGGCCCTGTGCACGATACTGGGCCTGACCGGCATGCCGGCCATGGCGCAAAACGCCACGGCCGCCGCAGCCAGGGATGGCGCATCCGCCCAGGCGGCCGCGCAGCGCGATTTCGCGCAATTTGCCGCTTACCAGATGCGCACGCGTCCCGGTATCGCCCCTGTCGATTTCCCGCTCGACATCGGTGACATGCAGGATTTGAAGGAAGCCGTGATCGGCTATGGCTTCCCGGTCCATACCGTCGACGCCAAGGATATCGTGGCGGGCCGCACGGATTTGCAGGCGATGGCCAAGCCCACCGGGCAGTGGCGTTTCATTGTCTCGGTACGCGGCAAGCCGGTGGGACTGGCGACCGTGGAACAGGTCAACGGCCGCTACGAAACCATCGCTTATGGCGGCGCCATCCTGGCCAAGGATGTGGAAGCGCTGACTTCGCACCACGGCAACGCGGCGCGCAGCAACTTGCGTTTCGTGCGGATTTACCAGGCCCGCTCGGATTTCCTGGAAGTGGCCAGCGAAGGACGCACCCGTTATGCGCCGCTGCATTCGGCACGCGAATCGCTGCTGCTGCAGGCGCGCGCCATGAAGTCCGGCCAGGGCGATGCATCGCTGATGGAGGCATCCGAAGTGCTGCAGCCGCTGCGCGCGGCCGTGAAGGCCAACCTGGACGCGTTCCGCTGATCCCCACATCGATAATAACGGAGACTGTTTGATGAAATTGAAGAAGCTGATTATTGGCGCCGCCCTGGCGCTGTCCATGCCGATGGCGATGGCGCAATGGCGCACGCTGTCGGTGCCGCTGACCACGCAGGAACACAGCCAGTGGTGCTGGTCCGCATCGAGCAAGGCGGTGCTCAGCTATTACTGGGCCAACTATCCCAGCCAGTGCCAGATCGTGAATTGGGCCTATGGCTTGAACTATGCATGCGGCAATACCACGTTTGACTGGTACAGCCCGGCGAACCAGCCCAATTCCATGTATGGCACGGCCGGCAGCGTGCAAAACATCCTCGCTCACTGGAGCGTACCGAACACCGCCATCAACAATTACCTGTCGTGGAATACCGTGGTGTCGGACATCAATGCCAACCGTCCATTCGTGATCCGCTACGGCTGGACCGGCGGCGGCGGCCACATCATGGTGGGCCGCGGCTATGAAACGTACAACGGCGTGAATTACGTCTACATCATGAACCCATGGCCCGGTGAAGGACAGACGTATCGCACCTATGCCTCGGCCGTGAGCGCGTCGGACCATAACTGGACACATACGCAGCGCATGAATATCAGCCGCCAATAAGGCTGAAATGCAAAAAGCCCGCTCAGTTGAACTGAGCGGGCTTTTCTAAATAACTAGCCTGACGATAACCTACTTTCACACTGG
>CBIHOX010000283.1:0-3073 GCA_966211685.1 uncultured Pseudoduganella sp.
GCGAAATTCCGCAACGGCGGCCAGACTTGCGTCTCGCCCAACCGCATCTACGTGCAGGACGGCGTGTATACCCGGTTCGCGGAAAAACTGGTGGCGCGCGTGCAGGCGCTGCGCGTCGGCCCGGCCACCTGCGAAGAGTCGCAAATAGGCCCAATGATCAATGCGCGCGCCGTCGACAAGATCGAAAGCCACGTGCAGGACGCCATCGCGCGCGGCGCCGATCCGCTGGTGGGCGGCCACCGCGTGCGCAACGACATCGCCAATGGTCCCAACTATTACGCGCCGACCGTGCTGGGCGACGCCAGCCCCGACATGGAACTGGCCGGCGAGGAAACCTTTGGCCCGGTGGCGCCGCTGTTCCGCTTCCGCGATGAAAAAGACGTGGTGCGCATGGCCAACGACACGCCGTACGGGCTGGCCACCTATTTCTACACGCGCGACATCGGGCGCGCCTGGCGCGTGGCCGAGCAGTTGCAATCGGGCCTGGTCGGCATCAACGAAGGCGTGCTGGCGTCGGAAGCGGCGCCGTTTGGCGGCGTCAAGGAATCCGGCTATGGCCGCGAAGGATCGCGCCACGGGCTGGACGACTACATGCAGACCAAATACCTGTGCCAGGGAGGCGCCGCGTGAGTTCCAGCCTGTCCCCGATCGACGGCATGCCGGACGTGTACCCGATTGAAATCGATTTTCCCGACATTGCCGCGTACGCGGCGGGCAACGGCGGCATCCCGTACGTGTACACGTTCGACAGCGGCGCGCCCGGCCCGCACGTGATGGTGGCCGCCCTCACCCATGGCAATGAAGTATGCGGCGCCGTTGCGGTCAAGGATTTGCTGGACCTGGGCGTGCGTCCGCGCGCCGGGCGCCTGACCCTGGCCTTCGTCAACACCGAGGCGTACCACCGCTTCGATCCGGCCGATCCGGACGCCTCGCGCTTCGTCGACCAGGACTTGAACCGCGTGTGGACGCCGGCCATCCTCGGCGACGCGTCGCGCGATTCGAGCGAATTGCGGCGCGCGCGCGCGCTGCGGCCGCTGGTCGACACGGTGGACTTCCTGCTCGACCTGCATTCGATGCACGAGCGCTGCGAACCGCTGGCCGTGTGCGGCCCGCTGGACAAGGGCATCGCCATGGCGCGCCGGCTGCACACGCCCTCGTGTATCGTCAGCGACGAAGGCCATCCCGAGGGACGCCGCCTGCGCGACTATGGCGGCTTCGGCGATCCGGCCAGTCCGAAAAACGCGCTGCTGGTCGAATGCGGACAGCACTGGGAAGCCTCGGCCGTGGCGGTGGCGCGCGACGTCACGGCGCGATTCCTGGCCATGCACGGCGTGATCGCACTGGAAGACGTGCCGGCCGCGTGGCTGCGCCTCATCCCGGCCGCCAGCCAGGTGGTGCGGGTGACGGAACCGGTGGTGGCCCACAGCATGGACTTCCGTTTCGCCGGCGCCTACACCGGACTGGAAGTGTTCCCCGACCAGGGCACCACGATCGCGTGGCGCGACGGCGAACCGGTCACCACGCCGTACCCGAATTGCGTGCTGGTGATGCCATCGCTGCGCCAGTTGCGGCCCGGCGTGACTGTGGTGCGGTTGGGACAATTGATCGGCTGACCGCCGCGCCCCCCTGCGTTCCGCCGCAACAATCACCAGCTGCCGCCCCGGATTCAGGCCGAGCTTTGCTCTTGCGGTGCGGCGGAGGCGGCAACCGCGCCGCCCTGTCCGCTGCCTCTGCCACCGTCCTGCCCACCGTCGGGCGCTTCCGGCTGGGCCGCCATGGTCCGGAACATCTTGGGCGTGCAGCCATATTCTTCCTTGAACAACTTGTTAAAGTAAGAGACGTTGCCATAGCCGACCGAATACGCGATTTCCGCCACCGTCGCATTGTTGTTTTCCGCCAGCAGGCGGGCCGCCTCCGTCAGGCGCAACTTGTTAAGGTAACTGGTAAACGTCATTCCCAGTTCGGTTTTCAGGATGTCATTGACCTTGTTGCGGTTCACTCCGCTTTCGGTGACCACCCGTTCCAGGTCGAGTTCCGGTTCGGTGTAATGCGTCGCGATCACCCGCAGCAGCGCGGCTTTTTCCTTGTCCTTGAACGGTTCCAGGGTCAGCTGGCGGTACGCCACCAGCGGCAAATCCTTTTTCATTTTCGCGCCCAGGCTGGCCGTGAGCGCACGCGCATGGGCGACAAAGAACCAGATGGCAAACGCCACCCAGCTGGCCAGCACCAGCACCGCCAGCGCGCCGAGGTAGCGGTAATCGCGTCCATGCAGCGCCAGCTCGCTGATTTCCAGGTAAGACGCCACGTTGCGCCGCGTGGCGCCGCTGGTACCGAACACGACCTTTGCCACATTGTCCAGCACATAGCCCTGGCTGGCATAGTCGAGCTTCATGTTGTGGAACCACCAGTCCGGGATGCTCAGCCGAGCCAGGTCCAGCGATACCGGCACGCCCCGCTCGTTGCACGAATAATACGTGCCGGGCGAGCGGTAGGTATCGAACTTGCCGGGTTTGGAAATCTTGTCATCGAACGTGGATACCACGAAAATCATGGAGCCGGCCGGCGCGCAGCGGGCCACGAAACTGATGGTGTGGTACCGCGTCCAATCCTCGTGGGCCACCTTGCCCTTGGCGTCGACCAGGTCCAGTTCGGACGAGACGAAAGGATAGGCGGCGGTATCGGTCAATGTGAAGTCAAAGCGCAGCCGTTCGCGCGACGCGTCATGCAGGCGCACTTGCGACGAGCCGCCGGTGACCACGTCGGAATACGTGCCGAAGCGCCAGCGGGTGTCGCTGCGGCTGGCCGGCAGCAAGGTATGGGCCGGATAACTGAGGTACACGAAGACCCCGGCCAGCACCCCGTCCAGGGCCACCAGCAGCATCAGGGCCAGCATTGCTTTTTTATAAAATTCTTGCATGTCCGCGCAGTGGATTGACCTGTGACGCGGCAACCCCTGTTGCCGGTCATGTGATCATAGCAGTTCAGTCCAGCGCCGGGGACGGCCGTTGGGGGGCAACTGAGGGGACCAGCCGTTGAGCGCCGGCCGAGCGGGCCCGTGGCAGGCACCGGCGGG
>CBIHOX010000284.1:0-2952 GCA_966211685.1 uncultured Pseudoduganella sp.
CACAGGAATTGCAGCGCCGAATCGCTCATGCGCTTGGCTTCCACGCCCAATTGTTTGGCGCTTTGCACCAGGAAGTGGCGCACCAAAATGGGGATATCTTCGCGGCGCTCCCTCAAAGAGGGCAGCCGCAGGCGGATCACGTTCAAACGGTGGTACAAGTCTTCGCGGAACAGCCCGTCGCGGACACGCTGCTCCAGGTTTTGGTGCGTCGCGGTGATCACACGCACGTTGGCCTTCAACGGCTGGTGGCCGCCGACCCGGTAAAAGTGGCCATCGGAGAGCACGCGCAGCAACCGGGTTTGCAGGTCGAACGGCATGTCGCCGATCTCGTCCATGAACAGCGTCCCGTTTTCCGCCTGTTCGAAGCGGCCGCGGCGCGTGGTCTGCGCGCCGGTGAAGGCGCCGCGTTCGTGGCCGAACAATTCCGATTCCAGCAAGTCTTTCGGGATGGCCGCGGTATTGATGGCGACAAACGGTTGCGACGCGCGCGGGCTGTGCTTGTGCAGCGCGCGCGCCACCAGTTCCTTGCCGGTGCCGGATTCGCCGGTGATCAGCACGGTGACATTCGATTGCGACAGGCGGCCGATGGCGCGGAACACTTCCTGCATGGCCGGCGCCTGGCCGAGGATTTCCGGCGTATCGGCCGGCCCCGCTTCCACGCTGGTTTCCCGCAAGCTTTCTTCGAGCGCGCGGCGGATCAGTTCCACCGCCTTGTCGATGTCGAACGGCTTGGCCAGGTATTCGAACGCACCGCCCTGGAAGGCCGCCACGGCGGAATCCAGGTCGGAAAACGCCGTGATGATGATGACGGGCAGCCCCGGCAAGCGTTCCTTGACCACGGCCAGCAAGTCCAGGCCCGAATCGCCCGGCATGCGGATGTCGGACACCAGCACTTGCGGCGTCTCGCGGTCCAGCGCGGCAATCGCGTCGCGTGCGTTGGCAAAACTGCGGGTCGCGAGGTTTTCCCGCGCCAGCGCTTTTTCCAATACCCAGCGGATCGATTCGTCGTCGTCTACTATCCAGATAGGCTTCATGTAGTGTGTGTTTCCCGCAATATCGATCGTCAATGGATCCTGCCGCGCACGTGCTTATGGCAATGGCAACAGGATCCGGAAATCCGTCAGTCCGGGCCGGCTTTCACACTCGATCACCCCCAGGTGCTGTTGCACGAAGGTTTGCGCCAAGGTCAGCCCCAAGCCGCTGCCGCCATCCCGCCCGGATACCAGCGGATAAAAAATGCGGTCGCGGATCTGGGGCGGAATGCCCGGTCCGTTGTCGATGATATGCAAATCTAATGCCAGGTTATAGCGCACCTTGGCCAGGGTGACTTGCCGGCCGATCCGCGTACGGAAAATCAATTCCGCGTCGCCCTGGGCAATGCGCTCGGACAGCGCCTGGGCAGCATTGTGCGCAATGTTCAACACGGTCTGGATCAGTTGCTCCTTGTCGCCGCGGAATTCCGGAATCGACGCGTCGTAGTCGCGGCGGATCGTCAGGCCGGCAGGGAATTCCGCCAGGATCAGGCTGCGCACGCGTTCACAGACTTCGTGGATATTGACGTCGCCCACGATGTGCGGCCGGCGGTGCGGCGCCAGCAGGCGGTCGACCAGGGTTTGCAGACGGTCCGCTTCCTTGATGATGACCTGGGTATATTCACGCAATTCCGCCAGGTGCCGCGGCGGCAATTCCATTTCCAGCAATTGCGCGGCGCCGCGCAGGCCGCCCAGCGGGTTCTTGATTTCATGCGCCAGGTTGCGGATCAATTCCTTGTTGACCTGGCTCTGGTCGAGGATACGCTCTTCGCGGTCCAGCTTGAGCTGCTGTACGTTTTCACGCAGTTCGATCAGCACCAGCTCGTCTTCGTCGAGCGCCGCCACGATGGTGTGCACCTGCAGCGGGTCCTTGCCGTTGCGTTCCAGCGTCAAGTCTTGCCGCAAATCCGAATATTTGTGTTCGCGCGCTTGCGCAATGATGTTGGCCAGTTCGTCGGGATTGGAAAACAAGGTCGACAATTTCTGGCGCGACAATGCCTTCAGCGAACTTTCCAGCAGGTTTTCCGCCGCCGCGTTCGCGTACACGATGTGGCCGCCCACGTCGAGCAGGATCACACCGGACGCCAGCAAATCCAGGCCGGCGTAGGATGCCTTCGCGCCGGCGCGGGCTATATTGGTACCAAGGCTCATCGCCTGGCCTCCTCAGCGTATGTTCGATAACTCCCGCTTCAAGGCTTCCACATTTTTTTCCGACCGGCTGATGCTGTCCTTCAGGTTGGCGACGCGCTCCTGGTACTTCGCATAATTGCGTTCGTCGCCACGCCGTTCAGGCTCGCCATTGTTGTACTCGCGCTTCATGTCGGCCAGCTTGCCCAATTCCCCGCTCAATTCATCCTGCAGGATCTGGCGGCGGTCGGCGTCGCGCGCGCGCTGCTCGCTGGTGTCGACGCGCGGAAAATCCGCCGGCGACGCCGCGCTGGCTGCCGGCGCCGGCACGCGCGTGCGCTGCGAGCCTTCCGGCCGCGGTTTCGGCGCGGGGATCACGGCGCCCGGCACGTCGAGCGGCCGGCAATGCGGCCCCTTGCGCGTATCGGTCAGCTCCTTGTGGCCGCCCGCATCCACGCACAGGAAAATTTGCTGCGCCGGCACACTTTGCGATAACAACAACAGCGCGGCGGCCATGACAGGTTTAATCCAGGTAGTCATGCCCCGACTATACAACATCCGGTAAAAAAAACGCGAGGAGAGCCGGGCTGTCCTCGCGTTGCTGTGGAGCCCACCCCTTAGCGTAGCGGGGCGGGCGCCTACCATCTTGCGGATGCCTGGCCTGAAAACCCGGCACCCTTGTCTGAAGCGTGGATGCCCGGCCTGAAGGCCCGGCACCCATGTTCAGGTTTATCAGATGGAGTAGTACATGTCGAACTCGACCGGGTGAGTGGTCTGGCGCATGCGGGTGACT
>CBIHOX010000285.1:0-2933 GCA_966211685.1 uncultured Pseudoduganella sp.
AACGGCGCCGACCTGCTGTGGATCGAAACCGAGAAACCGCACATCGGCCAGATCGGCGGCATGGTCAAGGAAATCCGCAAGGTGATCCCGAACGCCAAGCTGGTGTACAACAACAGCCCATCGTTCAACTGGACGCTGAACTTCCGCCAGCAAGTCTACGATGCGATGAAAGCCGCCGGCAAGGACGTGTCGAAGTACGAACGCGCCGCGCTGATGAGCGCCGAGTACGACAACACCGAACTGGCGATCGAAGCCGACGAGAAGATCCGTACCTTCCAGGCCGACGCGGCCCGCGAAGCCGGCATCTTCCACCACCTGATCACCTTGCCGACCTACCACACCGCCGCGCTGTCGACCGACAACCTGGCCAAGGAATACTTCGGCGACCAGGGCATGCTGGGCTACGTGGCCGGCGTGCAGCGCAAGGAAATCCGCCAGGGCATCGCTTGCGTGAAGCACCAGAACATGTCCGGTTCGGACATCGGCGATGACCACAAGGAATACTTCAGCGGCGAAGCCGCCCTGAAGGCCGCCGGCAAAGATAACACGATGAACCAGTTCCACTGATCCATCGGTTGTCCCGGCCGGATGGTCGCCGGCCGGGTATTCTCCTGTGAAGCAGAAACGCCACCTTCGGGTGGCGTTTTGCATGCTAAAAATAGTCGCGTTATTGCGTTTATTCATAATTGACAAATTGACATGTCGCAGGGATACTCCTGCGCATGATCGAACTCAGCAACATCCGCAAGACGTACCGCCAGGGCGGCAGCGATATCCATGCGCTCGACGGCATCGACTTGCATATCCGGCACGGCGAATTCATTGCCGTCATGGGACCGTCCGGTTCCGGCAAATCCACGCTGCTCAACGTGTTGGGCGGGTTGGACCGGCCTGACAGCGGGCGCTACCGGCTGGCAGAAGATGAAATCAGCGCGCTGGACGACGATGCCGCCTCCGACGTACGCAACCGCCGCATTGGTTTCGTGTTCCAGTCGTTTCACCTGCTGCCGCGCCTGACCGTGCTGGAAAACGTGTTGTTGCCGCAGCGCTATGCCCGCAGCGCGGACCCGCAAGCGCCGCAGCGCGCCCGCGCCCTGCTCGAGCGCATCGGCCTGGGCCAGCGCCTTCACCATTTGCCGGGCCAGTTGTCCGGCGGCCAACTGCAGCGCGCCGCCATTGCACGCGCGCTGTTGAACCAGCCAGCCTTGCTGCTGGCCGATGAACTCACCGGCAACCTCGATTCCAGCAGCGCTGCCGACGTGATGGCGCTGCTGCGCGAATTGCACGCAGGCGGCCAGACCCTGGTGCTGGTCACGCACGACCCGGCCATTGCCGCCTGCGCCCAGCGCACGATCCATTTGCGCGACGGCCGCATTGCCGCCGGCCTGCCATGAAGCGCCGTTACGCCATGGCCGCCTGCGCGGCGCCGCTGCTGGCGCTGGCCATCGCGGCCGCGGTCCGCCATGGCGGCGCTACCGCCGCGCGACAGGGCACATCCGCCGGCAACATTGCTCCTGCCGCTACAGCCACTCATGCCACTCATGCCGCTTCCGCTGCTTCTGCCGCCGCAGGCGCCCGCCCGGTATTGTTGACCGGTGAAGTCGAAGCACTGGATTCGCAACCCATCTTCGTGCCGCCGTCCAACAGTTCACCACTGGTGTTGCGCAACTTCGTTGCCGAGGGCACCCACGTCAAGGCGGGCGACGTGGTGTTGCGGATCGAGTCGGCCGGCGTGGCCAATGTCGACCGGCTCAAGACCGAACTCGATACGGCGCGCGCCCGCACGGAACGCGAAGTGGCCAACCTGGACATTGCCGCGGTCGAGTCGGAAAAAAACCTGGCCACCGCGCAGGCCGCGCTGGACAAGGCGAAGATCGACGCGGCGCTGCCGAAACAGCAGATCGCGGCGCTGAACTACGACCGCTACCAGGCCGAGCTAGACCGTGCCACGCGCGACTTCGCCATCAAGCAGGAAGGCTTGCAAAACGCGCGCGCGGCCGTGGCGCGCCGCAAGGAAGATGGCGAACTCGAACTCAAGAAGCTGCAAATCAATGTGGCGTTCCAGATGGCCCAGCTGGCGCAGTCCGAAGTGCGCGCCACGCGCGACGGCGTGGTGGTGCACGGCTACAGTCCATGGCGCGGCGAGCGCTTCGACGAAGGTTCGACCGCCTGGCCCGGCAACGCGGCCGGCGTGGTGCTGGGCAATGGCGGAATGAGCGTGACGGCCTGGGTGCTGGAAGCGGACCGCCCTTACCTGCGTGACGGCCAGCCGGTCAGCCTGCGCTTCGACGCGCTGCCAGCCGCTGTGTTGACCGGCAAGATCGCCGCCATTACCAGCGCGCCGGAAGCGCGGCCGCGCTGGGGCGCCGGCCGCTACTTCCGCGCGAAAATTGAACTGCCTCCCAACCATGGCTTGCCGCTGGCCGCCGGCATGAGCGTGCTGGCGGAACCGCTGGCCGCATCGCCTTCCGCCCAGGCCGCCAACCCGGCCGCCAGCCAGCCCACAGCGCAGGCCCCGACGCTGGCCGCGCACCCCGCCGTGCGCCCGGCAAAGGCGCCCGCCCCGGCAACCGCGGTGGCGCTGACGCTCGAAGGGGAAATCGCATCGCGCCAGACCATGCCGGTATCGCCGCCCACGATTGCCTACGTGTGGCAATACAAGCTGGCACAACTGGCGCCTGAAGGCATGATGGTGGAAGCCGGGCAACCGATTGCCGTGTTTGAATCGAGCGAAGTGGCGAACCAGTTGAACACGCAGCAAAGCACGCTCAATGAACGCGAGCGCGCGCTGCAAAAACTGCAGCTGGACCAGGCCGAAGCCGACCGCGCCGGCGCGCTGGCGCTGGCCGAGGCGCAGAGCAATGCGGAAAAAGCCGACCGCAAGGCCAGCCAGCCGAAGGAATTGATCCGCCGCGTCGACTACGACAAGCTGG
>CBIHOX010000286.1:0-2718 GCA_966211685.1 uncultured Pseudoduganella sp.
TCGTCGGCGAACTCGACAAACACGTGGTGGGCCAGGCCAAGGCCAAGCGCGCCGTGGCCATCGCCCTGCGCAACCGCTGGCGCCGCCAGCAAGTGGCCGAACCGCTGCGCCACGAAATCACGCCGAAGAACATCTTGATGATCGGCCCGACCGGCGTCGGCAAGACGGAAATCGCGCGCCGCCTGGCCAAGCTGGCCGATGCGCCATTCATCAAGGTGGAAGCCACCAAGTTCACCGAGGTCGGCTACGTCGGCCGCGACGTCGACACCATCATCCGCGACTTGATCGACATCGGCGTCAAGCAGACGCGCCAGTCGGAAATGGCCAAGGTGCGCGCCCGCGCCGAAGATGCGGCGGAAGACCGCGTGCTGGACATCCTGTTGCCGCCGCCGCGCGACTTCGGTTTTTCGCAGGGCTCCGCCGAAGACAAATCCGATACCACGCGCCAGACCTTCCGCAAGCGCCTGCGCCAGGGTGAGCTGGACGACAAGGAAATTGAAATCGAGCTGGCCGACAGCATCCCGCAGATGGAAATCATGGCGCCGCCCGGCATGGAAGAAATGACGGAACAGATCAAGTCCATGTTTTCCGGCATGGGTGGCGGCCGCAAGAAAGCGCGCAAGGTCAAGATCAAGGAAGCCATGAAGATCTTGCTCGATGAAGAGGCGGCCAAGCTGGTCAACGAAGACGAGATGAAGCAGAAAGCCATCCAGAACGTCGAGCAGAACGGCATCGTGTTCCTGGACGAGATCGACAAGATCGCGTCGCGTTCCGAAGTCGGCGGCGCCGACGTGTCGCGCGCCGGCGTGCAGCGCGACCTGCTGCCGCTGGTGGAAGGCACCACGGTCAACACCAAGTACGGCATGATCCGCACCGACCATATCCTGTTCATTGCGTCGGGCGCCTTCCACCTGGCCAAGCCGTCGGACCTGATCCCGGAATTGCAGGGCCGCTTCCCGATCCGCGTGGAACTGGAATCGCTGTCAATTGCCGATTTCGAGCGCATTTTAACCAGCACCGACGCGTGCCTGACCAAGCAATACCAGGCGCTGCTGGCGACCGAAGGCATCACTGTGGAATTTGTCACGGAAGGCATCACGCGGCTGGCGGAAATTTCCTACCAGGTCAACGAGCGCACGGAAAACATCGGCGCACGCCGCCTGTACACGGTGATGGAAAAGCTGCTGGAAGAAATTTCGTACTCGGCGACGGAAACGTCTGAAAAGACGCTGACCATCGATGCGGCTTACGTCAACGCCCGCCTCGATGCGCTGGCGGTCAATGAAGACTTGTCGCGCTACGTGTTGTAATGACGTTACCGGAGGGCGCTGGCGATGGCCAATAAAGCACTGGCAAAGCGGCAAAAGCTGCAATTCCTCGTCACGCCCTCCAAACCCCGCAATCCCTATGCGGCGCTGGCGAAAAACCGTTCAGCCGGCCCGCACGCCAAGACCCAGTCCGCACAGCGCCAGGCCGCCAAGCTGGCGTTGAAGAAAACCGATCCCGAACAGGACGGCTCCTAACCGCCTCCCGCACCACATGTCACACCCCGGGGTCAGACCCCGATTGTGACAAAAGCAGACATCCGCTGATCTTGCACAAACTTGTCACACCTGGGGTCAGACCCCAATTGTGACAAAAGCGGACATTTCCTGATTTTGCGCAAACTTGTCACCCCCTGGGGTCAGGCACCGGGGAGTGACAGGCGGTCATTGGCGTGGCGGTGGCTGCATGGCGCCGCCGGTCATCGGCGTTTGCGGCGGCGGCATGTTTTGCGGCACTGGCGGTGGCGCCTGCGGCGTTGGTTGCACGGGTGGCGGCGCGGCCATGCCGGGCGCCGGCAATGGCGGCAGCATGGCGGCCGATGCGCCGCCGGACGATGGCGCGTCGGCCGGCAAATCGATCCGCTTCGGCATGCCCCCTTCGCTCAGCACCACGTGGCGCGGCGCCACTTCCTGCACTTTCACGCCGGGCGCCAGTTCCGCGCCGATGGGATAAGCTTTCGGCGGCTGGCCGTCGGCGGCAATGATGGCCACGCTGTGGCGGCCATTGATGGCGGCCACCACGCCTTTCAACTGGTAATTGCTGGCCACGGCCACCGCGATGTCGCCGCCAAACAGGCTTTTCGCCGCATCGACCGGCGGCGGCGGCGCTTCCTGGCGCACCACGGCCGCGATCGGCCGCTGCTGTTCCTTGAACAGCTGCATGCCCCAGTAAGCCATCGACGCCGACAAGGCGGCAATGGCGCCAAACGTGGCGACCGTCACAGGTACAGGCAAACGCTTCATCTCAGGCTAACTCCTAGTCCCCCCGGCCCTGCGGCCGGGTGAAGGGACAATCTTTTTCCGGCGCGGCTCAGCGCACCAGTTGGTTGATTTCGATAATCGGCATCAGCACCGCCAGCACGATCAGCAGCACCACCACGCCCATGGCCAGGATCAGCGCCGGCTCCAGCAGGCCGGCGATGCGCAGCGTGCGGCGCTCCAGGTCCGCTTCCTGCGCGCTGGCCGCCCGTTGCAGCATGGCCGGCAATTCACCGGTGATTTCACCGGCCCGTATCATGTGGATCAGCATCGGCGGAAAATGCTTTTGCGCCGACAGCGCGCGCGCCAGGCTCACGCCTTCGCGCACCGCGTCGGCCGCGTCTTCCACCAGATGCTGCATGGCCACGTTGTTGAGCGTATCGCGGCTGGTCTGCAGCGCCCGCAGGATCGGCAC
>CBIHOX010000287.1:0-2714 GCA_966211685.1 uncultured Pseudoduganella sp.
TCGCCACGCAAACCATCGCCGCGCCGATCCTGACGGCCATGCTGTACCTGCTGATTTTCGGCCACGTGCTGGAAGGGCGCGTGCAGGTGTATCCGGGCGTGACGTACACGGCGTTCCTGATTCCCGGCCTGGTGATGATGAGCGTGCTGCAGAATTCGTTCGCCAATTCCTCGTCATCGCTGATCCAGTCGAAAATCACCGGCAACCTGGTGTTCGTGCTGCTGACGCCCCTGTCGCACTGGGAAATGTTCAGCGCCTACGTGCTGGCCGCCATGGTGCGCGGCATTGCCGTCGGCCTCGGCGTGTTCATCGTGACCGCGTGGTTCGCGCACCTGTCGTTCGTGGCGCCGCTCTGGATCGCCGTGTTCGCCCTGCTGGGCGCCGCGATCCTCGGCACCATGGGCTTGATCGCCGGCATCTGGGCCGAGAAGTTCGACCAGCTGGCCGCGTTCCAGAACTTCCTGATCATGCCGCTGACGTTCCTGTCCGGCGTGTTTTATTCGATCCATTCGCTGCCGCCGTTCTGGCTGACGGTGTCGCACTTGAATCCCTTCTTTTACATGATCGACGGCTTCCGCTACGGCTTCTTCGGCCAGTCCGACGTCAATCCATTCGTCAGCGTCGGCATCGTGGGCGGCTTCCTGGCCGTGCTGTCGCTGCTGGCGATCCGCCTGCTGGCCAGCGGCTACCGGATGCGCCACTGAAAGCGCGGGCGAAAAACATCATGGCAACCGAAGCAACGTACACCACGCACCACTTTATCGGAAACAAGACAATGACCACCACACCTGAAGCGATCCACGGCTATATCTCGGCCGGCCTTGAATGCACCCACCTGGAAGTGGAGGGCGACGGCCAGCATTTCCAGGCCGTGATCGTGTCGCCGGCGTTCGCCGGCAAGCGCCCGATCCAGCGTCACCAGCTGGTGTACGCGGCGCTCGGTGACCGCATGCGCGAGGAAATCCACGCGCTGTCGATGAAGACGCTGACGCCCGAAGAATACGCGGCCAACTGAAGGAACAGCACGCATGGACAAACTCCTCATCCAGGGCGGCAACCGCCTGCAGGGCGACGTGACGATTTCCGGCGCCAAGAACGCGGCGCTGCCCATCCTGTGCGCGGGCCTGCTGACGTCCGGCGACGTGCAGCTGTCGAACGTGCCGCATTTGCAGGACGTGCGCACCATGCTGCGCCTGCTGGAAAAGACCGGCCTGAAGGTCGCGCAGGATGGCGATAAGGTCACCCTGAACGGGTCGAACATCACCAGCCTGGAAGCGCCATATGAACTGGTGAAGACCATGCGCGCATCGATCCTGGTGCTGGGCCCGCTGCTGGCCCGCTTCGGCGAAGCCAAGGTCTCGCTGCCGGGCGGCTGCGCCATCGGTTCGCGTCCGGTCGACCAGCACATCAAGGGCTTGCAGGCGCTGGGCGCCGAGATCACGATCGAAGCCGGCTACATCCACGCCAAATGCAGGAAGCTCAAGGGCGCGCGCATCGTCACCGACATGATCACGGTGACCGGCACGGAAAACCTGATGATGGCGGCCGTGCTGGCCGAAGGCGAAACCGTGCTGGAAAACGCGGCGCGCGAGCCGGAAGTGACCGACCTGGCGCACCTGCTGGTGGCCATGGGCGCGAAGATCAGCGGCATCGGCACCGACCGCCTGGTGATCCAGGGCGTGCCCGAACTGCACGGCGCGTCGCATGCGGTGATTTCCGACCGCATCGAGGCCGCCACGTTCCTGTGCGCGGTGGCGGCCACCGGCGGCGACATCACGATCCGCAATACCCGTACCGACATCATGGACGCGGCGCTCGACAAGCTGCGCGAAATCGGCGTGCGCCTGACCGTGGGCAGCGACTGGATCCGCGCGCAGATGGATGGCCGCCCGCAGCCCGTGACGTTCCGCACCACCGAATACCCTGGTTTCCCGACCGATATGCAGGCCCAGTTCATGGCGGTGAACACCATCGCCAACGGCGCCAGCCGCGTGACCGAAACCATCTTCGAAAACCGCTTCATGCACGTCCAGGAGATGAACCGCCTGGGCGCGGCAATTGAAACCGATGGCAACACGGCCTTTATCAAAGGCGTGGAGCAGCTCGTGGGCGCCCCTGTGATGGCGACCGATTTGCGCGCGTCGGCTTCGCTGGTGATCGCAGGCCTGGCCGCCAGGGGTGAAACGCTGGTTGACCGCATCTATCACCTCGACCGCGGCTACGACCGCATGGAAGTGAAGCTGCAGGCGCTTGGCGCCAAGATCAGCCGTATAAAGTAAGACTGACCCCAACACGAGATGAACCATGAGTGGATTTAACAGCGACGCCAACAACCAGTTGATCCTCGCGCTGTCGAAAGGCCGCATTTTCGAAGACACGCTGCCGCTGCTGGAAGCGGCCGGCATCACCGTCACCGAGAATCCGGACACGTCGCGCAAGCTGATCCTGGCCACCAACGACCCCAACGTGCGCGTACTGATCGTGCGCGCCACCGACGTGCCGACCTATGTGCAGCATGGCGCGGCGGACTTCGGCGTGGCCGGCAAGGACGTGCTGATCGAGCATGGCGGCGAAGGCTTGTACCAGCCGGTGGACTTGAACATCGCGCAATGCCGCATGTCCGTCGCTGTGAAATCCGGCTTCGACTATGAAGCCGCCGTGCGCCAGGGCGCGCGCCTGCGCGTGGCGACCAAGTTCACCACCACCGCGCGCGA
>CBIHOX010000288.1:0-2669 GCA_966211685.1 uncultured Pseudoduganella sp.
CCGGGCAAGCAGTTGCGCGAGCGGGTCGACGCGATGGTCGGGCAACCGATCATCGAGGACTGAAGCATCAGGAACGGTCGCCGGGGTTCGTTCGATCCCCGGCACAAAAACGGCGTCCGTGGATGCCGTTTTTTTTTGAATGAGGGAACGTCAGCGCATGAAAATTGTTTCCACTGTTATTGGTTTTATCCTGTTTATCCTGTTTATCCTGTTCTTCGGCTTCGCCCTGAAGAACACCCAGGAAGTCAACCTGGTGATGTTCCTGAATTATGAATTGCGCGGCCCGCTGGTGCTGATGCTGCTGGGCTTTTTTGGCGCCGGCGCCGCCCTGGGCATCCTCGCGCTCACGCCGACGGTCTTCCGCTACCGCCGCGAAGCCAACAAGCAAAAAACCACCATCGCCACGCTGCAGACGTCCGCATTGAAGGTCAATGCGCAGCCGCAGCCTGACAGCGTCAATGCTCAACAGTAAATAAAACCTTATGGAATTTGAACTCTGGTGGCTGCTGGGCATGCCCATCTTCTTCGCCCTGGGCTGGGTGGCTGCGCGGGTCGATATCCGCCAGCTGGTCTCCGAATCGCGCACCCTGCCCAACGGGTACTTCAAGGGCTTGAACCACCTGTTGAACGACCAGCCGGACAAGGCGATCGACGCCTTCATTGAAATCGTCCGCCTGGACCCGGAAACCGCCGACATGCACTTCGCGCTGGGCAACCTGTTCCGCCGCCGCGGCGAGACCGAGCGCGCCATCCGCGTGCACCAGAACCTGCTGTCGCGCCCGGATTTGCCGGCCGAGCAGAAAGCCCACGCGGAATATGAGCTGGGCATGGATTACCTGAAAGCCGGCCTGCTGGACCGCGCCGAGGAAACCTTCAAGCGCTTGGTCGACAGCAGCTATGGCGTGCAGGCGCGGCGCGCGCTGCTGGAAATCTTCCAGCGTGAAAAAGAATGGCAGCGCGCCATCGATGCGGCAGCCGGCCTGCAGCAAGCCGGCGCCGGCGTGCGCCAGAAGGAAATCTCGCAGTTCTACTGTGAAATGGCGCAGGATGCGCTGGTGCGCATGCACTACGACGAAGCGCTGAAATTGCTGGACGACGCCCTGCAGGCCGACCGCACCAGCGTGCGCGCCACCATCCTGGTGGGCGACGTGCAAAGCGCGCAGGGCGACGTGGAAGCGGCGCTGGCGACCTGGCGCCGTGTGGAACAGCAAAGCGTGCCGCACGTGGCGCTGGTGGCGACGCGGCTGATGGATGGCTACCGCAAGGTGGGCCGTCCGCAGGAAGGCGTCGGCTTGCTGAAGTCGTACCTGGAGCAGGCTTCGTCGATCGACTTGCTGGAAGTGGTGTTCAAGGCCGTGATCGAGCTCGATGGCGTGGATGCTGCCAAGCAGCTGGTGTCGGAAGAATTGCGCCGCACGCCGACCTTGCTGGGCCTGGACAAGTTGCTCGAAGCGCGCATGGTCGACGCGCCGGCCGCGCTGCTGTCGGAACTGTCGATGGTCAAGGGCCTGGTGCACGGCTACACGCAAAAGCTGGCCCGCTACCAGTGCGGCCATTGCGGCTTCAAGGCGCGCCAGTATTACTGGCATTGCCCGGGCTGCAGCAAGTGGGATACGTACCCGCCGCGCCGCACCGAGGAATTGAACGTCATGAACTGAGGCGGCTTCCGTCCGCGCTTACCGCTATCCGTAGGGCGGATCGTGATCCGCCATGCGTACCCAGGAACCACTACTAAGAGGCTTCATGTCCGCTTCCATCATCCAATACCAAGCCCCCGCCCTCGACAATGTCCGCATCCTGGTGGTCGGTGACGTCATGCTGGACCGCTACTGGTTCGGCGACGTCAACCGCATTTCGCCGGAAGCGCCGGTGCCCATCGTGCGCATCGCCAAGCGCGAAGCGCGCCTGGGCGGCGCCGCCAACGTGGCGCGCAATGCCGGGGCGCTCGGCGTCAAGGCCGGCCTGCTGGGCGTGGTCGGCAACGATGAAGCGGGCAATGAAGTGGAATCGCTGCTGCACAGCGGCGGCATCCACAGTTACCTGAAGCGCGACGAAGCGATTTCCACCATCATCAAGTTGCGCGTGATCGGCCACCAGCAGCAAATGCTGCGCATCGACTTCGAAGAGCCGCCCAGCGACGCCGTGCTGCACAACAAGCTGATGCAATACAAGGCGCTGCTGGCGGACTACGACGTGATCATCCTGTCCGACTACGCCAAGGGCAGCCTGGTCAACGTGGCCGACATGGTGGCGGCCGGCCGCGCGGCCGGCAAGGTGGTGATGGTCGACCCGAAAGGCGACGACTTCACCCGCTACACGGGCGCCACTGTGCTGACGCCGAACCGCTCCGAATTCCGCCACATCGCCGGCGGCTGGAGCAGTGAAGAACAATTGACGACGAAAGCGCAAAACCTGCGCGCGTCGCTGAAACTCGACGCGCTGCTGCTGACCCGGTCGGAAGAGGGCATGACCCTGTACACGGAAAAAGACGTGTTCCATACGCCGGCCGATGCGCGCGAAGTGTTCGACGTTTCCGGCGCGGGCGACACCGTGATCGCCACCATGGCGGCCATGCTGGGCGCCGGCGCAGGCTGGGAAGAAGCCGTGCAGACCGCGAACCGCGCCGGCGGCATCGTGGTGGGCAAGCTGGGGACGGCGACGGTGACCCG
>CBIHOX010000289.1:0-2624 GCA_966211685.1 uncultured Pseudoduganella sp.
CCAGCCACAGCCTGGGCGCCGTCTGGGCCGCCGTCGCGGCCGGCCTGGGCGTGACGGTGCGCACCCGGTTCGGCATGCGCAGCCATTTGCGCACGCTGCCGCCTGCGGAATCGGGCTTGCCGGCGCTGCCGCAGATCGGCCTGGTGCTGCACCGGCTCGAACGCGAGCCCGGCCGGGTGTGCGCGATGCTGGCGACGGAGTTGTGCGACAGTGTGATGGCGGCATAAAGACGACATGAGGGCGGCATAAAGACGACATGAGGGCGGCATAAGGGCGGCATGAGGGCGGCATGAGGGCGGCATAAGGGCGGGTGGGCGGCCGCCTCCGTCGGCGTAGCGGCGCCAAAGGCTTGCATTGCCGGCAGTTGTCCAGGCTTGCCGTGCCGCCTGGCAGTACCTGCCGCCGGCCGCCGGCCCGGCCGTCAGCTGTCCGCCATGCCGGCGGTATGGCGCGTGACCTGCTGCGACACCAGTAGCAGCACGTCCTTCAACTGCGCCACCAGCGCGCCGGCGGCGGCGCCGGCCGCTTCGCCCTGGTCCAGCGCTTCCAGGTCTTCGCACAGGTCCGCCATGCGGAATGCGCCGACACTGCGCGCGGCGGCCTTGATGCGGTGCCCCAGGTCGCGCACGGCCTGGACTTCGCCGCTGACCAATGCGGCTTCCATGTCGCGCACGCCCTCCTGTGAACTGAGCAGGAACTTGTGCGCGAACTTGCGCACTTTCGGCAAATCGTCGCCCAGCAGCGCCGACAGGACCGAGATGTCGAACACGGGCGATCCGGCGCCGGCCGCCTGCGCCGGGTCTTGCATGGTCTGCGCCGCCTCCGCGCCCGGTGCGCCCCGCGCGGCGTCCCGCGACAGCCAGTGCGCCACGGTCTGGTACATCAGCGCCGGCTGGACCGGCTTGGAAATGAAATCGTTCATGCCGGCCTCGATGCAGCGCAGGCGCGATTCGGTGGTGGCGTTGGCGGTCATGGCCAGCACCGGCAAGTCCGGCAATTGCAATTCCGTACGGACGCGACGCGTGGTTTCCAGCCCGTCCATCAGCGGCATGTGCATGTCCATCAGCACGCAGTCGAATTCCACCTTCCGCAACAGTTCCAGCGCCTCGGCGCCGTTGTTGGCCAGGCAGACCGAGGCGCCTGTCTGTTCCAGCATTTCCTGGCCGATCTGCTGGTTGAAGGCATTGTCTTCCACCAGCAGGATACGGGCCCGCTTCAGCGCCGCCAGGCTGGCCGGCGCCGGCACGCTGGCCAGCAGTTCGCTGGCCGCGTCGCCGACCTGGCTGATGAACGCGGCCATGGATTTGTCCGAGACCCCGAGGTGGGCGGTGAACCAGAACGTGCTGCCGGCGCCGGGCCGGCTTTGCACACCGACGTCGCCCCCCATCAATTGCGCCAATTGCTTGCAGATGGCCAGTCCCAGGCCGGTGCCGCCATAGACCCGCGTGGTCGACGAATCGGCCTGCTGGAACGAGACGAACAGTTTCGCCATTTCCGCCTCGGACAAACCGATGCCCTGGTCGCTGACTTCAAAGCGCACCAGGCAATCGTTGGCGTCGCCCACCATCTTGCGGGCGCGGATTGCTATCCGCCCCCGTTCGCTGAACTTGATGGCATTGTTGGCATAGTTGATCAGGATCTGGCCCAGCCGCAGCGGGTCGCCCACCAGCACCGGCGGCAACGCCGGGTCGAGGTCGAACACCAGTTCCAGGTTGCGGGAAGCAGCCTTGGGCGCGACCACCGTGGTCAGGGTGCGCACCACCTGGTCCAGCGAGAAATCCGTGTGCTGGAGTTCCATCTTGCCGGCCTCGATCTTGGAAATGTCGAGGATGTCGTCAATGATGCCGAGCACATGTTCGCCGGCAAAGCGGATCTTTTCCAGATAATCGCGCTGGCGCGGGTCCAGGTCGGTCTTCAGCGCCAGGTACGCCATGCCGATCACGCCATTGAGCGGTGTGCGGATTTCATGGCTCATGTTGGACAGGAATTGGCTCTTGGCCACGCTGGCCGCCTCGGCCAGCTGCCTGGCGTGTTCCAGTTCCCGGTTCTTGGCTTCGAGCTGTTCCTCGTAGCGCCGTTCAGCGGTCACGTCGTGGTAAATCGTGACGAACCCGCTGATCGCGCCATCGGTGTCATAGGTCGGACGGCCGATGATGTTAAGGATGACGCCGTCGGCGCTGGTGCGGGTGAAATTGTGCGGCTCGAACTTCAGGCACAGGGCGACGCGCTCGGCCACCAGCTGCTCGACGTCGCCGGGCCCGTAATCGCCGCGCAGGGCGATATAGCGGAACACTTCCGCCATGGTGATGCCAGGAAACATCACGTCGTCAGGAAAACCCTGCATCTGGCAAAAGGCCGGGTTCCAGAAGCGGATCGTGAGGTCGCGATCGACGATCGTGACCCCGGCCGGCATGTATTCCAGCGCAGCGGCCAGCCTGGGGAAATTTAACCTGATGAATTCTTCGCTGTGCACTGTCAATGTCTTCGCCGCCCATCCGGCAGCCCCTAGAGATAATTTCCCTGTTTCCAGGGCCATGCACCCGGTTCCCTGCCACAAAACCGTCCATGTGATGGTGCCCCACGACGTGGTGTATGAAGACTTCGCCGGAGTCGGCGTTTAGGAA
>CBIHOX010000290.1:0-2612 GCA_966211685.1 uncultured Pseudoduganella sp.
GCCCCGCTGGTGGGGGGGGGCCGGGGGGTGGCGGACCCGGCCGGGCGCCCGGGCCCGGCTTCATCGGCTGCGCCGGCTTCGCGCCCGGGCCTGCGGCCATGCCGGTCTTGGCGCCGGCAATGCCTTTGCCGGCTGCGCCGGCGCCGTCACGCTGACCGCCGGAGGCCCCGCCGCGCCGGCCGCCGGCCGCGCCGCGCGGTGCGGCCGCGCCAGGGAAACTGCCATCGAGCTCGGTGCGGAAGCGCGGGTCGGCGCTCAGCGGCTGGTCCGGGTCGACGTTGAGTTTGCCTTCGGCCTTGCGTTGTGCGCCGTCCGGCCTTGCGCCTTTGCCCGCGCTTTTGCCGCCGGCCTTGCCCGCCGCCTTGCCGGCTATTTTCGGCGCCGGCGCGGTATCGGGCACGCGGTGTTCGGCTTCATAGCCCGCCACTTCGGTGCGCGGCAGCACTTGCCGGGTCAATTGCTCGATGGCGCGCAGCGGTTCGGCTTCGTCGGCGCACACCAGCGACAGCGCTTCGCCCTCCATGCCGGCGCGGCCGGTGCGGCCGATGCGGTGCACATAGTCTTCCGCCACGGTCGGCAAGTCGAAATTCACCACCAGCGGGAGCGCCTCGATATCCAGGCCGCGCGCCGCCACGTCGGTGGCCACCAGCAATTGCACCTGGCCTGCCTTGAAGCGCTCCAGCGCGCGCAGGCGCGCATGCTGGGCCCTGTCGCCATGGATCGCGTCGGCGCTGAAGCCCTGCGCCTGCAACTGTTCGACCAGCGCATCGGCGCCCTTGCGGGTCTTCACGAACACCAGCACCTGCGGCCACTCGTTCCGGCGCAACAGGTGCAGCAACAGCGGCGCCTTGCGCCGCTTGTCGGTCGTGATGACCCACTGGCGCACCGTGGCGGCGGCCTGGTTGCGCGGGCTGGCCTGCAGGGTGACGGGATCGTCGAGCAGCACGTCGGCCAGGTCGCGGATCACTTGCGGGAAGGTCGCGGAAAACAGCAGCGTCTGTTTTTCGTCGGGCAGCGCCAGCAGGATCTGTTCGAGGTCGTTGGCAAAGCCCAGGTCCAGCATGCGGTCGGCTTCATCGAGCACCACGGCCTGCAACTGGTCGAACTGCACTTCGCCCTGGCCCATCAAGTCGAGCAGTCGGCCCGGCGTGGCCACCAGCACGTCGAGGCCCTTGCGCAGCTTGGCGATCTGCCCGTCGATGGGCACGCCGCCATACGCGACGTAGGCGCGCATCGGGATATTGCGGCCATAGCTGCGGAAGCTTTCGAACACCTGTTCCGCCAGTTCGCGGGTCGGCGCCAGCACCAGGCAGCGCACCATGCCCGGCGCCGCGCGTTCGCCTTCGGTGGCCAGGCGCTGCAGCAGCGGAATGGCGAAGGCGCCGGTCTTGCCGGTGCCGGTCTGCGCGCCGGCCAGCACGTCGCGGCCGGCCAGGATGGGGGGAATGGCCTGTTGCTGGATCGGCGTGGGTTCGGTATAGCCGACCGCCGCCAGCATGCGCAGCAGCGGATCGATCAGTTCCAGGGATGCAAAAGTCATTGTGTCCTTCAAAGTTCGTTGTGCCACAGCGCCAGAGCGGCGTGCAGGCGGTCGTCGTCGATCGCCAGCAGGTTGTCGCCCACGTACCACTCGGTAAAGCTGTGGCCCGGCAATTGCGCGTGGCCCACGCGGTTGTACAGCCACACGCCATGCTGCTGCGCCACGCGGATGCGCAGCGCAATGGCCTGTTCGCGCCCGGCCGGCATGTGCACGTGCAGCAGGTTGGCCTGCGGCGCGGCGGGATTGGGCGTGAGTTTCGGGTAGCCGCGCAGGATGTCGTACAGCGCCCGCGTGCGCCGGAAATAGTCGGGCATCGCGGCCAGCCGCGCATCGAACTGCATGGCGGCGGCCACCACGTATGGCGTACGATGGATCACGTTGCCCCCGGAACGGCGGAACCATTCGGCCGCTTCCGCGAGGAACGCCGCCTTGCCCAGCAATACCGCGCCGCCGATGCCGCCGATGCCTTTATATAAGGAGACGTAGACGCTGTCGAAGCCCGCGCAGATCTCGTGCAGCGGCTTGCCGTACGCCGCCGCGGTTTCCCACAGCCGCGCCCCATCCATGTGCAGGTGGATGCCGCGCTTGCGGCAATACGCCTTGATCGCTTGCAGTTCTTCCCACGGGGGGCATTGCCCGCCGATTTCGCGCGCCGGCAATTCCAGCGACACGGCGCCCAGCTGGTCGGGGATGGCTTCCAGGTCTTCCACGGTCCATGGCCGGTGCGGATCGCCGATCTGCAGCGCGTCGAAGTGGCCGAGCAACTGGTGGTTGCCGCGCTCGTGCCGGAAGATGTGCGCGGTCGGATGCAGCGCCGCCAGGCGGCTGCCGCGCTGGCGGCACGCCAGGCGCAGCGCCGTCACCTGCGCCATGGTGCCGGTGATGCAAAACACGCCGGCTTCCATGCCCAGCAGGCTGGCGACCTTGCCTTCGAACGACTGGATCAGTTCCCCGTCGCCATATACGTCGTGCGCGACGCCATGTTGCGCGCACCAATCGCCCATGGCTGCAAACAGTTCGGCGGGCGTTTGCTGGCGGTGGCCCGGCAGCACGGTATGGCAGCGCAGGCGCA
>CBIHOX010000291.1:0-2556 GCA_966211685.1 uncultured Pseudoduganella sp.
TCCGTCAGCGGCTGCCGCGTCCGGACAGCACCACATGCACGGTTTCCACCAGCAACAGCAAGTCGAGGAACAGGCTGTTGTTCTTCACGTAATACAAGTCATACTCAAGCTTGCCCACTGTATCGGCCACCGATGCGGCATAGGCGTGGCGCACCTGCGCCAGGCCCGTGATGCCGGGCTTGACGCTGTGGCGCGCGTCGTAATACGGGATTTCCTGCGCCAGGCGGGCAACGAAGTACGGCCGTTCCGGGCGCGGACCGACGAAACTCATGTCGCCCACCAATACATTGAATACCTGCGGCAATTCATCGATGCGCAGCCGCCGTAGCCACGCGCCGGTGCGGGTCACGCGCGCATCGCCGGCGCTGGCCCAGCGCGGTTCGCCGTCGCGTTCGGCATCGGCGCGCATGCTGCGAAATTTCAGTATGTAAAACGTGGCGCCTCCCTTGCCGGTGCGCTGCTGGCGGTACAATACCGGTCCGCCGTCTTCGCAGCGGATGCACACGGCGGCGGCCAGCATCAGCGGCAGCGCCAGCACGCCGAGCGCGACACTTGCCACGACGTCGAACGTGCGTTTCACGCCCGCGCGCAGCCAGCCCTGGTCAAACCCGCCCCCAAAGATCAGGTAGCTGGGCGGCAGGCTGCCGATGCGGATCTGGCAGGCTTCCCGCTCGAACAGCGCGGCGGCATCGATGACCCGCACGCCGCCGAGCGTACATTCCAGCAACTGGCCGACCGGCAGCGCGCCGCCGCGCCGTTCTTCCACACAGATCACGATTTCACCGGCGCCATATGCGCTGGCCAGCTCGCGCAGGCTGCGGCCCTGGACCGACAGCAGCCGCATGGCCGGCACGTGGCACACTTCGCCCTCCAGCGGCACGCATCCTACTACCTGCATGCGGTGCGCGCCGCGCCGGCTGGCCGCCAGTTGCAGGCATTCGGCCGCCGGTTCACCGGCGCCGACCAGGATCATGCGGGCCGCCATCAGGTTGGCAGGATGTGCCGGATGGGCCAGCCGCTGCGACAGCGCCAGCCGCGCGGCCAGCAGCGCGGCGCAGGCCGCGCAATAGGCGGCAAAGTCGCCGGAGCGCCCTGCCGCGCGCACTGATTTGGTGGGCACTCCGGACAACCAGCCCACGGAATCGGCCAGGAAGGGCGCAAGGTAAGCCACCACGAAATACACCGCCAGCAAGGCCGGGAGCACGCGCGGCAGCGCGTGCAACAGCAAGGTACGGGGCCGCGCGACCAGGTCGGCCTGGTACCAGCCCAGCGCCGCCAGCACCAGCAGCGCGGCCAGCGCATGCAGCGGTCCGGCGGCAGCCGCCAGCAGCATGGCGTCCAGTAACAGCACGACAAATGCCAGGCGCGGCACATAATGGTTGAATATACGTATCACGACAGCCTCCCGCGTCCGTGGAATTGACGCCGTACCAGCCGCAAGGCGGTTTTGCCATGATCGCGCCGGCCCTACGGCATGGTTTTGCGCACGCGCAAAGCATGCAGCGGCCGGCAACTGGTGGACGAAAATGACCGCGCCATGACAGGGAAGCGGCAAATCGTCTATAGTCTTACTTCTCCCAAGAAAACTTGACGATTTAAATCAATGAAATTCGATGTCGCTATCGTCGGCAGCGGCCTGGCCGGCTTGTCGGTGGCCCTGCACCTGGCGGAAACCCGCAAAGTCGCAATCATTTCTAAACGTGAACTGCTCGATGGGGCCAGCAACTGGGCCCAGGGCGGCATCGCCGCCGTGCTGGATTCGGGCGACAGCCACGACCAGCATATCGCCGACACCCTCGTCGCCGGCGCCGGCCTGTGCGACGAAGCGGCCACCCGCTACATCGTCGAGCACGGGCGCGAGGCGATCGAGTGGCTGATCGAGCAAGGCGTGCCCTTTACCCGCGACGAGACCGCGGAACTCGGCTTCCACCTGACCCGCGAAGGCGGCCACAGCCAGCGCCGCATCATCCACGCGGCGGACGCCACCGGCCATGCCGTGCAGGTGACGCTGGAGCAGAAAGTGCGCGCGCACCCGAACATCACGCTGTTCGAGCATCACTGCGCGATCGACGTGATCACGTCCGACAAACTGCAGCCGGACGGCGTGCATGCGGGCCCTGCCCTCGTCGGCCAGCCGCGCTGCTACGGCCTGTACGTGCAGGACGAAAAGAGCGGCAAGGTGCAGACGTTCGAGGCGGAGCACACGGTGCTCGCGACGGGCGGCGCCGGCAAGGTCTACCTGTACACGACGAACCCCGACACGGCGACGGGCGACGGCATCGCGATGGCCTGGCGCGCCGGCTGCCGCGTGTCGAACATGGAATTCATCCAGTTCCACCCGACCTGCCTGTACCACCCGTTCGCGAAATCGTTCCTGATCACGGAAGCCGTGCGCGGCGAAGGCGGCCTGCTGAAACTGCCGCCCGAGGCGGGGTCCGCGGCCGGCACGCGCTTCATGCCGGCGCACGACGAACGGGGCGAACTGGCCCCGCGCGACGTCGTGGCGCGCGCCATCGACTTCGAGATGAAGAAGCGCGGCATCGACTACGTCCACCT
>CBIHOX010000292.1:0-2396 GCA_966211685.1 uncultured Pseudoduganella sp.
CCGGGCCAGCCCACCGGCCCGGCGCCGCGGATCACCAGCATCGAGTTTTCATCGATTGCCAAAGCCGGATCGTTGATGCGGCGGTGGTAATCGTCGGAACTGTCGAATACCACGGCGCGGCATTCGAACACGTTTTCCTGCCCCGGGCGGCTGAGGTAGCGGGCGCGGAACTGTTCGGAAATCACCGACGTCTTCATGATGGCGAAATCGAACAAATTGCCTTTCAAGACCATGAACCCGGCCTGTTCGCGCAGCGGCGCCGCATACGGATAAATCACTTCGCGGTCGCAGGTTTCGCGCCCGCGCAGATTGTCGGCCATGGTGCGGCCCGTCACGGTGGGACGGTTGGAACGCAGCCGGCCGGCCTGTTCCAGTTCCCACATCACGGCCGGCACGCCGCCCGCGCGGTGGAAGCGCTCGCCGAGGAACTTGCCCGACGGCTGCATGTTCAACAGCAGCGGCACGTCGTGGCCGTAGCGCATCCAGTCATCCGGGTCCAGTTCCACGCCGGCGTGGCGCGCCATGGCCATGATGTGCGGCTGCGCGTTGGTCGAACCGCCGATGGCGGCGTTGACCACGATGGCGTCGATGAAGGCGTCGCGCGTGAGCATGCGCGACGGCCGCAAGTCTTCGTGCGCCATGGCGACGATGCGCTTGCCGGTTTCATACGCCATCTGGCCCCGTTCGCGGTACGGCGCGGGAATCGCGGAACACCCGGTCAGCGACATGCCCAGCGCTTCGGCCAGCGCATTCATGGTCGACGCGGTGCCCATGGTGTTGCAATGCCCCGCCGACGGCGCCGAGGCGGCCGCGATCTGCAGGAATTTCTCGTTGTCGATCTCACCGGCGGCCAGCTGCTTGCGGCCTTTCCAGATCGCAGCGCCGGAACCGACCAGCTCACCGTCGAGCCAGCCGTCGAGCATCGGTCCGCCGGACAGCACGATGGCGGGAATATCCACGGTGGCGGCGGCCATCAGCTGGGCCGGCGTGGTCTTGTCGCAGCCGGTGGTCAGCACCACCGCATCGATCGGGTAACCGTGCAGGATTTCCACCAGTCCCATGTACGCCAGGTTGCGGTCGATCGCGGCGGTCGGGCGGCGGCAGTTTTCGAACACCGGGTGCAGCGGGAATTCCATCGCGATGCCGCCGGCGTCGCGGATGCCGTCGCGGATGCGCTTGGCCAGCTCCACGTGGATGCGGTTGCACGGGCTGATGTCGCTGCCGCTTTGCGCGATGCCGATGATGGGACGGCCGGAACGCAGTTCCTCGGGCGTGATGCCGTAGTTCATGAAGCGCTCCAGGTACAGCGCCGTCATGTCGATGTGGTCGGGATTGTCGAACCAGTCCTGCGAGCGGAAGCGGCGGACCGGCTGGTTATCTTGGGTCATGTCATTGTCCTGCCAAAAAATGATGTTGGGGGAGCCCCGGCGTCTCGCTGCGCAGGCGGAAGATGCTGCCGGCCAGCGGTTCCCGGCTCAGCGCCTCGACGCTCAAGCCCTTGCGGGCCGTGGTCACGAACACCGTGCGCAAGTCGTCGCCGCCGAACGCCACCTTGGTGATGTTGGAACACGGCATCGCGATCGAACCCAGCAGCGCGCCGTCCGGCGCATAGCGGTCGATGCGGGCGCCGCCGAACATCGATACCCACAGCACGCCATCGGCATCGACGGCCGTGCCGTCCGGATGGCCCGGCGCCGCGGTGCGCACCAGCACGCGGCGGTTGGCCAGCGCGCCGTCCGGCGCCAGGTCATAGGCGTAGATCACCTTGGCCAGCGTGTCCGTGTGGTAGAAGGTGCGGCCGTCCGGACTCACGCACGGGCCGTTGGTGATGATGTAGCCCTCGTCCTGGCGCTGCAGGCCGCGCCCATCCCACAGGTACAGCGCACCGGTGGGATCGGACTCGCCATTGTCCATGGTGCCGAACCACAGGCGGCCCGCGGTATCGATATAGCCGTCGTTATTGCGGTTGCCCGGCAAATCGCCTTCCAGCGAAAGCAGCGTATCGAGCGCGCCGGTGGCCGCGTTGAAGCGCGCCACACGGCCCGGCAGGCCGCACAGCAGCGCGCCGCTGGCCATCGGCAGCGCAAAGCCGACCTGGTCCGGCAGGGTCCAGGTGGCGCGCGCCGTGCCGTCTTCCGCGCAGCGGTGCACGGTCTGGCCCTTGATATCGACAAAGTACAGCGCGCGCTGCTGCGCGTGCCAGAACGGGCCTTCGGCCAGCGTGGCGCCGACCGGCCAGATGCACTCCGGCGCCGAGATCAGGGTATTCATGCGCCGTACCATCCCGCGTCGACGAAATAATCGCGGCCCGAGCAGCGGCCGGCGTTGTCGGACGCCAGGAACAGCGCCAGCGCCGCCACGTCTTCCGGTTCCACGCGCTGCGGCAGGCATTGCGC
>CBIHOX010000293.1:0-2282 GCA_966211685.1 uncultured Pseudoduganella sp.
CAGCCACGCATCGACGCCGCCTGGCGCCGCGGCGGGCCAGCCCCAGGGCGGGCAGGGCGCCGCGCCGCATGCACCGCAAGCCGGCAGCCACTCCCAGCCCCAGGCGGCAGCGCAACAGCAGGCCCAGGCGGCACAATACCAGCCGCCGGCGGCACAGCAGCAGCCCGCGCTCTCCCAGATGGCAGCGCAGCAACAGGTACCGGCTGCGGCGCAACACCAGGCCCAGGCGGCCTCGCAGCAGCCGCAAGCCTCGGGCGCGGCGCCATTAAGCCCGGCCAAGGCGGCAATCCAGGCCGCCCTGCAGGCCGCGCGCGCCGCCTCCGGCATCAAGACCCCGCCGCCCCGTCCGGCGCCGCCGACGCCGCAAAACCCGCAAGGACCCGCGCCGGCAGCCCAGGCGTCCGCGCCGCAAGCCATGGGCCAGGTGTCTGCGCCGGCCATGGGACAAGCCCACGGCCCCGCCGCGCAAGCGCAGTTGCGCCCGGCGCAAGCGGCCGGCATGGCAAGCCGCCCGGCGGCCGCCCAGGTTGCCCAGCCGGCCGTGCAGGCGCGCGGTCCGGCGCCGTGGGAAGATGCGCCGCCCGCGCAGCCGGCCACGCCGCCGTGGGAAGACGCGCCGTGGGACGAGGGCCGTCCCGGCATGGGCGATACGGCCGTGCTGGAAGCGCCGCCGAAAGTGCAGGCGCGCCAGCAGGTGCAGCAGGACGATGACTTGCCGCCGTGGGTCACGGAATTCTCGGACGATACGGCTGTTGCTTCGCCGCAGGCCGATATGGCCGCGCCACCCGTGCAGCCGGCCGCGCGCGCCCCCGTCAAGCCACCCTATGACTACGTCGTCACGCCGGTTCCCGAACTGGACTGGGATGGCAATTGGCCCGCGCTGGCGGCCCGCCTGCCGCTGCGCGGCGTGGCGCAGCAGCTGGCGACGCAGGCTGAACTCATCAAATGCGTGCCGGACGGCACGGCATCGGCCCAGTTTTACGTGAAAGTGCCCATTGAAACGTGGCGCACGCCCCCCAATGTGGAAAAACTCGCGGCCGCGCTGACCGAGCGCTTCAACCGCCCGGTACGGGTGGAAACCGAACTGGGACCGGTCTGGTACACGGCCAGCGCGGAAGCGCAGGCGCACCGTGAAGCCGTGCAGCGCGCCGCCGAGGAAACCGTGGCCAACGATCCCTTTATCAAGAGCATGATCCGGGACTTTGGCGCCTTCGTGGTGCCCGGTTCGATCGTGCCGCCGCCGGCGCCCGCCGCGCACTGAAAAACGCCTATACTTAAGCTTTACGGAGAATCAACCATGATGAAAAACCAACTGGCCGGCCTGATGAAACAAGCGCAGGCAATGCAGGACAACATGAAGAAAGCCCAGGAAGCGCTGGGCCAGATCGAAGTGGAAGGCCAGTCCGGCGCCGGCCTGGTGAAAGTCGTCATGACGTGCAAGAACGACGTCAAGCGCGTGTCGATCGACCCGTCGCTGCTGGCCGACGACAAGGACATGCTGGAAGACCTGGTGGCCGCCGCGTTCAACGACGCCGTGCGCAAGGCCGAAGCCACGTCCGCGGAAAAAATGAGCGGCCTGACCGCCGGCCTGAACCTGCCGGCCGGCTTCAAGATGCCGTTCTGAGCCAGCGGGCACATCATGTTCATCATCTCGCTCACGTACCTGAAGCCGGCGGAGGAGATCGACGCGCTCCTGGCGGCGCATCGTGAATACCTGCGCGAGCAATATGACAACGGCATGTTCCTGATGTCCGGCCGGATGGTGCCCCGAACCGGCGGCATCATCATCGCCACGGCCGACAGCAAAGCCGACATCGAAGCCGTGATCGAACTCGATCCGTTCAAGGAAGCCGGCGCCGCCAGCTACACCATCACTGAATTCGTGCCGACCATGACGGCCGATATCCTCAGCCAGTTCAAGCAGCACTGATGGCCAAGTCGCTGGAATTCCTGACGGAGGCCTTGCGCCGCCTGCCCGGCGTCGGACCGAAGTCCGCGCAGCGCATGGCGTTCCACCTGCTGCAGCATGACCGCGAAGGCGCGGCCATGCTGTCGCGCGCCCTGTACCAGGCGGTGGAAGCGGTGCATCACTGCGCGCTGTGCAATACGTTCACGGAAGACGAGACGTGCGCCACCTGCCGCGACGAAGAGCGCGACCGCCGCATGCTGTGCGTGGTGGAAACGCCGGCCGACCAGATGATGATCGAGCAGACCCTGACCTACAAGGGCCTGTACTTCGTGCTGATGGGCCGCCTGTCGCCGCTGGACGGCATCGGCCCCAA
>CBIHOX010000294.1:0-2273 GCA_966211685.1 uncultured Pseudoduganella sp.
ACCGACCTGTTCGGCGAACAGGCCGTGCTGTGCGGCGGTACCGTGGAACTGATCAAGGCCGGTTTCGAAACCCTGGTGGAAGCCGGCTATGCACCGGAAATGGCGTACTTCGAGTGCCTGCACGAACTGAAGCTGATCGTTGACCTGATCTACGAAGGCGGCATCGCCAACATGAACTACTCGATTTCGAACAACGCCGAATACGGCGAGTACGTGACCGGCCCGAAAGTCGTGACGTCCGCGACCAAGGAAGCCATGCGCCAGTGCCTGAAGGACATCCAGACCGGCGAATACGCCAAGTCGTTTATCCTGGAAAACAAGGCCGGCGCCCCGACCCTGATTTCCCGCCGCCGCCTGACCGCCGAGCACCAGATCGAAGAAGTCGGCGCAAAACTGCGCGCGATGATGCCTTGGATCGCCAAGAACAAGATGGTTGACCAGTCGAAGAACTGATCGGCATATCTACGGAAGGGCGCCTTGCCCTTCCTCAAAAAAGCCCGGCCTGCCTGTGCAGCCGGGCTTTTTTTATTGGCGCATATCAACTTAAAAGGTATTTTCTGCGCGGATATTTCCGTTGTGCTACGCTCGATTTTCACTTCGATAATTTATGCGGCCCGCGCGGGCGAGCAGGGCAGGGGCTTCGCCGTGGTGGCCGCCGAAGTGCGCACGCTGGCGCAACGCGCCGCCAGCGCCGCCCGGGAAATCAAGGAATTGATCGGCGCATCGGTCGAACAGGTGGAAGCAGGCGACCGGTTGGTGGCGGACGCCGGCGCCACCATGCAGGATATCGTTGCCAGCGTCAGCCGCGTGACCGACATCATGCGGGAAATGCAGGCGGCCGGCGATGAACAGTCCGCCGGCATTGCCCAGGTGGGCGCCGCCATTGCCCACATGGATGCCGCGGTCCAGAGCAATGCCGCGCTGGAGGAGCAGGCGTCGGCGTCGGCCAACACGCTGGAACACGAAGCTGCGGAATTGTCCCGCACCGTGCAATTCTTCACGCTGGCAAGCCAGGTCCAGGGGCAAGACCACGGCGCGCTGCATGCCGTGCAGGGCGGGGCGTCCAGGCGCCAGCCGGTGGCGGAGGTGCGGCGCCTCGTTGCCTGAGTGAGGCGTGCATTAACGTGTTACAAACAGTCACCAAGCGGGCCGTGTGGGCTATTTGATCTGGGTTAAAGTGCGGTCATCGAAGCACTTTGGAGAATGACAACATGACCATCCGCAAAACCCTGCTGGCCGCCACGGTCTTGCTGGCATCGCAGTTGCCTGCCATGGCGCAAGTGAGCCCGCCTGCCGGCACCGAAGTCATCGTGGCCGCCAATGGCGAAGTGACGGCCCCGAACGACCAGGCGGTCGTCACGCTGGCCATCGAGGAACAGGACAAGGACAAGGCTGCCGCGGCGTCGCGCGTGAATTTGAAGATGAAGCAGGGCATGGAGATCGTGCGCAAGGAAGATCCCACCGCCACCCTGAAAACCCAAGGGTATTACACGTATCCCGTGTATCCGGAAGAGCGCCCGGTGGCGCCAGGCGCCGCATCCAGGCCGCGCCAGCCGACGGCGTGGCGCGTGGGCCAGTATCTGCAGGTGACCACCACCAGCCTCAATCAATTGCCGAAGACCGTGGCCGGCACGCAAAAGATCCTGACCTTGAACGGCATCAGCTTCGGCTTGTCGCGCAACGCCATGAAAAAGCTCGATGAGCAGCGCATAGCCGCGTCCTACCAGAACCTGCAAGACCGCATCGGCGCGATTGCCCGCGCCATGGGCCGCAAACCGTCCGATGCGATCCTGGAAACCGTGGACTTCGAAGGTTCCGGCAACTATGGCGGCGCCGTCAGCGCCCGCGCCGGACGTCCGGAAATGATGATGATGAAAGCCGCCGCGCCGGCGGCCGACATGGCGGTGGAAGAGCCCAGCTTCGAGCCGGGTGAAACCACGCTGGACATGCATCTGGTCGGCAAGGTGCGCTTCAAGTAAGCCCGCCGGCGCCGTCATGCGTGCGGCGCTGTTCAACCGGTTGGGTCCGCTTCAAAAAATCCCGGCGTGCGATCGCCTGCCAACTGATGCCGGCCAGTATGCGCTTGCGCTTTAGGTCTTCTGGCGCTGTTTAGTCTATCCCGACAATGGGGGGGGAATGCCGCCCATGCCCTATGGGTTGTGCCAATGCAATGATGGACATAATGTCCGAAACTGCAATTTTTTTGCCGGCACGCGTGGTCTCTATATAATAGAACGCAGATAGCATAAAAATGGATTCATATGGCAACTTTC
>CBIHOX010000295.1:0-2247 GCA_966211685.1 uncultured Pseudoduganella sp.
GCTAAGCCGCCGCGTGCGCGGTGTAAAACCGCTGTCCCATTTCCTGCAATCCCAGCGTTTCCAGCACTTCCTGCAAGCGCTCGCTGGGACGGCGGCGCGGCAGGTTCTTGTAGGTCGCGACGATCAATTCGTTTTTCATCGAATGTTCCCAGCCCACCAGTTCCGTCACGCTGACCTGGTAGCCGTGCGCTTCCAGTTGCAGGCAGCGCAGCACGTTGGTGACCTGGCTGCCGAATTCGCGCGTGTGGATCGGGTGGCGCCAGATTTCCGTCAGCGCGCTCTTGCCCAGCGCCTGGCCCTTGTTCTTGCGCAGCACCGACGCGACTTCGGCCTGGCAGCACGGTACCAGCACCATGTGCTTCGCCTTTTTCTTCAAGGCGAAGTCGATCGCGTCATCGGTCGCGGTGTTACACGCGTGCAGCGCGGTGACGATGTCGACCTGTTCCGGCAAGGCGTGCGAGGTGGTCGATTCGGCCACCGACAGCGGCAGGAACGACATGCCGGGGAAGTTGAATTTCGCCGCCAGCTGCTGCGATTTTTCCACCAGTTCGGCGCGCGTCTCGATGCCGTAAATGTGCGAGCCGTCGTTCAATCCCTTGAAGAACAGGTCGTACAGGATAAAGCCCAGGTATGACTTGCCGGCGCCATGGTCGACCAGCGACACGCCGCGTTCGCCGTTTTCCGCGCGCACTTCCTGCAGCAGCGGTTCGATGAACTGGTACAGGTGGTACACCTGCTTGAGCTTGCGGCGGCTATCCTGGTTCAACTTGCCGTCGCGCGTCAGGATGTGCAATTCCTGCAGCAATTCCACCGACTGGCCGGGGCGCACTTCCGGCGGCAAGCCCGGGGCCGGGGCCGCGCCGGCGCTCGCCTGCGTGGCCTTATTGCGCTTCATCGATCCACGCCTGCTGGATGGCTTCCAGCACGCGCTCGCCGCCGCGTGCATGGTCGTCATCGAACCCGTCCAGCGCCACCACCTTGTTGTGCAGGTCGACGAAGCGGATCGTCAGCGGATCGACGTCCGGGTACTGGTCATACAGGGCCTCGGCAATGGCCGTCACGTCGGTCCATTTCATCAGTGGCCTCCCTCGCTGGCGTGGTTGATCGTGTATTTCGGGATCTCGATGACGAGGTCTTCATCGGCCACCACGGCCTGGCACGACAGGCGCGACACGGCTTCCAAACCCCAGGCCTTGTCCAGCAAGTCTTCTTCGGTTTCCGTCGCTTCGTTGAGCGAATTGAAGCCTTCGCGCACCAGCACGTGGCAGGTGGTGCAGGCGCACGATTTCTCGCATGCGTGTTCGATGTGGATGTCGTTCTCCAGCATGACGTCGCACAGGGTCTTGCCGCTCGGCGCTTCGACGACGGCGCCGTCCGGGCACAGCTTGGCGTGGGGGAGGAATACGATTTGGGGCACTTCTTGACCTCTTGGTATTGCCGCGCCGTGGCCGGCGCGGTCGTTGTTCAATGGCCGCCGGATGGCGCGGCCGTCACGCCCGCCGGCGTGGCTTCAGGCAGGCGCTTACGCGACCTGGTCGAGCGACTTGCCCGCCAGCGCGCTGCGCACGGAACGGTCCATGCGGCGCGATGCGAATTCCTCGGTGCCGCGCGCCAGTTCTTCCACGGCCAGCTTGACCGCCGCGTGGTCGGCCGCGCCGTCCGCCGATTGCGCCACGATGGCGCGGGTGCGCTCCATCAGCGCCACGATATCGGCTTTTTCCGCGTCCGACAGCAGCGCCGCGTCTTCGTCGAGCGCGGCCTGCGTGGCCAGCAGGATGCGTTCGGCTTCCACCTGTTCCTCGCGCAGCGCCCGCGCCTTCATGTCCACTTCGGCGGACTTGTACGAATCCTGCAGCATGCGCGCCACGTCGTCGTCGCCCAGTCCATACGAAGGCTTGACCGTGATCGACGCTTCCACGCCCGAGCGCAATTCGCGCGCCGAGACCGACAGCAGCCCGTCGGCGTCGACCTGGTACGTGATACGGATACGCGCCGCGCCGGCCGCCATCGGCGGGATGCCGCGCAATTCGAAGCGCGCCAGCGAACGGCAGTCGGACACCAGTTCGCGCTCGCCCTGCAGCACGTGCACGGCCAGCGCGGTTTGCCCATCCTTGAAGGTGGTGAATTCCTGCGCGCGCGCGCACGGGATGGTCGAGTTGCGCGGAATGATTTTTTCCACCAGCCCGCCCATGGTCTCGATGCCCAGCGACAGCGGGATCACGTCCAGCAGCAGCCAGTCGTCGCCCG
>CBIHOX010000296.1:0-2205 GCA_966211685.1 uncultured Pseudoduganella sp.
TCTTGGTGTTGGTGACGAACAGGTCGTCGCCCACCAGCTGCACCTTCTTGCCCAGCACCTGGGTCAGGTGCGCCCAGCCGGCCCAGTCGCCTTCGTGCATCGCATCCTCGATCGAGACGATCGGGTACTTGTCGCACCAGCCGGCCAGCAGCGACGTGAATTCCTCGGCGCTCAATACCTTGCCCTCGCCTTCCAGGTGGTACTTGCCATCCTTGTAGAATTCCGACGCGGCGCAGTCCAGGCCCAGCGCGATCTGCGTGCCCGGCTCGTAGCCGGCTTCCTCGATGGCCTGGATGATCAGCTTGATCGCGTCTTCATGCGATTCCACCGATGGCGCGAAACCGCCCTCGTCGCCCACCGCCGTGGTCAGGCCCTTCTTGTGCAGGATTTTCTTCAGCGTGTGGAACACTTCCGCGCCGTAGCGGATGGCTTCCTTGAACGATGGCGCGCCGACCGGGATGATCATGAATTCCTGGATGTCCAGGTTGTTGTCGGCGTGCGCGCCGCCATTGATCACGTTCATCATCGGCACCGGCAGCTGCATGCCGCCCGAGCCGCCGAAGTAGCGGTACAGCGGCAGCTTGGCGTCGTCGGCGGCGGCCTTGGCCACGGCCATCGAGACGGCCAGCGTGGCGTTGGCGCCCAGGCGCGACTTGTTTTCCGTGCCATCGAGTTCGATCAGGGTGCGGTCGATCAGGGCCTGCTCCGACGCGTCCAGGCCGATGATGGCTTCGGCGATTTCCGTGTTGATGTTTTCCACGGCTTTCAGCACGCCCTTGCCGAAATAGCGCTTGGCGTCGCCGTCGCGCAGTTCGATGGCTTCGCGCGAACCGGTCGAGGCGCCGGACGGCACCGCCGCGCGGCCGGTCACACCCGATTCCAGCAGCACATCGCATTCCACAGTCGGATTGCCGCGCGAATCAATGATCTCACGCGCAATTACGTCGACGATTGCAGTCATTCCAAATCTCCTAGTATTCAATGTTCAAGCCTAACCAAGGCGCCCGGCCGCCAGGCCTGGCGCCCTCATCCCACACTTCAGCCCTGCGCGCCGATCTTCATGATCTTCAGCGCATTGGTGCCGCCCACCAGGCCCATCGGCTCGCCCCAGGTCAGCACCACGTTGTCGCCGCGCTGCACGAGGCCGCGCGCGATCAGCAATTCCTCGACGGCGCGCAGCACGGCTTCGCGGTCGCGCGTCTGTTTCAGTTCCAGCGCCGTCACGTTGCGGAACAGCGCCAGCTTGCGCTGCGTCGCCACGCTCGGGGTCAGCGCGATGATCGGCACGTCGATGCTGTTACGGCTCATCCACAGGCAGGTCGAGCCCGATTCGGTCAGCGCGGCGATGGCTTTCACGCGCAGGTGGTGCGCGGTGAACAGCGCGCCATAGGCGATCGACTGGTCGATGCGGCTGAAGGTGGTGTTGATCAAGTCCACGTCCGGGTTCGACGGATTCCATTTTTCCGCGTCCAGGCAGATCGCGGCCATGGCTTCCACGGTTTCGACCGGGTATTTGCCGGACGCGGTCTCGGCCGACGTCATCACGGCGTCGGTGCCGTCCAGCACCGCGTTGGCCACGTCCGACACTTCAGCGCGGGTCGGCACGGCGTTGACGATCATCGATTCCATCATCTGCGTGGCGGTGATGGCCAGCTTGTTGGAAGCGCGCGCCATCTTGATCATGCGTTTTTGCAGCGCCGGCACGGCGGCGTTGCCCACTTCCACCGCCAGGTCGCCGCGCGCCACCATGATGCCGTCGGACGCGTCGAGGATTTCCTGCAGCGCCGGAATCGCTTCGGCGCGCTCGATCTTGGCGATCATGAACGGCTTGTGGCCATATGCCTCGCCGGCGATATTGGCCAGCTGGCGCGCCATTTCCATGTCGGTGGCGTTCTTCGGGAACGACACGGCGATGTAATCGGCCTGGAAGCTCATCGCGGTCTTGATGTCTTCCATGTCCTTGGCGGTCAGCGCCGGCGCGGACAGGCCGCCGCCCTGGCGGTTGATGCCCTTGTTGTTGGACAGTTCGCCGCCGATCCTGGTGGTGGTGTGGATTTCACTGCCGGCGATGCGGTCCACGGTCAGCACGATCAGGCCGTCGTTGAGCAGCAGCACGTCGCCGGCCTTCAGGTCGCGTGGCAAGTCCTTGTAGTCCAGGCCCACGCGTTCCTGGTTGCCCAGTTCGCCATTCTCGCCCCACTTGGC
>CBIHOX010000297.1:0-2195 GCA_966211685.1 uncultured Pseudoduganella sp.
GGGGCGCCCGGCGGGGTTCGGGCGGACGGCCAGCGCCGGCCGGCCCCGGCCGCGCCGGCGCGCCCAAGGGCGCCGTGGTCGTCACCGGCGGGCGCGGCGCGAAATCCGCGGCCAAGGCCGCCGCCAAGGCCACCGCGCGCGACAGCGGCAAGCGCGGCAGGCGCTGAGCCGCCACGCCCGGGCCGCCGCCGGCCCGATGGCCAGGCCCTCTGCTGCGCCATCCCGCCACCCTGCCGGCCATTGGCCGGCGCCGGCATGCGCCGGCCGCCTGTTACAATCACTGGTTTTTTGTGAATTCCGCACCCGTTGGAGATTTGAATGCAGCAATACCTGGACTTGATCCGCACCGTCCTCGACACCGGCAGCTGGCAAGACAACCGCACCGGCATCCGCACCCTCAGCGTACCAGGCGCCATGATGCGGTTCGACCTGCAAAAAGACGGTTTCCCGGCCGTGACGACGAAAAAGCTGGCCTTTAAGTCCGTGGTGGGGGAACTGTGCGCTTTCCTGCGCGCCTCGAAGAGCGCGGCGGACTTCCGTGCGCTGGGCTGCAAGGTGTGGGACCAGAACGCCAATGAAAACCAGCAATGGCTGGACAACCCGTACCGTACCGGCACCGACGACCTGGGTCCGGTGTATGGCGTGCAATGGCGCCAGTGGCCCGGCTACAAATTGCTCGACGCCGCGGCCGCCGCGCAGATCGCCGATGCGCAGCGCCAGGGCTACCGCGTGGTGGCGCCGCTGAATGAAGACGGCGCCGACAAGGTATTGATGTACAAGGCCATCGACCAGTTGCGCGAATGCCTCGACACCATCGTCAACAACCCCGGCAGCCGCCGCATCCTGTTCCACGGCTGGAACCCCGCCGTGCTGGACCAGGTGGCGCTGCCGGCCTGCCATTTGCTGTACCAGTTCATTCCGAACGCCACCACCCGGGAAATTTCGCTGTGCCTGTACGTGCGCAGCAACGACATCGGCTTGGGCACGCCGTTCAACCTGGCCGAAGGCGCCGCGCTGCTGGCGCTGGTGGGCCGCCTGACCGGCTATACGCCGCGCTGGTTCAGCTATTTCATCGGCGATGCGCACATCTATGAAAACCACCTGGACATGGTGCGCGAACAATTGAACCGCACGCCGTATCCTGCGCCGAAACTCGTGATTGCCGACCGCGTGCCGGACTACGCGCAAACCGGAAAATATGAACCGGCGTGGCTGGAAAAAATCGAACCTTCCGACTTCGCGCTGGAAGGCTACCAGCACCACGCGCCGATCACGGCGCCCATGGCGGTCTGACCCTTCGCTCCCGCGCCCTTCAGGCGGGCGCCTGCCACGCCATCCGCTGCACCTGGATATGCGGGTGGCTGGCCAGCGGTTCCCAGTGCGGCTGGAAAACGAATCCCTGCTTCTGGTAAAAACGCGCCGCCGGCAGGTTGTCCGGCGCGACGTCGAGTTCCACGCGCCGCAGGCCGGCCGCCAGCGCATGCGCCTTGACCGCGTCGACCAATTGCGCGGCAACGCCGGAACCGCGGCACGCCGGCCGCACCCACATGGCGACCAGTTCGCACGCGCCGCCGCCGGCATCGTCCGTCATGCCCTTCATGCCAGTCACGCCGCCGGCAATGCCGACCGCTTCGCCGCCCTGCCACGCCAGGAAGAACGCCACGCCCCGGCGCCCGGCCGCGTGGTCGCGCCACGCTTCTTCGGTATTGGCCGACGATTGCGCATAAGTGACGCCGAAGGCGGCCGGCGCATCGCGCAGCGCGTCCAGCCGCACCGCCTTCAGCGCCTGCCACTGCGCCTCGCTGACAGGCAAGACCGTCATGCGGCCGCCAGCAGGCTTTTCACCAGCACGAACACTTCATGGCGGATGGCCGGCTGGGCAGCGTCGAATTCCTTGCTGGCCTTGATGTAGGCCGGCTTTTTCAATTCGACCTTTTCTTCCTTGGTCGCCTGCGGCGCGGTGTCGCCAAAGCTCGGGCCGCTGTTGTACTGCTGCTTCAACACTTTCTGGCCATACGAGGACTGGTAGAAGCGCGCCATTTCCGCTGCGGTTTCCGCCGACACCAGCTTGGCCACGGGCGCCGACAGGCGCTTGTAGACGTCGGCCGGCGCCAGCTTGTCGATCTTGGCCATGGCGGCGGCGCGCGACTGTTCGTTCGGGTAGCGGCTCGAACCGGCCACGCTGCGCACGAGTT
>CBIHOX010000298.1:0-2157 GCA_966211685.1 uncultured Pseudoduganella sp.
CCTGCCGGCCGGACAAAGCAAGAGCCTGGCGGCGCCCATCCTGATCATCATGCTGTTGACCATGATGATCCTGCCGCTGCCGGCGTTCATCCTCGACTTGTTCTTCAGCTTTAATATCGCGTTGTCGATCATCGTGCTGCTGACCAGCCTGTACACGGTCAAGCCACTGGACTTCATGGCGTTCCCGGCCGTGCTGCTGGTGTCGACCATGCTGCGCCTGTCGCTGAACGTGGCCTCGACCCGCGTGGTGCTGACCGAAGGCCATACCGGCGGCGCGGCGGCCGGCAAGGTCATTGAAGCATTCGGCCACTTCCTGATTGGCGGCAATTACACGGTCGGTATCGTCGTGTTCGTCATCCTGACCATCATTAACTTCACCGTGGTGACCAAGGGCGCGGGCCGTATCGCCGAGGTGGGCGCCCGTTTCGCGCTGGACGCGATGCCGGGCAAGCAGATGGCGATCGATGCCGATTTGAACGCCGGCCTGATCGGCGAAGCCGAAGCGCGCAAGCGCCGCAGCGAAGTGTCGATGGAAGCCGAATTCTATGGCGCCATGGACGGCGCCTCGAAGTACGTGCGCGGCGACGCGGTGGCCGGCATCCTGGTGACCGTGATCAACGTGGTGGGCGGCCTGCTGGTCGGTATCATCCAGCACGACCTGGCCTTTGGCGATGCGGCGAAAACCTATACCCTGCTGGCCATTGGTGACGGACTGGTGGCGCAGATTCCTTCGCTGGTGATTTCCATCGCGGCCGGTATCGTGGTGTCGCGCGTGGCCAGCGACCATGACGTCGGCACCCAGGTGGTGGGCCAGCTGTTTGCCAAGCCGCAGGTCCTGTACATCACGGGCGGTATCATCGGCGGCATGGGGCTGATTCCCGGCATGCCGAACCTGGTGTTCCTGTTGCTGGCGTCGGCGCTGATCGGCGGCGGTTACCTGTTGTCGAAACGCGTGAAGGAAGGCGCGCCGCCGCTGCCGGGCACGCCGGAAGCGGCCGCCGCGGCCGAAGCCGGGCAGGGCGCCGCGGCGGCCGCGCAGCCGCAGGAATCGGAAGAAGCCACGTGGCAGGACGTGCTGCCGGTCGATACGCTGGGCCTGGAAGTGGGCTACCGCCTGATCCCGCTGGTGGACAAGGCGCAGGGCGGCGAACTGCTCAAGCGCATCAAGGGTATCCGCAAGAAATTCGCGCAGGAAGTCGGTTTCCTGGCGCCGCCGGTGCACATCCGCGACAACCTGGAATTGAAGCCGTCGGCGTACCGCATTGCGCTCAAGGGCGTGGAAGTGGGCGCGGGCGAGGCGTTCAATGGCCAGTACCTGGCGATCAACCCCGGCATGGCCAGCGGCACCCTGCCGGGCCTGGTGACGCAAGACCCGGCGTTCGGCCTGCCGGCGATCTGGATCGACGCCGGCTTGCGGGACCAGGCGCAGACCATGGGCTATACCGTGGTCGACGCCGGCACTGTCGTGGCTACCCACCTCAACCATCTGATCACCACGCACGCGTCCGAATTGCTGGGCCGCGCGGAAGTGCAGTCGCTGCTGGACCACCTGGCGAAGGAATCGCCGAAGCTGGTGGAAGACCTGGTGCCGAAGATGATGTCGCTGTCGGCGTTGCAGAAAGTGCTGCAAAACCTGCTGGCTGAAGGCGTGCACATCCGCGACATGCGTTCCATCATCGAGACCCTGGCCGAGCATACCGCGATGACGCAGGATCCGAATGAATTGACGGCGCTGGTGCGGATTGCCCTGGGCCGCGCGATCGTGCAGCAACTGTTCCCGACCGGCGGCGAGCTGTCGGTCATCACGCTGGACAACCGCCTGGAGCGCCTGTTGATGCAGGCCATGGCGCAGGGCGGCGTCGACGGCGCGGGCATCGAACCGGGGCTGGCCGACACCATTGCCCAGTCGGCAGGGCAGGCGGCGGCGCAGCAGGAAGCGCTGGGCCTGACGCCGGTGTTGCTGGTGCCGGGGCCGCTGCGCGTCTTGCTGGCCCGCTTCCTGCGCCGCGCGCTGCCGCAGCTGAAGGTGCTGTCGCATGCGGAAATTCCAGAGTCGAAAACCATCCGCGTGACGGCGCTGGTGGGCGCGCAATAATTCTGGTAATTCTGGTGCCTGGCCCCTTTAGCACTATCGTTCGCATAGCGAACGATAGTGCT
>CBIHOX010000299.1:0-2068 GCA_966211685.1 uncultured Pseudoduganella sp.
TTGCCGGTGCGCAGGTAGAACGGCACCTTGGACCAGCGCCACGTGTCGACATAGGTGCGCAGCGCCACGAAGGTTTCCGTGCTGCTGTCGGGCGGCACGTTCTTTTCTTCGAGGTAGCCGGCCACTTCCTGGTTGCCGCTGACGCCGCGCACGTACTGGCCGCGCACGGTGTCGCGCGCGATGCCGGCCAGGCTGAAGCGGCGCAGCGAGCGCAGCACCTTGAGCTTTTCATCGCGCACCGCGTCCGGCGACAGCGACGCCGGCGGTTCCATCGCCACGATGCACAGCAATTGCAGCAAGTGGTTTTGCATCATGTCGCGCATGGCGCCGGTGCCGTCATAGAAGCCGGCGCGGCTGCCGACGCCGACTTCCTCGGCCACCGTGATCTGGACGCTGGAAATGTTCGGCGCGCGCCACAGCGGTTCCAGGATCGAGTTACCAAAGCGCAGCACCATCAGGTTTTGCACGGTTTCCTTGCCGAGGTAATGGTCGATGCGGTAAATCTGCGATTCCGCGAAGTGCCTGCCGACGGCTTCGTTGATTTCCACCGCGGACGCGAGGTCGCGGCCCAGCGGTTTTTCCAGCACCACGCGCGCATTGCGGTCGACCAGCCCGGCCGCGGCCAGCTTGTCGCAAATCGTGGTGAACAGCGAGGGCGCGGTGGCCAGGTAAAACACGCGTTCCGCGCCGGGGCGCGACAGCCGGGCCAGCGCGCCCAGGTCGTCCTGCTGTACGTCGAGGCGCACGAATTCCAGCAATTGCAGGAAGCCGCGCCATGCCTCGTCGGTGAAGTTGCCGCCGCTGATGAACGAGCGCGAATGTTCTTCGACGAATTGCAGGTAGGCGGCGCGGTCGAAGTCCTGGCGGCCGGTGGAAATGATGCGGGTGGCGGGCGGCAGGTTGCCATGCAGGTGCGCCATGTACAGCGCCGGCAGCAGCTTGCGCATGGCCAGGTCGCCCATGCCCCCGAAGATGATCATGTCGAGGGGCAGGCTGGTGTCAGGTTGGGAAGATGATGTCATTGGCGGTCACGCATAGGTTGGATCGGAGTTCGGATCGCGGGCCGGCAGGGCCGGACGCATGGTTCATACGGTGAAGCGGCTTCATCATACCCAATGTTGGCGGTGCGCACACGGAACGGCCCGGCTTGTTCCTGAGGGCGCGGCCGATTCCCGGGACAACGGCCCGCTGCGACAATGCCGCGGGCTGTTGAAACGACGCCTAAAAAGCGCGGCCGATGCTGAGCACCACGTCGCGCGTGGTGCGCCGTTCATCGGTGTAATACGCGCCGCCGGTGCGCCGCTTGCGCGCCATATTGAGCGACAGTTCGGCGCGCCAGCCGTCCACGGCGGCCTGCACGCCGACACGCGCGTCATGGCGGCCGATCACCGCGCCCGGCGCGGCCCTTACCGACCCGAGGTAGCCGGCGTGCCAGAACGCGCCCAGCCCGCCCGCCAGTTCCCATCCGCCATTGAGTTCGCCATACCAGGTGCGCGTACCCATGCCGAGATAATCGGGCGAATAGTACAGCCGCGCACCGGCGTTGCCGAACGCGACACCGCCATGCACTTCATTGAACCGCCATCGCGGCAACTGGCGGAACGTGTAGCGCGACACGCCGGCTTCCCAGCTCAGGCCGGACGGCAGGCGCTCGGCATAGCCGCCATAGGCCAGCCATTGCGCGCCGCGGCCGGTGGCGCCGGCCAGCTGCGCCGACACCACCTGGGCGCCGCCATACCAGCCGCTGTCGGCGTCGTAATTGAGCGCCACGCGCGGCGCCGGCCGGCCCGAACTGAGGCTGACGCCGCGGTACAGGTAATCGGACACCACCCCGGCGCTGCCGCTCCATTGCGCGTACGCGGCCGGGGCCCCAAGCAGCATGGCGGCAAGAAAAGAGACGGCCGCGGGCCGGCGGGCCGGCAGCTTCAGCGATTTAAACAATGACGCTCCCGTGCGCGCTCAAGGCACGCGGGCGTTGCGGGCGACGCTGTCCAGGGTGGTGGTGCATATGCAGGTACATTTGCCGGTGATGCGCGTCATTGTCGCACACAGGTCGATGCCCGCGCCG
>CBIHOX010000300.1:0-1947 GCA_966211685.1 uncultured Pseudoduganella sp.
AGGGGCGCGCGGAGGCGGCGCGCGCTGCCGCCAGTGCTGCGGACGTTGCGGCTGCGGGCAACGACGTCCGCAGCGGTGGGCAGTCGCGCGCGGGCACGGCCGATGCGAGTGGGCGGCCGGCCGCGGCGCCAGCCGAACAACCGGCGGCAGCGCCGTCGGTAACGCCGTCCGCAACGCCGGGCGGCCCGGCAACCGCGCGGCCCGCTGCGTATGCCGCCGCCGATGCGGCCGCCAAGGCCGCGCAGGCGGAAGCCGATGCCAAGGCCAACGCCGATGCCAAGGCCCAACTCGACCAGGCCCGCGCCGAAGCGCTGCGGCAGGCGCGTGACATCGGCGCCGGCGGCAATGGCAACGGCGGGGCCAGGGCGCCCGAAGCGCTGACGCCGGAACAGCAGGCGGCCATGGAGCGCCTGAACAAGCTCAAGGGGATTCCCGCCGCCGCTAAACCGGCCGGCAATGCGTTCCAGCCGAAAACCGGCGACGCGAAACCGTCGCCGCCGCCGTTGCGCAAGCCGATCGGCAAATCCACGTGGGTCTCGGTCGCCATCTTGCTGGGATTGATCTGGTTCCTGGCGCGTCCGTCCGACCCGACCAAGAAATTGCAGGCCCGCGTGGACAAGGCGGTCGAGCAGGCGCAGGAGTGCAAGATCGATGCGGCGCGCGCCGAATACACGTCGCTGAAGACCGACAAGGCCAGCGCCGACCAGTTGAAGTACTTGCAAGGCGTCATCAGCGCGAATGCCAAAGCGTGCGACACCAAGCGCCACCGCGCCAAGGCCTGGTCCGACTTGCGGCCGCAACTGGAAAGCGCGCTGCAAGGCGGCTCCATCGACCTGGCCGACCGCCGCCTGGCCGCGTTCACCAAGACCTGGGGCGCCGATGACGAAACGCGCGACATGGATGGCCGCATCGACGTGCGCAAGGGCGAGCGGCTGTTGAACGACGCCGATGCGTGCATCCGGCGCGCGGACCGCAACTGTGCCGAAAGCAAGTTACAGGCGGCGGAAAAATTGCAGCGCAAGGAATTGAAGCCGCGCATCGAAGTGTTGCGCGAAGCGCTGTCGCAATTGCTGACGCGTACCGTGCTGGACCAGCATGAAGCGGCGCCGACGGCGACACCGGTGACGGCCGCGCCAACCGCGCGGACCAACCCGCCTGCGGCGGCGGTCCCGCCGGCGCAACCGGCCGCCCGCACGCCGCAAGCGCAACCGGCGCCGCCGGCCCAGTCATCGCAGCCAGCCCAGCCGTCCGCGCAGTCCCAGCAGGCGCGCAAGCTGCTGGCCGAAGCCGAACGTGAACTCCGTCAAGGCAATTACAAAGGCGCCATGGACAAGGCCAATATCTGTGCCACCATGATCGATGAAGGCAACCGCGAATGCACGGCCATGAAAAACCGGGCCGAGCGCATGAACCGCGATTTGATGAATTGCGTGGCGGCCGGACGGGAGTGGATCGACGACCGCTGCCAGTAACCAGGGGAACTTGATGAAACGAATTATCTGCGGCGGCCTCGTTGCCGCCATGCTGGCCGGCTGCGCCGCGCCGGGCGGTTATCAAAACACGGGCCGTGGCGCGCCGTCGAACGAACAGGGCGGTAGCCAGGCCGGCAACGCCGCCGCCGGCGCCGCGGTGGGCGCCGTGGCCGGCTGCGTATTGGCCAAGGCGTTCGGCAAGAAATGCGCGGAAGGCGCCGCCGTGGGCGCGGCGCTGGGCGCGGCCATCGGCTGGACCTCGTATTCGGAAAAAGTCGCGCCGGCGCAAACCGTCAATGCGGAAGCGCAGCGCGAAGGCTTGCCCGTGCCGCGCAATGAATTGCGCCTCAAGGATTACCAGGTCTATTCCACGGCCGGCACCGTGCGCGGCGGCGGCGAACCGGTCAAGGTGGTCGGTGACATCAAGCTGTATGGCCAGTCGAACCGCGTGCCGGAAGTCGTGCAAAGCATGACC
>CBIHOX010000301.1:0-1944 GCA_966211685.1 uncultured Pseudoduganella sp.
CGGTGGAAGCCATCCGCCTGCGGGCCGCGCGGCGCATGGTGATGCGGCGCGGCCGCATCGTCAGTGAAACGCCGCGCACCGGCGCCACGCTGCACTTGCCGGGCCGGCCGTCCAGCGTGGATTTCCGCCTGTAGCGCAGCCGGCGCCGCCGCACCGGCGTCCCTGCCGCGTCGCCGTGTCGGCGCAGTGTCGGCGCAGTGTCGGCTGCCGCGGCGCACGTCACTGCGCGGCGCGCCGATCCGCTCCGCGGCATGCGCATCACTGCACTACGCACCGGTCCGCCCCACGCCATGCGCGTCACTGCGCCGCGTACCGGTCCGCCGCACGCCGTGCACGGCTGGCCGCACGGCGCTGGGCAGCGCGCCGGCTCCCGCCTACAATGGCGGCTTTGGCCGCGCGGCCGGCGTTGACAGCGCCACGCGCGGCGCGCCTACAATGGTGCTTTTTGCCTGGAACCGCCATGCTGGAAACCAACGATGAAACCCCGCTGCTGGTGCCGCTGCTGGCGGCGCTGCCGGTATTCGCGTGCCTGGTGATCCTGGGCTTGCCGGCCATCGGCCTGCAATACGCCCCGTATTTCCGTGTACTGTATTTCATCGCCTGCATGGTGTGGAGCGTGCCGCTGGCGCTGCTGCAGCGCGCGCTGTGGCGGCGCCGCAGCCACTGGGCAGTGATGGCGGGCGCGCTGCTGGCGGCCAGTTACGCGATGGCCGTGTGTAACAACCTGCTGGGGCAGCGCCTCGGCATCGCGCTGGGGCTGGAAACCGCTTACCAATGGAATGATTTGCTGCGCGGCCTCGATGGCTGCTGGCTGGCGCTGATCGCGTTTTGCGCTTTCCACGCGGTGGGCGTGTATTACCTCGCCTACCAGCGCACCCAGCTGCGCCTGGCGCAAGCCACGGCCGCGCAGCGCGATGCGGAATTGCGCGCGCTGCGCTACCAACTGCACCCGCACTTCCTGTTCAATGCGCTCAACGCGGTGTCGGCGCTGGTGGCGGCCGGGGAAAACCGCGACGCCAACCGCATGCTGGGCCGCGTGGCGGATTTCCTGCGCCTGACGCTGGAACATGATGGCCGCCACGAACATGCGCTGGCCGAAGAACTGGCGCTGGTCGAAGCGTACCTCGACATTGAAAAAGCGCGGCTGGGCGCGCGCCTGCGCGTTTCCACCCGCGTCGGCCCCGACGTGCTCGACGCGGCAGTGCCTTACCTGCTGTTGCAGCCGCTGGTGGAAAACGCGATCCGCCACGGCATCGTGCCGCGCAGCGGCGGCGGGCAGATCGAGATCGGCGTGTCCCGCGACGGCGCGCGCTTGCTGGTCGACGTGCGCAACGATGGCGCCGCGCCGCCGGTCGTGGGCAGTGGCGGCATCGGCTTGCCGAATGTCGCGGAACGGCTGCGCAGCCTGTATGGGCCGGCGCAGCGGGTGGAGGCGGGCTGGCGCGACGATGGCCGTTTTCATGTGCAACTGGCGCTGCCCTGGCGCATGGCGGCATGATCCGGGTCGCCATCATCGATGACGAACCGCTGGCGCGCCTGGCGGTGCGGGCCCGTCTGCAGCGGCGTCCGGAATTTGCCGTGGTGGCCGAATATGCCGATGGCGACGCGGCCGCGGCGGGGTTGCCGGTAACGCGCCCGGACCTGGTCTTCCTCGACGTGGACATGCCGGGCCAAAGCGGGCTGGACGTGCTGGCCGGGTTGGCGCCCGCCGACCGTCCGATGGCGGTCCTGTTGACGGCGTACGACCAGTTCGCGCTGCAGGCGTTTGCGCTGGCCGCGCTGGATTACCTGTTGAAGCCGGTGGACGACGACCGCTTCGATGAAGCGCTGGACCGCGCGATCCGCGCTTATCCCTACCAGCGGCCAGGCGGCGCCGCAGCCGCCGCGCCCGAGCCGCCGCGCCATTTCACGGTGCGGGTGGGGACGCGCACCGTGCTGGTCGGC
>CBIHOX010000302.1:0-1927 GCA_966211685.1 uncultured Pseudoduganella sp.
GGCGGGGCGGACCCTTCAAGCCGGCCTGTCGCTGCCGCGTGCAGGGACCAGCCTCCGCGGGGCTACCCTGCGGGATTGTTTTCTTCGGCATTTCGCCGCCTGCGCCGCGTTACGCTGACGCGTAAGTTGGCGCACGCATCACGGGACTCGTTGAAGGCACGCCGCCCCTCGATAATTCACATGACGATACAAAAACTTGCCGCGCTGGCGTTGGCCGACACCATGCTGGCCACCGACGGTACGCACGGCAGCCTGGTCGCTGCCTGCCACCGCGTGTTCGACGCGCCGCAGCCGTGGGCGCCGGCGGTCTGCGCGGCGCTGCTGCGGCGTACCGGGCCGCAGTTGCAGTGGTGCAGCCGCCATGAATTGGCGCGGCTGTTGTTGTCATGCCTGGGCCACGACGCCGCTGCCGACGACGGGGACGACGGGGACGACGGCGATGATGCCCGGCACGGGGATGGGCTGGAGGGCGGCGGTGAACGCGGCCAACCTTGCGTCGAGGCCGCGCATGCACCCGAACCGGAACCCGGCCCGGACGCCGGCGCCGGCTTCCGCACCGGCACGGGCGCCGTATCCGAGGCCGGACCGGGATCCAGGCTCGAATCCGAACTGAGCCTTTTTCCGGGACACGCGCCTGGACTGGACCACGAGCCGATTATCCTGCCGCCCGTGCGCCGCTATTGCACGGAACCGCCGGTCCGGCTGCCGCAGCCGCCCTGGCTGGCCGCGCTGGGACTGCCGGATTTGCCGTCGGTGGGCGCGCTGGCCGCGTGGCTGGGCGAGCCGGTCGGCGCGCTCGACTGGTTTGCCGACCGGTGGCGCGTGGCCGGCGACGCCGCGTCGCCGCTGCAGCACTACCATTACCGGTGGGTTCCCAAGCGCGGTCGCAGCGGCGGCATGCGCCTGATAGAAATCCCGAAGGCGCGGCTGCGCCGCCTGCAGCGTCACATCCTGCGCGGCATCCTCGACCGTGTGCCGCCGCACCCGGCGGCACACGGTTTCAGGCGCGGCCATTCATGCGTCACGCACGCGGCGCTGCATGCCGGGCGCGATGTGGTGATCCGCATGGATTTGCAGGACTTTTTCGCCGGTATCGCGGCTGCGCGCATCCACGCGCTGTTTGAAACGCTCGGCTATCCGGCCGCCGTGGCCGGCATCCTGGCGCGCGTCTGCGTCAACCGCGCGCCGCGCGCCGTGCTGAACGACAGGCAAGCCGCCGCGGCGCTCGGATGGGCCGCGCGCCACGCGCTGGCCAGCCCGCATTTGCCGCAGGGGTCGCCATGTTCGCCCGCGCTGGCCAACCTGTGCGCGTACCGTCTCGACGTGCGGCTGCAGGCGCTGGCCGCCTCGCTGGGCGCCTCCTACAGCCGCTATGCCGACGACCTGGCGTTTTCCGGCGGTATCGTGCTGGCGCGCGCGGCTTCCCGACTGCATGTGCAGGTTGCCGCGATCGCATTGGAAGAGGGTTTCCGCATCCAGACCCGCAAGACGCGGTGCATGCGGGCCGGGACGCGCCAGCAGGTGACAGGCGTGGTGGTCAATGCGCACCCGAACATGGCGCGCGACGATTACGACCGCCTCAAGGCCACCCTGGCCAATTGCGTGCGCCATGGCCCGGTGTCGCAAAACCGGGCCGGCCATGCGGATTTCCGCGCTTACCTGGCGGGCAGGATTGCGTACGTCAGGATGGTGAACGCGGACCGCGCCATGAAATTGCAGCGGCTGATGGATGCCATTGCCTGGCCGGCGTGAAGGGCGGCCGGGCGCGCTTATTGGTTCCGCTTATTGGTTCCGCTTATTTACTCATTTCCTGCTGCGCCTTCTGCACCAGCGCATCGGCCACCTGGAACGTGGCCGCTTCCAGCGAGGCGCGCGGCACGTCCTGGTTCGATTCCATCACCATCGAGGGCGAGGTCAGGTAGCGGCC
>CBIHOX010000303.1:0-1893 GCA_966211685.1 uncultured Pseudoduganella sp.
TTGGATTTGCCGAGGAAGAATTGCGAAGCCTGTTCCGCGAACATGCGGGTGGCGGGATTCTTCTGGCTGACGATGACCACGGTTTCGGCCTGGGCCGGCAGCGTGGACACGATGGCGCCGGCCGCGACCAGGCCAGCGAGCAGTTTGTTCATGGTGTGCCTCCAATGCTCAGAATACGTAATCCAGGGTGGCGCCGATCACGGTCACCGAATCTTTCAGGCCCGTGGCCGGACCATAGATCAGCGTGCCGGTCTTGGTCTTGGGCTTGATGCGGTCGACCTGGAATTTCATGGCGGCCGAACCGGCGAAGTTCCAGCGCACGCCGACCAGGTTGGTGTCCTGTTCGGACGCCTGCAGCAGGCTGCGCACGGTGCCGGACAGCGCGCCGCTGGCAGGGAAGCCGGCCGGTAGCACGATCTTGGTGCTGGCCGCCTTGGTGGACGCGTGCGCATAGTACGGCACGAATTTGCCGAAGCGGTAGCCGCCCATCAGGTACCACGAATCGGATTGCGGGATATACACCGGGTCGATGGCGCGCCGCGCGCCGAATTCGCCCTGCAGCAGGATGTTGTTCCAGTCCACCGTCATGCCGACCGCGTCGAACTTGAGCTTCTTGCCGGCGCCGCTGACGCCGAAATCGGCCGCCAGCTGCTTGAAGCCGACCGCCGCCAGCGTGGCGGTCAGGGTATTGATCGGGACGATGTCGTCGCTGTGCAAGGTGGTGCGCATGTGGGCGTAGCGCAGCGTGACGGGGCCATATTCGGCCGAAACGCTGACGCCCATCGCGGGCGCGCGGTATTTCGCCACCGACGCGGTGGCCGGCAGGAACAGCTTGCCGGACGAGGTGCCGACCACGGCTTGCACGGTGACGTTGGTGTCGCCAAAGGCGTGCTGCCAGTTGACGTCGGCGCCGTCGATGGATTCCAGCGGCACTTGCGCATACAGTTCCACCGGCGGGCGCATCATGGTGTTGGCATAGCCCACGTTCTGGTAATCGGAAATCAGGAAGGTCGGCAATTGCACGCGGCCGACACGCACATTGACTTCATCGGTGGCGCGGTATTTCACGAACGCCCACGTCAAGTCCGTGGTGAAGGTCGGGCTGGTGTTTTGCCGCGTCAGCACTTGCGCGGTGGCCGACAGCTTGTCCGTGAACTGGTACGTGGTCTGCAGGCCGAGATTGGTGTCCAGGCCCAGGCGCCAGCCATCGGCCACGCCTTCCGCCTGGTTGTAGCGCACAAACTGCGCTTTGTCCGTGTCGCTCTTCGCCACCCCCACCGTGCCGAAGCCGCTGATGCTGAGTTTGCCGTCATCGACGAGCGCCGCCTGCGCGTGCGGCAAGGCCATCAGGGTGGCCAGAACAGAAGTTGCAAGGGTCAGTCGTTTCATCCAGTCCTCTTCATGAAGTCGCTTGCGCCGGATGGCGCGTCACTCACCTTAGCGGAGTTTTCTTCATGCACATAGGAAACTTATGACAGCGATTTGCCCTTGTGGTTTTTCCTCAACGAATTCTTGTATTAAACAAAACGTCCGGCGCAGGGGCCGGACGTAAAGAGGGGATTCAGTGACGAAACGCCAATGCCATCAAGGCAGCGTCAGGATCACCTTGACGGTATCGTCCACCGCCGACTTGTCGATGTAGCCGATGGCTTTCGGATCATCCGCCACGGCTTTCTTGACTTCGGCATTGGATTTGTATTCCTTCGGCGGCGTGGCCTTGCCGGTAAACACCAGCTTGGACCAGATGGCTTTTACCTGCGCCGCATCCTTGTCCGCGATCTTTTGGTAGAACTCGTTGCGGATGTGCGAACCTTCGGCCTGGTCGACCGGCGTGAACATGTTGGATTTGCCGAGGAAGAATTGCGAAGCCTGTTCCGCGAACATGCGGGTGGC
>CBIHOX010000304.1:0-1831 GCA_966211685.1 uncultured Pseudoduganella sp.
GGTCTGGTCGCGGACGAACTCGGCATATTGATGGCGCGACCAGCACAGCGTCATCACAAAAAACCACGTCTTGAAGACTTCCCCTGTATGCACATCGGTGATCGGCGGGCCGGCGCCGAAGTCCACCTGCACCGCTTCGCCCGGCTTGAAGTCCAGCCGTAGCGGTACTTCCGGCGCTTGTCCGGCATCGAGTTGGTGCAGGAACCGGTACAGCGACGAATAGCTGCCGGTATAGCCATGGTTGCGCTTGAGCGTGGCGTGAATCGTGGTGCCCTGCACCCCGGCCGCGTGCCAGTTGGTGATCTGGTCGCGCCACGGCTCCAGTGACGACACGCACGTGCTGGGCAGGGACTCTCTGCGCCCCAGCACCAATGCCAGCGCGGCGTCGTCCGGCAGCATGGTGTCGGCAATCAGCCAGCCTTGCGCGACGGCCACCTCCCGCACCTGGGCCAGCTTTTTGCGGCCCATGATCCCGGACCGGGCAATATCCCGGTCCGAATCCCCCTGGCGCATGCGCGCCAGTATTTGACGGTACTGATACATCTCGAACCTCCTGTTGGTCACGACTTCTCCCGGCAAAATGCCGGGAGTCTAGTCGAACGATGAAAGTTCGAGTCCCTGAAGCGCAGGCGCGAAGTGGCGCCATTACGGCGGCGATTTGGTGGCGCCTTTACGCCGAAAATACCGTGGCGCCATTACGCCGCAAATCTGGTGGCGCCATTACGGCGACAATCCAGTGGCTCCTTTACGCCGGAAACGAAATGGCTCCATAGCGGCGAAAATTCACACCTATGCCTCGCGCCTGAACAATGCGGGCCAGCTGCTGGGCGCCTACGGTGACGACAACACCCCGTTCTTGTACGACAACGGCGTCATGTATGACTTGAACTCGCTGGTCGATCCCGCCGCCAACCTGACGATCCGCTACGGCTATGCAATTAACGATCATGGCGAGATTGCCGCCAAGGGTTGCGATGCCAGCAACAAGTGCTTCAACGTGCTGTTGAGCGTGTCACCGGTGCCCGAGCCGGCCCACTGGGCCATGCTGCTTGCCGGCCTGGCCGGACTGGCGGTGGTGGCGCGGCGCCGCAGCGCCTGAGCGCGGCCGCGTGCCGTACCGGCTTCCCGCGCAGTTTTCAGGCTTGCGCCAAGCCGCCGTCAACGAACAGTTCCGCGCCGTTGATGAAGCTGGCGTCGTCCGACGCCAGGAACAGGACGGCCTTGGCAACTTCTTCCGGCTCGCCGACGCGGCCCAGCGGAACTTGCGCGGCCAGCATGTCGAGCAAGCCTTGCTGGGCTGCCGTGTCGTCGCCGGCCAGCCCCACCAAGCCGGGCGTGCGGATCGGGCCGGGGCTGACGACGTTGATGCGGATGCCGCGGTCCTTCACGTCGAGGATCCAGCTGCGCGCCAGGTTGCGCACGGCGGCCTTGCTGGCGCTGTAGACGCTGAAGGCTGGCGTGCCGACGATGCCGGCCGTGGAGCTGGTCAACACCACCGATGCGCCCCGGTTCAGCAGCGGCAGGGCGCCTTGCACGGTGAAGATCAAACCTTTGACGTTGCGGTCGAACGCGTCGTCGTAATGCTCGTCCGTGATGGCCCCGAGCGGCGCCATGCCGCCGCCGCCCGCATTCACATACAGCACATCGATGCGGCCAGCCAATTCCTTGACGGTTTCAAACAGGTGCGCCAGGTCGGCGCTGCTCGACGAGTCGGCGGCAATCCCGGTGGCGCCGGGAATGCCGGCAGCCGCCTTGTCCAGTTCGGCTTGGCGGCGGCCCGTGATGAACACCCGCGCGCCTTCCGCCGCGAAGCGCTGGGCCGTGGCCAGGC
>CBIHOX010000305.1:0-1804 GCA_966211685.1 uncultured Pseudoduganella sp.
CACAAGTTGTAATATCAAGAAATGGCACGGTTTTCATGCCGTGTTTGCTGCGCCTCGGCAATGGGAATCCGCTATGATAGACGACCAAATGCGTTGGCCGGGCGCGGCAATTCCGCCGCGTGGCGTACAGCTCTACAACGAACGTAACAATGGGCAAAGTACATTCTCACTATGACAACCTGAAGGTGTCCCGCATGGCGCCGCAGGAAGTCATTCGTGCTGCTTACAAGGCGCTGAGCCAGAAATACCACCCCGATAAAAACCCCGGGGACGACAAGGCCGCGCGCATCATGGCGATCATCAATACCGCCTACGGCACGCTGTCGGACCCGCAAAAGCGCAAGGAACACGACGAGTGGATTGCCGCCGAAGAGTGGGAAATCGGCTGGCTGGAAAGTACGCACGAAGACGGTGAAAACAGCCCGGCGCGGCGCGGCGACAACTGGCACGGCCACGTGGCCGAACCGCGTCCCGTGAAATCGCGCCTGCGCCGCAACTGGAAATGGGGCGTGGCGCTGGGGGTCGGCATCGTTGGCGGCTGGATCGGCGGCGTCCTGTCGGCAGGCCAGCCGCGGCTGCAGGCGGTGCTGGCGTCGGCGCTGGGCGGCAAGGCGGAATTGTCGGCCACCGTGGTCAATGCGCAACGGGTGCCGCTGCGCCCGGCCGAGGCGCAGCAGAAAGCCGATCCGCTGGCCGACAGCTGGGCAGTCGTGAAACCCCACGTGGCGGCCGATGCCGGCACGCGCCCGCCCCCCATCAAGGTGATGGCGCTGTCGCAAGTGGTGTTGCCGGGCGCCGCCGCGCAACAGGATTGCGAAGCGGACCAGCCCACGCTGGTGGCGCCGAACGGTGAACCGTGGCCGGCGCAATCGGGTTACGTCGATGGGTTCCCGGTGGGGAACAAAGGCGACGACATGCAGCTGACGCTCGATAACAGCAACAATGCGTCGGCCGTGTTCATCAAGGTGTTCGACCTGGAGCGCAAGTCCAACGTGCGCTACGCCTACGTCCAGCCGCGCGATACGCTGGTGGTGGACAAGCTGGCGGCCGGCAAATATGAAATCCGCTACCAGAACCTCGACATGGGGATCGACCGCAGCGGGTGCCGGCGCAAGTAACGCCGCCGGTGCCGGATTACGCGGGCTGCGCCCGCTAATCCGGCCTACATCTCATGCCGCAACATCCGTCCGCAGGCCGGCATTGCGGCTCAGGGCGTTGCTTTAAAACTCTTCCCACCCATCGTCCGCCGGCGCGGCCTTGGGCGCCGCCTTCGGCGCCGGCTTGGGTTTCACCGTCAGCTGGCGCTGCGTGGAAACGGGTTTGGCTGCCGCAGGCCTGGGCACGGGGGCCGCCACCGGCTCGCCGCCCAGCAACTTGAAGATGCTGACCGATTGCGCCAGCGTCCCCGCCTCATCCTGCATGGCTTGCGCCGCCGCCGCGGCCTGTTCCACCAGCGCGGCGTTTTGCTGCGTCATTTCATCCATCTGGGAAATCGCTTCATTGACTTGCTCGATGCCGGCGCTTTGTTCCTGGCTGGCCGACGTGATTTCCCCCATGATGTCGGCCACCTGGCGCACCGACGTGACGATCAGTTCCATGGTCTGGCCGGCTTCATCGACCAGCTTGGCGCCGCTGTCGACTTTTTCCACCGAATCGCCGATCAGCGTCTTGATTTCCTTGGCGGCCGAGGCGGAACGCTGCGCCAGCGAGCGCACTTCCGACGCCACCACGGCAAAGCCGCGGCCCTGTTCGCCCGCGCGGGCCGCTTCCACCGCCGCGTTCAGCGCCAGGATATTGGTCTGGA
>CBIHOX010000306.1:0-1790 GCA_966211685.1 uncultured Pseudoduganella sp.
TGGTGGGCGCACCAGCTGGTGGGCGGCAATACGCGCGGCGCGACCGTGCTGTCGGAAACCCTGTCGGAATATTCGGCGCTGATGGTCATGAAAAAACAGTTCGGCCCGGACCGCATGCGCCGCTTCCTGCGCTATGACCTGGACCGCTACCTGTTGGGCCGCGCGCTGGAAAACAGCAAGGAATTGCCGCTGGCCGACAATGAAAACCAGGATTACATCCATTACCGCAAGGGCAGCCTGGCGATGTACCAGTTGCAGGATATCCTGGGCGAAGACCAGGTCAACGCCGTGTTGCGCGGCCTGCTGCAGCAATACGCGTTCCACACGTCGCCCTACCCGAGCGTCAATGTGCTGGTCGATGGCTTGCGCAAGATTACGCCGCCGGACCAGGCTTACCTGATCGACGATTTATTCAACAGCATCGTGCTGCACGATAACCGCGCCCTGAGCGCCACCATGCGCAAACTGCCGGGCGGCAAATATGAAGTCGCCATCAAGATTCACGCCAGCAAATTGCGCGCCGATGAACTGGGCGCGGAAAAAGAAGTGCCGATGGCCGACCTGATCGACATTGGCGTCGATGACAAGGATGGCAACAGCCTGCTGCGCGAGCGCAAGCTCATCAAGCAAAAAGAATCGGTGTACACGGTCACGGTTTCAAGCCGCCCCGCCAAGGCCGGCATCGATCCGGACAACAAGCTCATCGACCGCAAGCCCGATGACAACATGATTGCCGTGGAGTCGGACCAATAAGTGGGTGGCCGAACAGACTGCGGATGAAAGCCGCCCGACACTGGCGGCTTTCATTCACTTTCAACAGGAGGTCTGGCCATGGGTATCCTGAGCAACATCTTTCACAAGCTGTTTCCCCCATCGCATCCCGCCGTGAAACAAAGCGCGCCGGCAAGCGCGCCCGCCGCCCCCGCAGCTCCCGCCGCTGCTCCGGCGGCGCCCCAGGCAAACGCCGCGCCCGCTGCCACACCGGCCATCAATGCCGCGGTGGAACCGGTCGATATCACTGCCCTGCTCGACAACATGGCGCAGCAGGCGGGCCAGCCGCTGAACTGGCGCACGTCGATCGTGGACTTGCTGAAACTGCTGCACCTGGACAGCAGCCTCGATGCGCGCAAGGAATTGGCGCGCGAATTGCAATACAGCGGCGACACGTCCGACTCGGCCAAGATGAACATATGGCTGCACAAGCAAGTCATGATGAAAGTCGCGGCCAACGGCGGCAAGGTGCCGGCCGAACTGGCGTCATAACCGCGTCATCCGCTGCACAAACGAAACTTCAGCCGGCCGCGCCCGGGAACCGCGCCTCAAGCCGCCAAGCGTACCGGTGCGTCGCACAGGGCCGCGCCGGTTACCGGTTCAGCGCCCGCCACCACGCGCAGTGGGGCGGCGCCGCCGGCCAGCTGGAAAATGCTCATGGCGTGCGCCAGCGCCTCGGCCTGTTCACGCAAGGCGTGCGCCGCGCCGGCCGATTCCTCCACCAGCGCCGCGTTTTGCTGCGTGGCCTGGTCCATTTGCACCACGGCTTCATTGACCAGTTCAATGCCCGCGCTTTGTTCGCGGCTGGCCGTGGCGATGTCGGCCATGATGGCGGTCACGCGGCCGATGCTGTCGACCACGTCGTTCATGGTCGCGCCGGCCTGTTCCACCAGGCGGCTGCCCGCCTCGGCCTTGCCGACCGAGGCATCGATCAGCGCCTTGATTTCATGGGCCGCCTGCGCGCAGCGCTGCGCCAGCGTGCGCACTTCATTGGCCACCACGGCAAACCCGCGCCCCTG
>CBIHOX010000307.1:0-1770 GCA_966211685.1 uncultured Pseudoduganella sp.
ATTACGGGGGGGTGTGCGATGACGCGGGCCAGCAAGTGATCAATCCGTCACCGGCGGCCGCCGCCGCGCGGCCGTATACCCGGGCGCCGTGGGCCGGGCGCATCGCCGCCGTGCTGTCGGGTGACAAACCCGTGATTTCCAACCTGTTGCGCGCGCCGGGCAGCGGCCGCCATGTGGTGGCGCTGGAATTCCCGGTGCGGCTGCCGGACGACCGCAACTACGTGATGAGCTACGGGTATGACGCGGCGCTGCTGGCGCAGGCGCTGCCGCCGCCGGCCGAAGGCAAGGCGGTGTTCCGCGTCTATGACCGCGACGGGCGCCTGATCCAGAGCAACCAGTTGCCGACCGGGGCCGGATCGCTGGCGCCGCCGCCGATCGCCGCGGCCATCAAGTCCGTCGAACCTGGACTGATCAATACCGGCGACGGCACCTACACGGTGCTGGCGCGCTCGCCACTGTCGGGCTGGTGGATCGCGATGTCGGAAACCACGGAGCGCGTCGACGGCACCACCGAGCGCACGGTGCTGCTGTCCAGCCTCGGGCTGGCGCTGGCGCTGGCGCTGGCCATCGCCACCGCGTGGGCGCTGTCGGACCGCATTGCCAAGGCCATCGCGCAAACCAGCGCGGCGGCGCGCGCCATGGGCGCCGGCGGCGGCGGGCCGCCCCAGCGCACCGGCATCGACGAACTGGACCACCTGGAGGAAAGCGTATACCAGGCCAACCGCCTGCTGACGGAAGCGGCGCTGGAGCGCGAACGCCTGCTGGTGCAGACCCAGCAGGCGCGCGAAGTGGCCGACGCGCAAAACCGCGCGAAGGATGAATTCCTCGCCATGCTGGGCCATGAACTGCGCAACCCGATGGCGCCCATCAGCATGGCCGCGCACATGCTGTCGATGCCGAACCTGGACCAGGCCAAGCTGCGCCACGCGGGCCAGGTGATCGGCCGGCAGGTCGAGCACATGAACCGCCTGGTCAACGACTTGCTGGACGTGTCGCGCGTCACACGCGGCCTGATTTCCCTGGAGCGCAAGCCGCTGCAGATCCAGTCCATCATTGCCAGCGCCGTGGAACAGGCCCAGTCCATCGTGGAAGCCGGCAGGCATGAACTGGTGGTGGAGACCGGCAGGCATCCGCTGTGGACCAGCGGCGACGCGATCCGGCTGGTGCAGGTACTGACCAACCTGCTGGTCAACGCCGTCAAGTATTCGCCGCCGGGCACCCGCATCGTGGTGCGCGCCGCCTGCGAAAACGATACGCTGGTATTGTCCGTGGCGGACAATGGCAGCGGCATCGAGCCGGACCTGCTGCCGCGCATCTTCGACCTGTTTTCCCAGGGCGCGCGCCGTCCCGACCGCGCCGCCGGCGGATTGGGGCTGGGTTTGGCGCTGGTGCGGAAAATCGTGGAGCTGCACGGCGGCACGGTGACCGCCTACAGCGAAGGAACCGGCAAAGGCAGCTGCTTCACCATCCGGCTGCCGGCGTGTGAGGCGCCGGCGGAAACGGAAGCCGCTTAACGCGGCTTCCGTCGGGACCATCACTTCACGTTGTAGAACGCGTCGCGGCCCGGGTACGACGCGGTCGCGCCCAGGTCTTCCTCGATGCGCAGCAACTGGTTGTACTTGGCCATGCGGTCGGAGCGCGACATCGAGCCGGTCTTGATCTGCAGCGCATTGGTGCCCACCGCGATGTCGGCGATGGTCGAATCCTCGGTTTCACCCGAGCGGTGCGAAATCACGGCGGTGTAGCCGGCGCGCTTGGCCATCTCGATGG
>CBIHOX010000308.1:0-1654 GCA_966211685.1 uncultured Pseudoduganella sp.
TACTTCATCCTGCTTCGCTGTTTCGTTTTCCAAACCGTCGCAGCGCTGCGGGGACCGAACTATAGCAAAGCTGCTTCGCTTTTGGCAAGCACAGCGGTAACATCGCGGCCATTACCATTTCGTCACGCTTGCCATGCAACTTCCATCGATTCCATCCACTGCCAATGAAACCCTGTCCGCCGCACTGGACCGCGCCATTAATAACAAGACCAAACCGCTGGGCAGCCTGGGCATGCTGGAAGCGCTGGCCAAACAAATCGGCTTGGTGCAAAACACCGTCGCGCCATCGGTAACGGAACCGGCCATCCTGGTATTCGCCGGCGACCATGGCGTAGTCGCGGAAGGCGTATCGGCCTACCCACAAGACGTCACGTGGCAAATGGTGGAAAACTTCCTGGCCCAGGGCGCCGCCATCAATGTCTTCGCCAGACAAAACCAGATTGCGCTGCACGTCGTCGATGCCGGCGTGAACCACGACTTCGGTCCGCGCACCGGTTTGCTGGACCGCAAAGTCGCGCCAGGCACCCGCAACTTCGCGCTGGAGCCCGCCATGACGGCGCAGCAGTGCGCGACCGCGCTGGAACATGGCATGGCCCTGGCGGCCGACTTGCCGGGCAACGTCGTGGGCTTTGGCGAAATGGGCATCGGCAACACCACCGCCGCCGCGGCCCTGATGCACAAGGTGACCGGCTTGCCCGTGGCGCAATGCGTGGGCGCCGGCACGGGCCTGACGCCGGACGGCATCGTGCACAAGCAGCGTGTCATTGAAGCGGCGGTGGCAAAACACGCGGCGGTCACCGCGCCGCTGGACGTGCTGGCCACCTTTGGCGGCCTGGAAATCGCCATGATGACCGGCGCCATGCTGAAAGCCGCGGAACGCCGCAAGATATTGCTGATCGATGGCTTCATCGTGACAAGTGCCTTGCTGGTGGCGGCCGCGATCGAGCCGGCCATTCTGGATTACTGCGTATTCGCCCATTGTTCCGACGAAAGCGGCCACCGCCGCATGCTGGACCATCTGCAAGCGCGCCCGCTGCTGCAACTGGGTTTGCGCCTGGGCGAAGGCACTGGAGGCGCCCTGGCGCTGCCGCTGCTGCACGCGGCCGTGAATTTCGTCAGCCAGATGGCGACGTTCGAATCCGCGCAAGTCAGCGAAAAATCCGCCTGAAGCCCGCCCAGCCCATGCACCAGGTCCGGCTATTCTTCACCGCGCTGCAATTTTTCACGCGCCTGCCCATTCCCCGCTGGGTGGGATTCGACGCCGCATGGCTGCACCAGTCGTCCCGCTATTTTCCGCTGGTCGGCGTGGTCGTGGCGGCCATCGCGGCAAGCGTGTATGCCGCGGCCGCGCTGGTGCTGCCCGCGCCGGTGGCAGCCCTGCTGTCGACGGCGGCCGGTATTTACGCGACCGGCGCGTTCCATGAAGATGGCTTTGCCGACATGTGCGACGGCTTTGGCGGCGGCATGACGCGCGAACGCGTGCTGGAAATCATGAAGGATTCACGCATCGGCGCATACGGCGCGATCGGCACCATTTGCATGCTGGGTGTGAAGTGCACGGCGCTGGCCATGCTGCCGCCGGCCACGGCGGTTGCCGCCCTGTTCCTGGCCCACCCCTTGTCGCGCCTGGCCGCCACGGCGCTGATCTGGCGCA